>NZ_AP024660.1:2727338-3054676 GCF_019977395.1 Arthrobacter sp. NicSoilC5 | reverse complement strand
CGGAACGGCGCTGCACGGGTGATTGATACCCCGCCTGCTCCAAGGCGGCCAGGATGCGGGCCCGGGTCTCCGGCGCAACATCTTCGCGGCCGTTGACCACCTTGGACACTGTGGGGGTGGAAACCCCCGCCTGCAAGGCAACAGCTGCCAGGGTTGTCTTTGCCGGCCGTGCAGTCTTCGCCACTGACTCATCCACTCTTTCGAAACATTTCGTTTACGGCCATCTTGCCTGCGTTTCCTCAGGGCGTCAACTGATTACCGGTAAGGACAGGTCGAGCCCATCACGGTTCAACTCTTGACTGTGATCCGGCTCACGGCTAGATTGGCACCACCGCTCGTAATGTTTCGAAAACTTTCGAAAGCCGCGCGGTACGACCACTGACCGAATTGACGCGGGCCATCCGCCTCGGAGCCGAGGCAAACGCCTGCTTCACACGTTACCGGGACCCAGCGTTGAGCCCGGAGGATGAACGGAAGCGAAATGAAGATTCGAAAGTTGCGCTCGGCAGCGTTGGCAATTTCCGCAGCAGGACTGGCAGTCAGCCTCGCTGCCTGCGGTTCGTCAGGTCCTGCCGGCTCAAACGTCAGCAGCGATTCGGCCACCATGTGGGGACTCACCGGCGGCAACCAGCCGGTGCTCCAGAAGTCGGTGGATGACTGGAACCAGGCCAACCCGGACAAGTCCATCAAGCTGGATTTCTTCGCCAACGACGCCTACAAGACCAAAGTCCGCACCGCCGTCGGCGCCGGCGAAGGCCCCACCTTCATCTATGGCTGGGGCGGCGGAGTCCTGAAGTCGTACGTCGACGCCAGCCAGGTTGACGACCTGTCCACCTTCATCAAGGACAACCCGCAGGTCAAGGACCGTTACCTTCCCTCAGTGCTGAAGAACGGTGAAGTAAACGGCAAGACCTACGCACTGCCGAACAACAACGTCCAGCCGGTTGTCCTCTACTTCAACAAGGACGTCTTCGACAAGGTGGGAGCCCAGCCGCCGAAGACCTGGGATGAGCTGATGGCCCTGGTGCCGAAGTTCAAGGCAGCCGGTGTTGCCCCGTTCTCGCTGGGCGGCCAGTCCAAGTGGCCGGACCTGATGTGGCTTGAGTACCTGGTGGAGCGCATTGGCGGCCCCGAAGTCTTCGCCAACATCGCAGCCAACAAGCCCGGGGCCTGGTCCGACCCCGCCGTCAAAGAGGCGCTGACCAAGATCCAGGACCTGGCCGACGCCGGCGGGTTCATCAACGGCTTCTCATCCGTTGCGGCGGACAGCAACGCAGACCAGGCCCTGATGTACACCGGCAAGGCCGCCATGATCCTGCAGGGCGGCTGGATCTACCAGGGCATGAAGAAGGACGCCGCCGACTTCGTCAGGAGTGGAAAGCTGGGATACACCACCTTCCCCACCGTTTCGGGCGGCAAGGGTGACCCGACGAACGTCGTGGGCAACCCCTCCAACTTCTGGTCCATCTCCGCCAAGGCAACCGATGCCCAGAAGAAGGCCGCCCTGGACTATGTCAAGGACGGCATGTTCACCGATGCCAACACAGATGCCTTGATCAGCTCCGGCGCCGTCCCGGTAGTCAAGGGAATCGAAGACAAACTCGCCGCCTCACCCGACAAGGACTTCCTGACCTTCGTCTACGGCCTGGCCAAGAACGCCCCCAGCTTCACCCTCTCCTGGGACCAGGCCCTCAGCCCCGCGCAGGGTGACGCCATGCTGTCCAACCTGGACCAGATCTTCCTCAAGAAGATCAGCCCTGACCAGTTCATCAGCACCATGAACGCCACGATCGGAAAGTAAGGGACCATGACGGCTCTTGGTTCCGCCAACCGGGGGGTCCGCGATGCGGGCCCCTCGGGGTGGCTCGCAGTCCCGGCCCTGGTCTTCTTCCTGGCGTTCGCTGTCGTCCCGCTGATCGGCGTCGTCTTCCTCAGCTTCACCAGCTGGAACGGTTTGGGCGAGATCAAGCTGGACGGCCTGTCCAGCTGGACCACGGTCCTCAAGGATCCGGTCACCGGCAACGCCCTGGTGGTCACCGCGAAGATCATGTTCTTCTCGTTCATCGTCCAGGCGCCCATCAGCCTGCTGCTGGGCGTGTTCACGGCCGGCGGCCAGAAGTACCGCGCCGCCCTCGCCGTGCTCTATTTCCTGCCGTTGCTGCTTTCGTCCGCCGCCGTTGCCATCGCCTTCAAGGCCCTGCTCGATCCCAACTTCGGCCTGGGCCCCGGATTCAACCTGCCCATCCTTGCCCAGGACTGGCTTGGCAACTCGGATTTGGTCCTGTTCGTGGTGGTCTTCGTGATTGCGTGGCAGTTCGTTCCCTTCCACACGCTGATTTACCAGGGCGGCGTCCGCCAGATCCCAACGTCGCTGTACGAGGCCGCCGAAATCGACGGCGCGGGACGCTTCCGCCAGTTCTGGAACATCACCCTGCCCCAGCTCAAGTACACGATCATCACGTCCTCCACCCTGATGGTGGTGGGCAGCCTCGCCTACTTCGACCTCATCTTCGTGCTCACCGGGGGCGGCCCCGGCTACAGCACGCGGCTGCTACCGCTGCACATGTACCTGACGGGTTTCAAGGCCAACGACATGGGCGCCGCGAGCGCCCTGGGAGTCATTCTCGTCGTCATCGGACTGGGCCTGGCGCTCATCCTCCAGCGGTTGGGCGGCAAAAACCGCAACGCAAGCCAATTGGAAGGTGCCTGATGGCCTCCACAACACAACTTCCCGTCCCACCGGCCCCGGCGGGCAGCATCACCGCAGCACCGGTTACCCGCACCAAGGGACCCGGGCGGCTCCGGCCAAACCTCCTTGGCGGGCTGGGCGGCTGGCTTTGGCTGGCCATCATCATCGTCCCCATCTATTACGTGGTGATCACCAGCTTCAAGAACCAGGCTGGTTTTTTCGCCTCCAACCCCATGCTCCCGGCAACGGAACCCACCCTGGACAACTACAAGCTGGTCCTGGAGAACAACTTCGTCAGGTACTTCACCAACAGCCTGATCGTCACCCTGGGCACGGTCCTGCCTGCCCTGCTGGTGTCCTTCATGGCCGCGTATGCGATAGTCCGCGGCAAGGGCCGGTTCCTGAGCCTGACGAACAACCTGTTCGTCCTTGGCCTGGCCATCCCCCTGCACGCCACCATCATCCCCATCTACTGGATGATCACCCGGGCGCACATGTATGACACCTTGCTGGCCCTGATCCTTCCGTCCGTGGCATTTGCCATCCCGGTCAGCGTCCTCATCCTGTCCAACTTCATGCGCGATGTCCCCAATGAGCTTTTCGAATCGATGCGCCTGGACGGCTGTTCCGACTGGGCCATGATGTGGCGCCTCGCTCTCCCCATGACCAAGCCGGCGGTCATCACCGTCGGCATCTACAACGCCCTGCATGTCTGGAACGGTTTCCTCTTCCCGCTGATCCTGACGCAGAGCCCGGCAACCAGGGTCCTGCCGCTGTCCCTGTGGACCTTCCAGGGTGAGTTCAGCGTGAACATCCCCGCCATTCTCGCCTCCGTCGTCCTGGCGACCCTTCCCCTGCTGGTGGTATACGTCGTCGCCCGCCGTCAACTGTTGAGCGGCCTCACCGCCGGCTTCAGCAAGTAAGAAAGGACATCTCCATGACCACCGCACAACCCCTGCGGGTCGGCATGGTGGGCTACGCCTTCATGGGTGCAGCCCACTCCCACGCCTGGCGCACCGCACCCCGGTTTTTCGACCTGCCCCTGCAGCCCCGGCTGACAGCGGTCGCGGGCAGGAATGCCGACGGCGTCCGCGCCGCGGCAGACAAGCTCGGCTGGGAATCGGTTGAAACGGACTGGCGCCGCCTGATCGAGCGCGACGACATCGACCTCATCGATATCTGCACGCCCGGCGACACGCACGCCGACATTGCCATCGCCGCCTTGGAAGCCGGCAAGCACGTGCTGTGCGAGAAGCCGCTGGCCAACTCCGTCGCGGAAGCCGAACGGATGACGCTCGCCGCGGAGACCGCGGCGAAGAACGGCGTCTTCTCCATGTGCGGCTTCAGCTACCGCCGCACTCCGGCGCTGGCGCTGGCCAAGCGGTTCGTGGAACAGGGCAGGCTGGGCGGCATCCGCCATGTCAGGGCCCAGTACCTGCAGGACTGGCTCAGCGATGCCAACGCCCCCATGACCTGGCGGCTGGACAAGAGCAAGTCCGGATCCGGCTCCTTGGGTGACATCGGAGCACACAGCATCGACGCCGCGCAGTGGGTTACGGGCCTGAACATCAGCGGGGTCTCGGCCCTGCTGGAGACCTTTGTGCAGGAACGCCCGCTGGCCGGCGACCTGGTGGGACTCGGCGGGCACGGCGACCTCAGCAGCGATGCTCCGCGGGGAAAAGTCACGGTTGATGACGCGGCAATCTTCAGCGCAAAGTTCGACGGCGGCACGGCTTCGGGTGCGATCGGCGTCTTTGAAGCCACGCGTTACGCCCTGGGCAGGAAGAACGCCATGCGGCTGGAGGTCAACGGCACCAAGGGTTCCGTTGCCTTCGACTTCGAGGACATGAACGTCCTGTCCTTCTACGACGCCGCCGAATCCCCCGACGCCGGGTTCCGGAAGATCTTCGTCACCGAGCCCGAGCACCCCTACGTCGGAAACTGGTGGCCCACCGGCCACGGCCTGGGGTACGAACACGGCTTCACCCACCAGGTGGTGGACCTCGTCACGGCCATCGGCGAAGCCCGCCAACCGGAACCGTCCTTCGCCGACGCCCTGCAGGTGCAGCGGGTCCTGGCCGCTGTGGAGTCCAGTGCCGCAAATTCCAGCCAGTGGCAAAAAGTCTGAGCAGCGGTTCGGCACGGCAACGACCAGCTTCAAGCGATCCAAGGAATAGACATGACACGACCAATCACGCTGTTTACCGGCCAGTGGGCCGACCTGCCCTTCGAGGAAGTGGCGCGGCTCGCGGGCGAGTGGGGCTTCGACGGGCTGGAGATCGCCTGCTGGGGCGACCATCTGGACCCGCGCCGCGCGGCCGAGGATGACAACTACCTCCAGGGCCGGATGGACATCCTCGAAAAGAACAACCTGAAGGTGTTCGCCATCGCCAACCACCTGACCGGACAGGCGGTGTGCGACGACCCCATCGACGAGCGCCACCAGGGCATCCTGCCAGCGGACATCTGGGGTGACGGCGAGCCCGAAGGCGTACGCCGCCGGGCAGCGGACGCCATGAAGGACACCGCCAGGGCTGCTGCCCGCCTGGGGGTGAAGACTGTCACCGGCTTCACGGGCTCCTCCATCTGGAAGGCGGTGGCCATGTTCCCGCCCGCCTCCCAGGAAATGATCGACGCCGGCTACCAGGACTTCGCGGACCGCTGGAACCCCATCCTCGACGTCTTCGACGAGGTGGGTGTCCGGTTCGCCCTGGAAGTCCACCCGTCCGAAATCGCCTATGACTACTGGACCGCCAAGCACACCCTTGAGGCGATCGGACACCGGGAGAACTTCGGCCTGAACTTCGACCCCTCCCACTTCATCTGGCAGGACCTGGACCCCGTCATGTTCCTGCAGGACTTCGCGGACAGGATTTTCCATGTCCACGTCAAGGAGTCCATCCGCCAGCTCGACGGCCGCAACGGCCGCCTGGGCTCGCACCTGGCCTGGGCCGATCCCCGGCGCGGCTGGGATTTCGTCACGGCAGGGCACGGGGACGTGCAGTGGAACCGGATCTTCCGGACCCTGAACGCCATCGGCTACGAGGGCCCCACCAGCATCGAGTGGGAGGACGCCGGCATGGACCGGCTCATCGGGGCCCCGCAGGCGCTGGCCATGGTCCAGGACCTGGCCCGGATCGCCCCGCCGGCAGCGGCCTTCGACGCCGCTTTCGCCAGCCGCTGACCCCACGCCTTGCCGGCAAAAGCCGGCAGCCAACCAAAGGAAACCCCAATGACAGAACGCAAGAACGCCCTGGTGGTCCGCGGCGGCTGGGACGGCCACCAGCCCTACGAGGCCACAGAGCTCTTCATCCCCTACCTCAAGGACAACGGCTACGACGTCCGGGTGGAGGAATCCCCCAAGGTCTACGCCGATGCCGCCTACATGGCAGGGGTGGACCTCATCATGCAGTGCATGACCATGACCACCATCGAAAAGGACGAATTCGCCGGACTGCGGGCAGCCGTGGAGAACGGCACCGGCCTGGCCGGCTGGCACGGCGGCATTGCGGATTCCTACCGGAACACCTCCGACTACCTGCACCTGATCGGCGGCCAGTTCGCCTGCCACCCCGGCAAGCACCCGGATGAGTGCATCGGTGAGCAGTCGGACAACTACGTGCCCTACACCGTCAACATGCTGCCGGCCGCCGCCGACCACCCCATCACCAAGGGCATCAAGGACTTCGACCTGGTCACCGAACAGTACTGGGTGCTGTCGGACGACTACATCGACGTCCTGGCCACCACCACCCAGAAAGTCCGCGAGTGGGACCCCTGGAACCGCGAAGTGACATCCCCCGCCATCTGGACCCGCCAGTGGGGCAAAGGCCGGATCTTCGTGTCCACCCCCGGGCACCGCGTGGAAATCCTCCAGGACCGGAACGTACGCACCATCATCGAAAGGGGCCTGCTGTGGGCAAGCCGTTGAAAGTCGGAATCGTTGGCTGCGGAGCCATCATCGCGCAATACCTCGCCAACTTCCGCCGGCTGGACCAGATCCAGCTGGTGGCCGTGGCGGACCTGGATCCGGCACGTGCGCAGGCCGTGGCGGATGACTACGACGGCGTCCGCGCCGTCTCCGTGGACGAGCTGCTCTCCGCAGAGGACGTGGACCTGGTCCTGAACCTGACCATCCCCGCCGCCCACGCAGAGGTGGCACTGAAGGCGATCGCCGCAGGAAAAAGCGTTTACGGCGAAAAACCCCTGGCTGCCACCACCGAAGAAGCACGCCGGGTGCTGGACGCGGCGCGGGAGGCAGGTGTCGTCGTCGGCTGTGCACCGGACACCGTGCTGGGCACCGGGATCCAGACCGCCCGGAAAGCCATCGATGACGGACTGATCGGCGCACCCATCTCGGCGTCGGCCACCATGGTGACGCCGGGCCACGAGCGCTGGCACCCCAACCCTGACTTCTACTACCAGCCCGGCGGCGGCCCCCTCCTGGACATGGGCCCCTACTACGTCACGGCACTCGTGACGCTGCTGGGCCCTGTGGTGTCGGTGATCGGTGCGGCCAGCCACACGCGGAATGAGCGGACCATCGGCTCGGGGCCGCGCCAGGGCGGGAAGGTACCCGTGAACATCGATTCCCACGTCACCGGTGTCCTGGTCCACGCATCCGGCGCGCTCTCGACGCTCTTCATGAGCTTTGATGCCGTGAAGTCCAAATCCCCCAACATCGAGATCCACGGCGAGCGCGGCTCCCTGGTGGTACCGGACCCCAACCACTTCGACGGCGACGTCCAGCTGTTCTCCCTGGGCGCCGAGGACTGGGAAACCCTTCCCGTGTCCGCCGGCTACGTGGATTCCGGCCGCGGGTTCGGCATCGCGGACCTGGCCGCCACCCCGCAGGGAATGGAGCCCAGGGCCGGCGGAGCCTTGGCCTACCACGCCCTGGAGGTCATGGAATCCGTCCTGGAGTCCGCACACACGGGCACGGCGGTGGCCATCGAGAGCACCGTTGAGCGGCCTGGCAGCGTGGAGCTGACGGTCCTGGCTGAGCAGGCAGACGCGCTCCAGTCCAAGTAGGCCGGTGTCCGGAACCGCGCCGCAGAAGCAGGGGGCTAGTGCAGCCGATCGCTGCGGGCGGCGCGGTTCCTGCCCAGGGACTTGGCCCTGTACAGAGCCGCGTCCGCCGAGGCGACCAGGTCATCGGCATCGAAAGTTCCGGCGTCGTACGTGGCAATCCCGTAACTCGCGGTGGGCATCTCCATGCCATCCGGTGCTTTGGCGCCGGCCAGGCGCCTGCTGATTTCCTCCGCGATCGTCTCTGCCCGTTCCGCGCTTGCCCCCGGAACCAGGATGACGAACTCTTCCCCGCCATAGCGCCCGATCAGGTCGGTGGATCGGACAGTTGCCACGCAGGCGTCGGCGAAGGCCTGAAGCGCCAGGTCCCCGGCGGCATGGCCGTAGGTGTCGTTGACCGCTTTGAAGTGGTCCAGGTCGGCAAGGATCAAGGCTCCCGAGCCGCCCGTGATGCTGCGGTCGGCAAGCTGTTCCGCAGCAAGGTCCATGAAGGCCTTGCGGTTCAATAGCCCCGTGAGGTCGTCCCGGGTGGCGACCACGCGCAGGGCACGCGTCTGCTGTTCACTGCTCAACGCCGCCATGCTGAAGGAAACCACCACCAGCAACACCATGGTGACCAGCGTGGTGATGGCCGAGCCAAAGACATTAACGAACACCGGGCCATCCGGGCCCTCCACGAGGAACGCCAGCCAGCGGAAGAAGTAAAAAACGGAAAGTCCGCCCGCAGCCACCGCCATGGGGATGCGGACCCGCGAATAACCCGGCTCAAGGCGCCACAGTTCACGGGACGCAAGCCCAACAGTCAAGCTCATCGCGGCGAGGAACACGGGACCGCCGGACCAGGTGTTGGTGGCGGGATGGTCGAGCAGGGAGGCAACGAGCGTGGCCAGCGGAATGCCCGTGAAGGCCCACTTGGGCGGCCGCACGGTCCGCAGCGAACGCGCCCCTGCCCACACCGCGACGCCGCCGTGGACCAGCAGGGTGTTCCCGGCCGGGTTGGCCCACCACTGGTGGGGCGTGCCATCGAGGAGGAAACAGGCCGATCCCGACAGGAAGAACAGCAGGGCGCCGCACCACCAGGCGCTGTACGGCGATCGCGTCACCCGGTAGGCGGAAAAGTAGAACAGAACCACCAGCACCAGGGCCATCAGGCCAAAAGCGATGCGCAGGGTTGCCGTATCCAGAACCATGTGCCAGACGTCCCCCCAAATGCGGCGATTGCTGCTCACGCAAGTATTGCATTTAACACAGACACTGCAGAAGCTCCCGTACCCCTGACGGACACCTTCGAAACCCGCCTAGGGTGGTGGTTAGCAACCGGACCACGAAAGGCCGCCATGCTTCTTCTCTTTGGGTTCAAGACCGTGCACAAGGCCCTGCCGGGACGGACCGCTACCTGCCCGCACTGCGGCGCCTTCATCCACCACCTCCTTGAGGAGCAGGCCACCAGGTTCACCCTGTTCTTCATCCCGGTTCTTACCGTGTCCCGGAAATACCGGATCACCTGCACCAACTGCGGCTATGTCTCCTCCATCAGCGCCCGCCGGAAGCGTGCGCTGGAACTGCGGCGGTAGGGCGCCGGGAACCTTCGCGTCCCCGGCTGAGTTGAAAGGGTTATGGACGACCCTCCTTCACACATGCCCTGGCCCCTCTGCCACCTGACCGGATCACCGGCCACACCAGGAGAGGGGCGCCCCAATGTTTGAATGGATCATGCTGGGCATCGGCCTGGTCCTGACCGTCGGCACCGGCTTCTTCGTCGCCTCGGAGTTCGCGCTGGTGAACCTGGACCGGCATGACCTGGAAGCCCGCCAGGCCCGCGGCGAAAAGCGGCTTGGGCCCACCATCAAGGCCCTTCGCATCACCTCCACGCACCTTTCCGGCGCGCAGCTGGGCATCACGCTGACCACCCTGCTGACGGGCTACACCTTTGAGCCCGCCATCAGCCGGATGCTCAGCGGCCCGCTGCAGTCTGCGGGGCTGGCCGAAGCCTTGGTGCCGGCCGTCGGGTCTGTTGCCGGTATCTTCCTGGCCACGGTCTTCTCGATGGTGGTGGGCGAGCTTGTCCCCAAGAACTTCGCCCTGGCCCTGCCGCTGGCCACCGCCAAGGTGGTGGTGCCGTTCCAGGCCCTCTTCACCGCCGTGTTCAAGCCGGTAATCCTGCTGTTCAACAACACGGCCAACAGCATCATCCGCGGCTTCGGCATCGAGCCCAAGGAGGAACTCTCGGGTGCCCGGAGCGCGGAGGAGCTGAGCTCCCTGGTGCGCCGGTCCGCCGTCGAGGGCGTCCTGGACCTGGACCACGCCACCCTGCTGCACCGCACCCTCCGCTTCTCCGAGTACAGCGCGGCGGACGTGATGACCCCGCGCGTCCGGATGGCGGCGGTGGGCGCGGCGGACACCGCGGAGGACATCGTCGCCCTTGCCACCTCCACCGGTTACTCCCGCTTCCCGGTCACCGGACGTGACAAGGATGATGTCCTGGGCCTCCTGCACGTCAAGCAGGCCTTCGCCGTGCCCCTTGGCCGGCGTGCGGACACCACCGCGGCGGAGCTCATGATCGAGCCGCTGCGGGTTCCGGAATCCATGGGCGTTGACACGCTCCTGGGCCTGCTTCGGCGCCAGGGTCTCCAAGTGGCCATCGTCTCCGACGAGCACGGCGGCACGGCCGGGATCGTCACGTTGGAGGACCTGGTGGAGGAGATCGTGGGAGAGCTGGAGGACGAGCACGACCGGGCGCGGGCCGGGGTGGTCCGCGTGGGCCGTTCCGTCACGTTCGACGCCGCACTGCGGCCGGACGAGCTGCTGGACCGCACCGGCATCGAGGTCCCCGACGGGGACGAGTACGACACCGTGGCCGGGTACGTCACGGACCGGCTGGACCGGCTTCCCGAGCTGGGTGACGAGGTGGCGGTCGACGGCGGCACCCTCCGCGTGGAGCGCGTGGCGGGCATGCACGTGGAACGGCTGCGTTTCACCCCTGCCGCGTCCGGTGAACCGCCGCGCAGCCCGCACGACCGGATCATCGACAACCTGACCCAGGAGCTGACCCATGAGTGAGTATCTTCCCGGCATCATCTGGCTGGTGGTTCTCCTTTTGGTCAACGGCTTCTTCGTGGGTGCCGAGTTCGCCGTCATTTCGGCCCGCCGCTCCCAGATCGAACCCCGCGCCGAAGCCGGGAGCAAGGCTGCGAAAACCACCCTCTGGGCCATGGAACACGCCACCCTCATGCTGGCCACCAGCCAACTGGGCATCACCGTCTGCTCCCTGGTCATCCTGAACGTGTCCGAACCCGCCATCCACCACCTGCTGGAAATCCCGCTGGGCCTGACCGCATTGTCCTACGAGGCAATAAGCATCATCGCGTTCGTGGTGGCGCTGCTGCTGGTGACGTTCCTGCACGTGGTGGTGGGCGAGATGGTGCCCAAGAACATCTCCTTCTCGGTGCCTACCCGGGCAGCCCTCCTGCTCGCCCCGCCGCTGGTGTTCGTGGCCAAGGTGTTCAAGCCGGTGATCTGGACGCTGAACGGGATTGCCAATTCCGTCCTCCGGCTCTTCCGGGTTGAGCCCAAGGACGAGGCCACCAGCGCGTACACCCTGGATGAGGTGGCCACCATCGTGGAGCAGTCCACCCGGGACGGCATGCTGAAGGACACCACCGGCGCCCTGACCAACGCCTTCGAGTTCACGGCCAAGACGGTGGCCGACGTGCAGGTGCCCATGGCGGAGATGGTGCTGCTGCACGACTCCGCCACGCCGGCGGACATCCAGCAGGCCGTGGCAGGACACGGCTACTCGCGGTACATCCTGGTTAACGCGGCCGGCGAGCCGGATGGCTACCTGCACCTCAAGGACGTCATGGACCTCACCTCGGCGGAGAAATTCCACCGCCCAGTACCGGCCAAGAGGGTGCGCCGCCTTGCCTCGGCGTTTGCCGGGGCGGACCTCGAGGATGCTTTGGCAGCGATGCGGCGGACGGGCGCCCACGTGGCAAGGGTGTTCGACGCCGACGGCAGGACCACCGGGATGCTCTTCCTGGAGGACATCATCGAGGAATTGGTGGGCGAGGTGCAGGACGCCACCAGCGCATAACCGGTATTGATGCGGTGGTGATGGGGGCGGATCCAGGGATCGGGTTTCCCTCGCTCAGCGGCCCAGTTCCGGAAGCCGCAGCAGGGCTACCGCCGCCGCGGCCACCAGGACCGCGGCGGCGGCGCTGATTCCCGAGTACCCGGTCATGCCCATGACCGGCCCTGCGGCCGCGCTGCCCAGCGCTGCCGCGAGGGACATGGCGGCATCCGAAAAACCCTGGGCGGGGATCCGCTGGGAGGGTGCCAAAGCAGCGACGAGCAGCGTGGATCCGGCCACGGTGGTGGCGGACCAGCCCAAACCCAGCAGGACCAGCCCGGTAGTCACGGCCGCCGGATATTCCGGCGCCAATCCCGTCACCGCCACCGCAGCCATAAGGGTTGCCAGGCCCGCCAACACCATCCGCGCGGGGCCCATCCTGTCCGTGAGCCACCCCACCAGCGGTGACAGGGCGTACATTCCGGCAATGTGCAGGGAGATGGTCAGCCCGATCAGCGCAATGGTGTCCGGGTGGCCCGCGGCCTCGCCTGCCTGGTGCTGCATGTGCAGCGGAGTCATCGACATCACCGCCACCATCACCGCATGGGCAGCCACCACCGCCACCACTGCCCCGCGGGTGGTGCGGTTCTCCCGTACAATCTGCCATCCGGCCTGCAGGGCGCCCCGGCGCCGGACACCGTCACCGGAATCAGGACCATCCATGGTGCGGCGGGTCAGCAGCGGGTCGGGCCGGAGGAAGCCCCACACAATCGAAGCACCGATGACCATGCCGGCTGCCGAGATGAGGAACGGCCCTGCTGCGGCAGGAATCCCCAGCCAGCCGGCCACCAGCGCGCCGGGACCCACCATGTTGGGGCCGGCTACTGCCCCGATGGTGATGGCCCACACCACCAGCGAAAGGTCCCGCCCGCGGTGCGCGGGTTCGGCCAGGTCCGTCACCGCAAAGCGGGCCTGGAGGTTCACTGCCGAAGCCACGCCCACCAGGAAGGCACCCCCGAGCAGCAGGACGAAGAGCCCCGTGATCACGGCACCCACCATCAGGGCGGTACCGGCAATCGCAGCGGCAAGCCCTGAAGCAAGGGCAAAACGGCGGCCGCGGGAGAGCGCCAGTTGCGCCAGCGGAATGGCGGTCACTGCCGTCCCCAGCGTCAGGGACGTGTTGACTGAGCCTGCCCAGGCCTCGGGCCTGACAAATCCACGGCCAGGATCGAACCCAAGGCGAGCGTGGAGCCATTGCCCAGCCCGGAAAAGATCTGGGCGGACACCAGCGTCCTGCGCATCCGGGACTGCAGGGAGCGGGCGGTTTCGGCGGTGGCGGTCAAAGGTGTGGCTCCTGGTCAGGAAAACGTGGGGTGTGGCAGGACCCCCTGGGGCAGCCCGCCGTCATGCCCAGTGTGGTGTCATGGGTTTATGCAGTTCAACCATGACAACATGTCCGGCGTCCGGGTCGCGGAGGAACTCGTCAACATGCTGGGCGGCGGAGCCTGGGACGAAGGTGCGCTGGCAGACCTTTTGGCGGCCCACCTTTTCCACAATCCGCAGGTGGGCGCGTTCGAGGAAGCGCTCCTGCGGGACTGGACAACACGCCTGCGCGCTGTCTTTGAGTCGGACAGCGAGAAGGACCGCTGCGCCACGGTGAACGCACTGCTTGAACAGGGGGTCAAGCGGGTCTTCCTGACGGTCCACGACGGACTGGGCCCGCACCTTCACTTTGCTGAAACCAGCGACAGCCTGGTGGAACGCGTGCGTGCCCTCACGGCCGGCGGCCTGGCCATCTTCATCACGGAGGCTGCGGGTGGACGGCTGGGTACCTGTGCCAGGGACGGCTGCCCGAAGGTTTTTGCCGACACCAGCCGCGGCGGACGGCGCGCCTATTGCTCGGCGCGGTGCGGCAACGCCGAGGCGGTGATGCGCTACCGGGAGCGAGGGCACTACGCTGGTCGCCCTTAGCAGGCAGCATTCAACCATGGCCCCCGACGGCGACGGGCGCTAGAGTGGGACCGTTCGCACCCTGCCGTCCCCGGCAGGAAGACGGTGAACCCGCGAGGGAATGGAGGTGGTTTTGATGACTGCAGTTGCCGCGCGCCCAGAGCGCTCCGCACCCACCCCATCATCCATCCTCCCGGCTGCACCCGCCTGACCTGTCGGCAGCTGTCCGCAGCAGCGCTGTTGCACCGGGGACCCCGCAAGGAAACCACAGTGCACAATTCTTCAGGCAACCCCCTGGACAACACCCCAAGTACCAACCAACCAACCGGCGGCCCCGGCGCTTACGGCTACACCCCCGCCGTCGCCCGCCACTTCCACCAGAACCCCTGCCCCGGCGCCACGGAACGCGGACGGGTGGTCCGCGTGGACCGCACCCTGCTGCTGGTCGCCGCCGGGGACGGACTGCTCCACCTGCCGTATCCGCTGTCCGGGGAGCCCGCCGTCACCGGCGACTGGGTCTGGATCGGCCCCAACCGGGCCGGTAACCGCCAGATCCTGGCAGTCCTTCCCCGCCGCTCGGAGCTCAGCCGCAAACGCGCGTTCGAGGATTCCTCCGAGGAACAGGTCCTGGCCGCGAACATGGACACCGTGGGGGTGGTGGTGCCCGTTGACCGGCCGCTCACGCACAACCGGCTGGAACGCACCCTCGTTGCCGCGTGGGACTCCGGTGCCACCCCGCTGGTGATCATCACCAAGGCGGACCTGGCTGATGTGGCGGACGACGTCGTCGGGAAAGTCATCCTGCAGGCAGCGGGCGTGGAAGTGGTCACCACATCCGCCGAAAACGGCGACGGGGTTGACGAACTGATGTCCCGCATCCAGCCCGGCGGCACCATCGTGCTCCTGGGTCCGTCCGGCGCGGGAAAATCCACCTTGATCAATGCGCTGGTGGGCCGCGAGGTCCAGCAGACCGGGGAGGTGCGGTCCGGGGATTTCAAGGGCAAGCACACCACCACCGCCCGCGAGCTGGTACCCCTGTCCAACGGCACGGTGCTGATGGACACGCCCGGTGTACGGGGTTTCGGGCTGTTCGACGCCGGCGAAGGCCTGGGCGGGATGTTCGGCGACGTGGAGGAACTGGCCGCCGGCTGCCGCTTCGCGGACTGCGCCCACGGCGGTGAGCCCGGCTGCGCGGTGCGGGAAGCGATTGATGGCGGCGTCCTGGAGGAACGGCGCTGGAACTCGTACCTGAAGATGCAGCGCGAACTGGCCGCGCTGGCCCGCCGCTCCGACGTCGCCGCCCAGCGCGCCTACCACCGGGAGTGGCACCAGAAGGTGGTGTCCGCCGGAAAATCGCAGCGCTGGGCGGAACGCGAGGCCACGGAACGCCAAGGCCGGACCGCGGGGAAGGACCGCAAGCCGAAGCGGTAGGACCGTATTCCGGCGTGGGGGCGGGGAGTAGGGTTCGGTCATGGACATCATCCTGGTTCCCGGTTTCTGGTTGGACGCCTCATCCTGGGAGGAGGTGACCCCTGCCCTGGAGGCAGCAGGGCACCGGACCCACCCCCTCACCCTCCCGGGGAAGGAATCCGTGGACGCCGCCAGATCGGGCATCAATCTGCAGGACCACATCGACACGGTGGTGGAGTTCCTGGACGGCCTCCCCGGCAAGGTGGTCCTGGTGGGCCATTCCGGTGGCGGTGCCATCATCCACGGCGCGGTGGATGCGCGGCCGGACAAGGTGGCGCGTGCCGTGTACGTGGACAGCGGACCGCTCGGTGAAGGCGGTGTCATCAATGACGAACTGCCGGCCGTTGGGGATGACGTCCCCCTGCCTCCCTGGGAGGACTTTGACGATGCCGACCTGGTGGATCTCGATGAGGGGCTTCGCCAGGCCTTCCGTGACCGTGCCGTTCCGGAGCCCCGGGGCGTGGCGTACGGCAAGCAGCAGCTGCATGACGAGCGCCGCTACGAAGTCCCCGCCACCGTGATCGCCTGCGAGTTCCCGTCCGCCATGATCCGGGAATGGATCGCAGCGGGGCATCCGTTCGTCGCGGAACTGGCCAAGGTCCGGGATGTCGAGTACATCGACCTGCCCACCGGGCACTGGCCGCAGTTCACCAAACCGGAGCAACTGGCACGCGCCATCCTGGCGGCCGTCGACCGGACCACTACGCGCCAGGTTTGAAAAACCCTTGCGTGCGCACGGCGCCGTCCCCATAATAAATGAATGGCATTCATTTATTCGACAGCAGTCGGTGGCAGCGCCGCCCCTGGCCACGCGGCCGTCAGTACCGCGTCCCGCATGCCCGCCGAGTGGGACGCCCACCAGCGGACCTGGATGGCCTTTCCGCCGCCAAACGAGACCTTCGGGCCGGTGGGAAGCTCCACCCTGGACCGTGCGCGGGCCGCCTGGACCAAGGTGGCCCGGACCATCGCACGGTACGAGCCCGTTACGGTCGTCGCCGATCCGCGCGATGCCACCGCCGCGCGGGAATGGCTCGGCCAGGGCATCGACGTTCTGGCCGTTCCGCTGGACGACGCCTGGCTGCGGGACAGCGGCCCCACGTTCGTTCATGCGGCGGACGGTTCACTCGCCGCAGTTGACTGGATCTTCAATGGCTGGGGCGCACAGGACTGGGCTGCCTGGGCCAAGGACCAGGACGTAGCCCGGAGCGTGGCAGCCGGCACCAATGTGCCAGTCAGGCGAAGCTCCCTGGTGAACGAAGGCGGCGGATTCCATGTGGACGGTGAAGGCACGGTGCTGCTGACCGAAACGGTGCAGCTCGATCCCGGCCGAAACCCCGGCGCCACCAAAGAGTCCGTCGAGGCGGAAATCCATGCAGCCCTGGGCACCACCAAGACCATCTGGCTTCCCCGCGGGCTCACCCGGGACTATGACGAGTTCGGCACCCGCGGCCATGTGGACATCGTGGCCGCCTTTGCCGGCCCGGGAACCATCCTGCTCCACCGCCAGGATGATCCCGCCCACCCGGACCACGCCGTCTATCTGCAGCTGAAGGCAGTCCTTGCCGGGCAGTTGGACGCCCAGGGCCGGCCGCTGCGCATCATCGACGTTCCAGCCCCCACCACGCTCAGGGATGAAGAGGGCTGGGTGGACTGGTCCTACATCAACCACTACGTGGCCAACAACGTGGTGGTGCTCTGCGGGTTCAACGATCCGAATGACACCATCGCCGCCGGCATCCTGGAGCGCGCCTACCCCGGACGCACGGTGGAACTGGTGGATGCCCGGGACATCTTCGCCTTCGGCGGCGGCATCCACTGCATCACCCAGCAGCAGCCGGCCCGGCGCGAAGGCGATGCAGCATGAAGCAGGCACAGGCCACTCAACAGTTGGCCGCTGGGGCGACTTTCGACGTGGTGGAGGCCGGCATTGGCCGGCTCCGGGCAGCCCTTGACGCGGGGGTGGTCACTTCCGAAGACCTGGTCCGACTCTATTTGGCGCGCGTCGAGAAATATGACTCATCAGGAATATGTTTGAACTCGCTCGTCGTGATGAACCCCGAGGCCATCGCCGAGGCGCAGGAGTCGGACCGCCGCCGTGCCGCCGGTTTCACGCTGGGCCCCCTGGACGGCGTCCCCTACACCGCAAAGGACAGCTACCAGGTCAAAGGCCTTACCGTGGCTGCCGGTTCACCCGCGTTCAAGGACCTGGTGGCACAGCGCGACGCCTTTACCATCGAACGGCTGCGGGCCGGGGGCGCCGTCCTGATCGGGCTGACCAACATGCCGCCCATGGCCAACGGAGGTATGCAACGCGGAGTATATGGGCGGGCGGAGAGCCCTTACAACGCCGATTTCCTCCCGGCCGCCTTTGCCTCCGGGTCATCCAACGGGTCCGGCACGGCCACTGCGGCGAGCTTCGCAGCCTTCGGACTGGCGGAGGAAACGTGGTCCTCAGGCCGGGCCCCGGCATCGAACAACGCCCTGTGCGCCTATACACCCTCCCGCGGCGTCATCTCCGTGCGTGGGAACTGGCCCCTGGTGCCCACCATGGATGTCGTGGTTCCGCACACCCGCACTATGACGGACCTGCTGGAGGTCCTGGACGTGGTGGTGGCGGACGACGCCGAGCCACGCGGCGACTTCTGGCGTGTCCAGCCCTGGATCCCGGTGCCCAAGGCATCCACCGTCCGGCCGGCGTCGTACCTTGACCTCGCCGTTCCGGACGCCGCCGCGGCGGCAGGCGTACTCGCCGGGAAGCGGCTGGGCGTGCCGCGGATGTACATCAACGCGGACCCGGAGGCCGGCACTGCCGAAGCGCCAGGCATCGGCGGGTCCACAGGGCAGCGGATCGAAACCCGCGCATCCATCATGGAGCTGTGGAACGCGGCCCGCCGCGACCTCGAAGCCGCAGGCGCCGACGTGGTGGAGGTGGACTTCCCCGTGGTCTCCAACTACGAAGGCGACCGGCCCGGCGCGCCCACCATCGCCACCCGGGGGCTGGTGTCCCCGGAATACCTGCGGCGGGAAATCGTGGACCTGTCGGCCTGGGCGTGGAATGACTTCCTGGAGGCCAACGGGGACCCGCAGCTGAACCGCCTTGCCGACGTCGACGGTTCCGCCATCTTCCCGGCCCCGGACGGGGCGCTTCCGGACCGCTACGACGGCTTCGATGACGACATCAGCGACTATCCCGGCTGGATCCGCGGGCACGGCGTGCCCGTCCTGGCCGACATTCCGCACCTGCCCGCGGGCCTGGCAGGGCTGGAGGAAACCCGCCGGGTGGACCTGGAGGAATGGATGGACCGGCTGGGCCTGGACGCCGTGGTGTTCCCGGCGGCGGCCGATGTTGCCCCGGCGGACGCGGACACCAACCCGGCCTCGGCGGACGCCGCCTGGCGCAACGGCGTATGGGTGGCCAACGGGAACCTGGTCCCCCGGCACCTTGGCATCCCCACGGTCACGGTTCCCATGGGCATCGCGGCGGACATCGCCATGCCGGTGGGCCTCACCATCGCCGGCAAAGCCTACAGCGATACCGGCCTGCTCCGGCTGGCCGCGGCCATCGAAGCAACCGGGAGCCGCCGCATGCCCCCGCCCCGCACCACCACACCCCGCACCACCACACCCCGCAACGAAAGAAGCTCCTGACTGGACGGCGTTGGTGTCCGCCTGCCTGCGGGACTGCCCCGGACTGCCCGCGGGCAGGCGGATCACGGCCACGGGACATCCCCGCCCACACAGCGGAAGCGCCTTGACAGGCTCGATTGTTAGCGCTGACAGTGGGAGGAAACCGATGCCAAGCGAAAGCCACTCGATGAAGAACTGGGCAGGAAACCTCGAATACTCCTCCGCGGATGTCAGTCGGCCGGAATCAGTAGCGGAACTGGCATCCATCGTGGCCGCTTCGCCGCGGATCAAGGCCCTGGGGTCCCGGCACTCGTTCAACCGGGTGGGAGACACCGACGGCGTGCACGTGCTGCTCGATGCGCTGCCGCAGCAGGTGGAGCTGGATTCCGGCCGCGGAACAGTGCGCGTCAGCGGCGGCGTGAGTTACGGGGCGCTCTGCCGGACGCTTGAGGATGCCGGCGTCGCCATCCACAACCTTGCCTCGCTGCCGCACATCTCGGTGGCAGGCGCGGTGCAGACCGGCACGCACGGGTCCGGTGTGAACAACCCGGCCCTCGCCGGTGCCGTGGAATCCATCGACCTGGTCCGGGCCTCCGGAGAGCAGGTCACGCTGACCCGGGAGGACGGCGACGAGTTCCTGGCAAGCGTGGTGGGCATCGGGGCCCTGGGCATTGTCACCGGGCTGGAACTGGCGGTGCGGCCCAGCTTCAGGATGCGCCAGCGGGTTCTGGAGGACCTGCCGTGGGACAACGCCCTGGGAGATTTCGCCGGAATCGTGTCCAGCGCCTACAGCGTGAGCCTCTTTACGGACTACGCGGGCAGCAGCATCAACCAGGTATGGCTCAAAGCGCTCGACGGGGAGGAGCCGCTTCCAAACCTCTTCGGGGCAACCGCCGCGCTGCATCCCCGGCACCCCCTGCCGGACATGTCAGCGGAGAACTGCACGGCGCAGTTGGACGAACCCGGGCTGTGGCTGGACCGGCTCCCGCACTTCCGGCACGAGTTCACCCCAAGCAACGGAGACGAACTCCAGAGCGAGTTCATCCTTCCCCTGGAGCACGCCCCCGCTGCCCTCCAGGCAGTCCGCGCGCTGGCCGAAGACCTTGCCCCGCTGCTGTTCGTCTCGGAAATCCGCACCGGCGCCGCCGACGAATTCTGGCTCAGCCCGTTCTACCGGCAGCAAAGCGCTGCGCTGCACTTCACGTGGAAACCGCTGCAGCCTGAGGTGGAAGGCTTCCTCCCGGTCCTTGAGGAAGCCCTGCGGCCCTTCGGTGCCCGCCCGCACTGGGGCAAGCTGTTCACGCCGGAGGGCTATGACTGGGAGGCGCTGTACCCGCGCTTCGCCGATTTCCGGGCCTTTGCGGCCGGCCATGACCCCGAGGGCAAGTTCCGCAACGCCCTGCTGGACAGCATCCTCGGGGTACCGGCACGCCGGTAGAGGCCGCCGGTACGCTGGAGGCATGACTCTTCGCCCCGTCGCCGCCACTGCCCTTGCCGCCGCCCTGCTGCTGACGGGGTGCGGCGCCGTGGGGGAAGCCGCAGGCACCGCGGCAAGCGACGCCGCTTCCAGGGCGGCCTCGGCCGCCGCGCAGGAAGTCAACCGGCAAATCTGCGCAGTGGTCCAGGACGGCCTGGTCAGCGCCGAAGACCGCCAGGCTTTGGCGGGCTTGGTGTCGGCCGCGCGGACGGCAGGGGTTCCTGCAGAGATCACGACGCCTCTGGGCCGGATTGCGGAGGCCGGGGACCAGGTGCCGGCAGACTCAGTCCGGGCCCTGCAGGACGCCTGCCGCGGCTGACCGGCAAGGGGCCGGAAGGCCCTTCAGCGCCCGGATCACCGCTGCTACGGTGAAATGACGAACCAGTAAGCCTGTGGCAGTACGCCACGCGCGAAGGAGATCGTCATGGCGGAACGCGGCAAAACCACCTCGGGCCCCCGCATCGGGGAGGAGGAAAAATGACCACGAACCTGCAGAAATATGCCGATCTCTACCGCACTCCCGGCCCGTGGTGCACGGCCTACGTGGACGCGGGAACCGGAACAGTGGACACCCTTGAAGCCGGGGATGTCAGGGCCGGAAATACCCGCGCCCGGCTTGAAGCGCAGGGGGCAACCTCCGCCGATGTCGAGGCAATGGAGCAGGCCCTCCAGCCGGCCGCCGGGATCCCCTCCCCCGTGGCACGCTTCGTCCTGGTCCACGCAGGGAAGGCCGTAGTCAATGAGGTGCTTCCCGGCGATCCCGTCATGCCGGAGCGGCTCGCAGTGGAGCCCGTCCCGGACCTGCTGCCGCTGGTCAAGCACCGGCCCGAAGACCTTGCCTACGTTGTGGCGGAAGTAAGCCGGGAGCACGGTGAAATCCGGCTGTACCGGGCCGGAGCCAGGATTCCCGCCTTCGTACAGGACGTGGAGGGAGAATCCGAACACGTGCACAAGTTCCATGGCGGGGGTTGGTCTGAATTGCGGTTCCAGCACCACACCGAAGACGTCTGGCGCCGTAACGCGGACGAAGTGGCAGGCGAAATCGACAGGGTGGCCAACGCCAGCGGCGCCCGGCTCATCGTGCTGGCCGGCGACATCCGTGCCAGGGGCCTGGTCAAGGACAACCTCTCCGAAGCCGGCAGGGCTTTGGTGTCGGAGGTGGAGTCCCACACCCACACCGCCGGGGCTGGCAGCGCCAACCTGGAGGACCACGTCAACCAGCACGTTGCTGAGCTGTGGGCGGAGGAGCAGCAGGCTGTCATGGACAGGCTGGCCGTCCAGGAGGGCCAGGCCAATCCCGAGGCAGCCCATGGCATCGGAGCGGTGGTGCATGCACTCCAGCAGGCACAGGCGGACGTCCTGATCTTTGATGATGCCGCCCTGTCCGGACGGACCCTGCTGGCCCTGGACGCCGAACCGTGGGTTGCCACAGCCCGGGAAGAAGCCCTGGCTGCCCGCATCCTGGGAGAAGTGCCGGCCCCGGCGGCGCTGCTTCGCGCAGCCGCCCTCACCGACGCCCGCGTTCTCCTGGTTCCGGGACCGGTCCTGCCCAAGGGCGTGCATATCGCGGCACTGCTGCGCTGGTCCTCGGGACCGGACGTCCCGTCGTCGTAAGCCCTGCTGCCTGTCCGGTGCTGCCCAACCCCACGCACGGGGCATGGCAAGACGCCCGCAGCCCTGTCAGTTCTGGTGTGGCTGTTCCCAGCCACGGATTCCGGCTGCCCGCCCGGTCTGGGGACGGTGTCCGCCCCGGTGTTCCGGCGGAGCAAACGGAACCACGCCGCTTTCGCGGTTGAGTGGGACGGCACGGACAAACTTGGTGAGTTCCTCCCGGAGTTCCTTCCACCCGATGTCCGGATCGTCCGGATAGGCGTTGATCTCCGCTTGGCGCGCCGCTTCGACGGCGGCAACGCCGGCGTCCGTCAGCTCCACTTTCAGCTGGCGGCGGTCCGAGGCGTGCCGGGTCCTGGTGATGAGTCCTGTGCCCTCAAGCCGGGTCAGGACCCGGCCCAGTGTTTGGCTCTGGACCCTGATCGCATCGGCAAGCTGTTCCTGGTTCAGTGGGCCCCCCGTCAGGCCTTCCAGTGCAATAACTGCGGCACGGGTGAGGCCAAGGGGGGCCAGTGCATCGTCCTGGCGCCGCTGGATGAGCCGGGCCGCCAAAGTGATCAGGCGGTAGCTGCTCCGGGCGTCGGGATCGAGATTGCTGGTCATCGGCCGCGGCCTTCCTGTAGGTGGCGAAGTGCTGGTCACCCTGCGTCGCTACACCACTACAATAAGCATGCTTAGCAACATATTCGCAAGTAGGCTTACTATCCAGCGGCAACTTAACCGCATCGCCGGGCGGCCCCGGGACTTCGAAACTGCAGCACTGCCCCTTGCAATCCAAATGGGAAGTGTGCTTAGTATCTAATTAGTAACCTTGCTTACTAACTCGCCAGCATTGCTGGTTCTTGATCGCCAGCTAACCCTTTCTGAAAGAGAGCGAAGATGACAGAGAACCAATGGCCCCAGACCCCGCACACCGCTGACGATCCGGCCATCGCCGATCCGTACGGCGCAACGGAGGCAGCTCCCCGGCAGGCCTCCTACCCCACCACTTTGGGTGACACCTCCAAGACCCAGGCAGCCAGGGAGCAGGCATCCAACGTTGCCGGCGAGGCCGCATCCGCCGCACAGAATGTGGCTCAGACGGCGAAGGAAGAAGCCGCGAACGTGGCGCATGATGCGAAGGCCAATGCGCAGGACCTGCTGCACCAGGCAAAGTCCGGCCTCACCAGCCAGGCGGGCACCCAGCAGCAGAAGGCCGCGGAAGGCATCCGCAACATCTCCACCCAGCTGCACAGCATGGCCAACGCCCCGGACCAGCAGGGCATGGCCGGCGACCTGGTCCGCCAGGCCGCAGAACGCACCTCCTCCATGGCCACCTGGCTGGAAAACCGGGAGCCGGGCGACCTCCTGAACGAGGTCCAGCGGTTCGCCCGCAACCGCCCCGGAACCTTCCTGCTCCTCGCCGCCGGCGCCGGCGTCCTCGCCGGACGCCTCACCCGCGGACTCACCGCAGGTGCACCCGAAACATCGGGACAGGCTGCAGGTTCCAATACGGCCCAGGGTTCAGGCCAGCACCGCGCCGCGCAGCCAGCCCCGGCAGCGCCGCTTCGCCAGGAGACCGTTTATGCCGCAGGCACCGACGACCTCTTTGCTGAGCCGGTAGTGGGCAGTGCCACCCCGGTGTCCACCAGCACCCTGCCTTCGGGAACACCCGAAGAGACTCCGCTTCGCTTCGAGGACGACCCCTACCGCGCCGAAAACGGCGTGTACTCCGGCGACGGGACGTTCGGCACTGAAGGTACCCCGGGCACCGGCCGGCACGGCACGGGTGGTCTGTGATGAGTAGCCAGATTCCGGAGCCGCCGCCCAGCGCGGCGCACGTGAAAGCGGACAACGCCTCACTCGGTGACCTGCTCGGGGACGTGACCCGTGACCTGTCCACCCTGATGCGCCAGGAAGTGGAACTGGCCAAAGCCGAACTCAAACAATCCACCTCCCGCGCAGGCAAAGGCGCCGGCATGCTCGCCGGCGCCGGGATCGGCGGACACTTCGTCCTGCTCTTCCTCTCCCTGGCCCTGATGTGGGCCCTGGGCGCCATCATGGCCCTGGGCTGGGCCGCACTGATCGTCGCCGTCATCTGGGCCATCATCGCCGCCGTCCTGGCCTCCACCGGCCGCAAGGAACTCAAACAGATCAAAGGCCTGCCCCAAACCGGCGAAACCCTCTCAGAAATTCCCCCAACCCTAAAACCAGGTGAGGTAAACCGATGAGCGACAACCCTGACGTCATCCGCGCAGACATAGAAGCCACCCGGGCACGCCTGGGCACCAACGTGGACGCCGTGGCCGACAAAGTCACCCCGTCCAACATCGTCCACCGCCAAACCGACAAGGTCCGCGACGCCGTGACCGGGGTGAAGGAGAAAATCATGGGAGCAGCAGACACCGCCGGCACCAAAGTCCACGACACCACCGCCACCGGAGCCGGGCACACCACCAACGCCATGCACACCGCAGGCGACAACCTGCACCAGGCCACAGACACCGTCTCCGCGAAACTCTCCGACGCCGGCCAGGCCGTCTCCCACGCCCCGGACCAGGTCAAAGCCAAAACCGCCGGCAACCCCCTGGCCGCCGGCCTCATCGCCTTCGGCGCCGGCATGCTGATCTCCTCCCTGATCCCGGCCAGCGACAAAGAACGCGAAGCCGCGGACCAACTCAAAACCGCAGCCCAGCCCCTGGCAACCCAGGTCACCGACGCCGCCAAAACCATGGCCCAGGACCTCAAGGAACCCGCCCAGGAAGCCATGGAAAACGTCAAGGCCACCGCCACCGACGCCGCCCAAAACGTCAAAACCGAAGGCCAATACGCAGCCACCGACGTCAAAGACCGCGCAACCGACGCCAAAGACACCATCCAAAACACCTAGTCCGCGCGGGCAGCGACGGACTGCAGCAAAGCCGGCTCCGCATCATGCGGGGCCGGCTTTCTGTTATCCGGTCAACAACCAGGTGCCTGGTGGGCTCATGGGGGCTAGCGCTTGCCCTTCTTCCGCGATCCCTTGCCGCGGCCCTTGTCAGGGTTGGGGGCATAGCGCTGGGCCACCTTGGGCGCTTTTTTGGTTCCGGTGCCGCGGCGGTCCGGTTTGGGTTCCTTCTTCACCTTTTGCGGCTGGGCGGAGGGCTGGCGGGAGCTCTGGGCGGTGCGGCCGCGCACCACGCCAATGAATTCCTCCAGCACGTCGTCCGTGGCCTCCGCGGGCCAGGCCAGGGCGATTTCGCTCTCCTCCGCCCCGGTGAGCCTGCGCGCCACGGTGTCTTTGACGTTGAAGTGGCGCGCCACTGACATTGGGAGGACCAGCAGCCCGGCCCCGGAGGCCACCACCTGGAGCGCCGTCTCCGGGCCGCCTAAGGCAGCAGCATCGAGGAAGGACTCCTGGGCAAGGTCGGCAAGGGCCACTTCCTCGAACACTGAGATCTCGTGGCCCTTGGGGGCAACCACCACGGGTTGTTCCTCGTAGAGCGGGATGACGCTGAGGCCGTCCCGGTCAATCGGAAGGCGGACGAAGGCCATGTCAGCCCGGCCGCCATCCAGCACCTGGCGCTGCACGCCGTCGTCGATCATGAATGCTTCAAGGGGAATATGGGGCATCCGCTCTTCCCAGCGGCGGATCCACTTTCCCGGCGTCACCCCTGCCACATACGCGACGCGCAGCACCCGCGGCGCCGCCTCGTCGGGGGCGGGCTGGGCATCAGGCATGGGGGCATTGTCGGCGGGCACGTCTTCACAGTACCCGCCGCCCGGATACCCTTGAAGCATGACCTCTGCAAACTCCCAGTCCATGAAGCCGGCCACCGTTGCCAAGAAACTTGGCATCTACCTGCCGGCCACCCCGCAGGAGTTCCAGGATTCAACCATTACCCGTGAGGAGTTCGCCGAACTCCAGGCCAACCCGCCGGAATGGCTTGCCGAACTCCGCCGCAATGGGCCGCACCCCCGCCCCGTGGTGGCCCAGAAGCTGAACGTGTCCATCAGCGGCCTGGCACGCGGCGGCGTGGAAGAAGCGCTCACGACGGCGGAGATCACCGCGCTGCTGCAGGCTCCCCCGCAGTGGCTCGTCACCGAACGCGCCACGCACGCTGCAGTCCGTGCCGAGGCCCAGCGGGTCAAGGACGAGGCCGCGAAGAAGCAGGCAAAGAAGGACCGCGCCCAGGCTTAGCCTGCACCGCCGCCCTTTCAGAAGCTTGTTCGCCCGTCCGGAGCCTCAGCGTCCGGATGCGCGGACAAGCTTCTGTTGCATCCCGGTCCGTCAGTCCTGGTGGATCTGGATGTAGTTGCCGCAGCCGTCGTCGAACACGGCGCTGGTCCCAAATGAGTCCGTGGTGGGCGGAGTCTTGAAGCTGACCCCGGCGGCCGACAGGCGGTCATATTCTGCCTGGACATCGGGTACCCCGAAAACGATGGCGGGGAGGCCGGCCTCACGCACGGCGTTCATGTAGCTGGCGCCGATCGGGTTGTCGCTGGGCTCCAGGAGCAGCCCCACCGAACTGTCGGCCGCCCCCGGATCCTTGATGATGTACAGGTTGTACTCCGGCATGGCCATGAGGGTGTCAAAGCCGAGCGTGCCGGTGTAGAAGGCGTGGGCGGCCGCGGGGTCCTGGACGTGGATGCTGCACATTTTGAGTCGCATGGTCCCACGCTACCGCCCATCATGGCGCCCTTTGGAGTGCCTGCCTCCGCATTTTGCAGCCATTGACGCTGTGCCTGGAAGACGGTCCAATGGAAGGACCAGCCCGGGCTTTCCGGCCGGGGCCAAGTCTTTGTGGGGAATGACGGGCGCGGGAGGTGCAGGATGTCAGTCGTGGCGGAGTCCTTGACCCAGGGACTGCTTCAAGGTGCGGGGGTGGTCCTGCTGTGCGGTGCCGTGCTGGTTGCCAGCGTCGCCGCCACGGTTTTCGTTGTACGACGACGGTCCCTGGCACCCGCAGGACGCGCACCGGAGGCTCCTGACCAGCTGTTTTGGGATCTGTTCCTCGGTTCCTGCGTGGCGCTTCCGGCCCTTCTGATCCCGGCCCTGGTTTCTCCCTGGGCGGGGCTGGTGCTGGCCGGGGCAGCTGCGGCCTCGGGCCTTGCGGCCTACCGGGGCAGCCCAAAGTTCCTGGCGTGGCGCGCCGCCCGGCGTGAATACCGGGAGCAGCTCTCCGCGCATCAGGCCGCCCGGATACAGCATGATGAGCTCATAGTCCGCTGGCGGCGCTACGAACTGGATCCCGGCTGCAGCATCGACTACCCGGCACTGACCGACGTGCGGCTGCCGGAAACGTCGGCACTGATCAAGGCCATGCGGACCGCGGACCAACTGCGGACCGCCACGCACAAGGGCTACCCGGACGCCGTCGGAAGCCTGGCTGCATCGCTCGCAGCAGCGGAACGGGCGGCGGGAATTCCGGCGGCCATGCCAATGAAGCAGGCCGGCTGAAGTTAACTGCTGTGTCGAAGAGGTTGGATCGGCGCGGAGGCCCGGCGATAGCATCCCAAGATGAAGCCTGAGGAACTGCCTGTCCACGACGAGTACGGCCGGCTGCTGGAGGACCGCGGGGTCTGGCGGCAAGCCACCACGCTGGAGGCCGCCGGTGAGCTGACGGCACGGTGGCTGGAAGGCGGGAGTTCGTACCAGCCGGGCCACTTCGCTGCGGCGTTCGACGCCGAGACGGAGCCACTGGCCGCGCCGTTGGCAGAGTTGAACCGCAGCGGGCTGTTCACGAAGGAGTCCCAGCCGGGCATCCTGGCTGATGGGGCGGCGCAGCGGCAGTACGTCACCGGCTTCTGCAGCGCCGAAACTGCGCGGGGCCTGCTGGCACTTTCCACCCGCACGGAGCTGGTGACGGTAGTCCACGCTCCCGGCGAGGCAAGCAGCGCCGCCATTCCCGTGACCCTGGCCGGAGCAGAGATCACCACGGTCCTCGGCTCCAGCGAGAACCCCGTGGAGGAGGCCCAGATCCAGGACTGGGCCGGGGAGACCAACGATGCGCTGGCCCTCCTGCTCGCGGATTCCTGGTATGTGGAGATCCTGGATCCTGTGTGGGGCCGCAATGACGTGCTGCTGCCTGCAGTCCTGGAGGCATTGAAAGGGGCGGAGCAGCAGTAGCCGCCCCGCCCCCAGTCAACAGCCTGCGCTACAGCTCCACAGTGCCGCTTTCGCCGACGCTCATCCGACTGTTGGTGACTTTTGACTTCACCCACTGAAGCACCGTGGCAGCGGTGCCGCCCGGGCTGGTCCAGTACTCGGCGGAATCCGAATCGACCCGCAGCAGGCACACCTCGGGCGTGTCCGGACCGTCCGGGAACCATGCTTCAACAACCTGGTTCCACATCTCGTGGATCTTGGCCCGGTCCGTGACCACTTCCGCGGTTCCGGCAACGGACACCCATTCGGTCTTCTTGCCAAAGGCGACGTTGACGCGCGGGTCGGCCTGGACGTGCGCTACCTGCGAGGTGCCAAGGCCCGTGAAGAACCACATGTCGCCGTCGTCCTTGACCTCCTGGACCGCCAGCGGCCGGCTGACGAGGGCGCCTGCTTCGTTGATGGTGGTGACCATTCCGATCTTGGAATCGTTGATGATCTCCGTAACCTTGCTGATGCTCTGGGCGTCAGTCATGCCTCACCTCGTTCGTCGAAAAGTCGGGGACGCTCCCCGTCGCCAGCCTATTAGTAAGCATGCTTATTTACCAGCCGGATGCCACGGGAACCTTGGCAACTTCCGCGATGCGCGCCGCGGTGATGCGGCCCATGCGGATGGCGCCGTCCACATGCTGGTAGCCTTCAGCGGCGAGATCGGATGAGGACCAGTAGATGGGGCCGACGGGGGCGTGCTGGTCCTTGCCGTAGCGGTGGAGTCCGCCCAGGTCATAGCTGGAGGCATAGGCGCCGCGGGTCCACTCCTCAGAGCCCCAATCGGACTCGTAGTAGACCTCCGGCGCCAGGGCTTCCGCGCCCAGGTAACCGGCGATCGAGTCAAGGATCGCCTTCCTGCGCTCTTCGGCACTCAACTCGAAAACGGCGTCGGCCTTCTCATCGGAGACGAAGCCCACCAGCGTGCCACGGGCATCGCCATGGTTGGTGTTGTCGTACACCTCCTGGACCAGGGCGTCTGCCCCGAAACAGGTCCCGGAAAGTCCCTTGTCCCGCCAGAACGGGGTGCTGTAGACGGCGTGCACCTTGATGACCAGGCCCAGGGACTGGTGCTGGTGCATCTGATGCTGGCGGCGCGGCAGCGGCGGACTGAAGGAGACACGGGAGTAGAGGTTGGGCGGCACGGCCATGATGACGAACCGGGCGTTCACCGTGGCCCGGTCGGATTCAACGGTGACGCGGTGGCCGCCGTCGGCATCCGGCTCCCAGTTGATGGTGCGGACCGGGGAGCCAAGGACCACGTCCTCCCCCAGTTCCTGCGCCTGCAGCAGCGAGACCTGCTGCATTCCACCCACCACGCGGCGGTCCAGGATGAAGTCCTCGTCCGTCAGGTGGGTGAAGGAGCCGGCCGAGGCGGCCATCAGGACGGCCTGCAGGGCGGAGAAGGAGTGCGCGGGCTTGGTGAGCATGCCGCCGGCGATGAACAGGCCGATGTTCCTGCAGGCTTCCTCATTGGCCGAGTTCTGCCGCAGCCAGTGGTGGAAGGAGATGGTGTCCAGTTCACGCGCTTTGGGGTGCGCCCAGGGTTCGGTCGGTCCAATCTCCGCGGCGAGTCCGTCCAGCAGCGCCACCAGGCGGTCCATTTCGACGGCGGTGTCCGGGTCCACCGGAAAGGTGTCTCCGGTGTAGCGCACGGGTGAGCCGTCGGCGCCGATGTAGATGGACTCCCCGTCGCGGTAGCGCGGGTAGGTCTCCAGGCCCAGTTCCTGGAGCAGGTCCAGGAGGGCGGTCTGGTCCGGCGAGACCCACTGGCCGCCGATTTCGAGCATGGCCCCATCAACGGTGTCGGTCCAGGTGCGGCCGCCCACCCGGTCGCGGGCCTCAAGCACGGCGACGGTGAGGCCGGCCTTCTTCAGTTCACGGGCGGCGGTGAGTCCGGACGGCCCGGCTCCAACGACCACGACGTCGCGGTTCAGGTTCAGCATGATGTCCTCTCTGCGGCCCCCTTGGTGACGGGGACCACTAAATGAATGCCATTCATTTAGCTAGAACTATAGCCGGTGCCTGCCGGGAGCGGAAGTGCTGGATGGAATAATGCAGGGGACACCGACGAAAGGGCAGCAATGCCGGCAGTATCAGCCGCACAGGGGCGCTCCGCCAGCAACGGCGGCGCACAGAGGAGGCGGGCAGGCCGGCCGTCGGCTGCAGTGCTGGACAAGGCGGGGATCACGGCAGCCGCCCTGGAACTGGTGAGCCGGAAAGGTTATGACGGCCTGACCATGGCGGCGCTGGCCAAGGTGCTCGACGTGGCACCTTCCGCCCTTTATAACCATGTGAAATCAAAACAGGACGTACTGCTCCTGGTGGAGGACCACCTGATGTCACTGGTGGACGTCTCAGGTTTCGGGGGCGGCAGCTGGGAAGACGCCGTCCGCACCTGGGCGTGGAGCTACCGGGATGTCTTCGCCGAACATACCCCGCTCATTCCCGTTATCGCAGTCCTGCCGGTGACGGACGCCCCCCAGACCCTTGCCATGTACGAAACCGTCAGCAAGGGGTTTTTCGACGCCGGGTTCCCCCGGGAGCGCATTGTTCCCGCCATCGTGGCGCTGGAGTCGTTTATTTTCGGCTCTGCGTACGACGTCACGGCACCGGAGGACATCTTCGATTCCGGCTCCATGGCGGAATCCACGCCGCATTTCACCGCGGCCGTGCGGAGTTCGGCCCACGGGCAGGACGGGCCGGCCGGGCAGGACCGTGGTCGCCCGGCCGATACCGCCTTCCAGCTTGGGCTCGAGGCCCTGATTGCCGGTTTCGGAGCCATCAGGGCCTAGCGGCCCTCACGGACCTCAGGGAGTTTGGTCCACTGCCACAACAATCTTGCCGCGGGTATGCCCGGCCATGTTGAGCCGGAATGCATCGGCGGCCCGGTCCAGCGGGAATACCTCGGCGACCTCCACCCGCATCTTCCTCTTGTCCACCAGGTCCGCGAGCTCCCGGAGTTGGGCGCCCACAGGGCTTACCCACATCCAGGTTCCGCCATGTTCCTCCACGTCACTGTCGGCGATGGAGGCGTGCCTGCCGCCGTCGGCAAGCACCGCGAGGGTGGCCTCAAGATTGCCGCCGACAAAATCGGCAACCACCTCAACACCGTCCGGGCGGAGGGACCGGACCCGGTCGGCAAGGCCGTCACCGTAGGTGATGGGCTGCGCGCCCAGGGACCGGAGGAAATCGTGGTTCTTTTCCGACGCCGTCGCAATGACATGGGCGCCCAGGGCCACAGCGATCTGGATGCCCAGGGATCCCACGCCGCCGGCCCCGCCGTGGATCAGCACGGTCTCGCCGGACGCGAGGCCAAGGCGGTTCAGGACCTGGTAGGCAGTCAATCCGGCCAACGGGAGCCCTGCGGACTCGTTCCATTCGAGAGTGGCGGGCTTTCGGGCCAGGAGCCTTTCAGGAAGGGCAATGTATTCGGCGAAGCTGCCGCCGTGGACATAATCCTTGCGGCCGTAGGAAATGACTTCGTCCCCGGGCTTGAACTGCTGGGAATCGATTCCCACGGATTCCACCACGCCCGCCACGTCCCATCCCGGGACCGCCGGGAACTGCAGGTCCATCGCAGCATCCAGGTAGCCGGCCATGATCTTCCAGTCCACAGGGTTTACCGAAGCCGCCTTGACCTTGACCAGGACCATTCCGGGTCCCACCTTCGGCATGGGCTGCTCGGTGAGCTCAAGGACGTCGGGGCTGCCGTATTTGCTGTAAGTAATCGCCTTCATGCCTGCGTCAACAGCCTCCTGGCCTGCAGCTATTCCGGCCGTGCACCGTAAGTGGCGCATCGCACGGACGGCCTCACATACTTGTAATACAAGTATGTGACTTATATCCTAAGAGGGTGGGCGAAGGAGCCCGCCCCGCCCTAGGAGATTAAATGAGCACCGTCGACTTCATCCGGCACGTCAGGCTGTCCACCGCCAGGCTTCCCCTCACCGTTCCCATCAGCGACGCCAAGGTCTTCACCGGCCGGCAGAAGCCCATGACCGAGGTGGTCTTCCTGTTCGCCGAGATCACCACCGAACTGGGCCATTCAGGGATCGGCTTCAGCTACTCCAAGCGTGCCGGAGGGCCGGCCCAGTACGCGCACGCCAAGGAAGTTGCCGAAGGCCTCATCGGCGAGGACCCCAACGACATCGCCAGGATCTACACCAAGCTCCTGTGGGCAGGCGCGTCCGTGGGACGGTCCGGCGTCGCCACCCAGGCCCTCGCCGCCGTCGACATCGCTTTGTACGATCTCAAGGCCAAGCGCGCCGGACTGCCGCTGGCCAAACTCCTTGGCTCCTACCGCGACTCCGTGCGGACCTACAACACCTCCGGCGGCTTCCTGAACGCCACGCTGGAGGAGGTCAAAGCACGCGCCACCCAATCGATCGAGGAGGGCATCGGCGGCATCAAGATCAAAGTAGGCCTGCCGGACAGCAAGGAAGACCTGCGCCGCGTTGCCGGAATCCGGGACCACATCGGCCCTGACGTTCCGCTCATGGTGGACGCCAACCAGCAGTGGGACCGCGCCACCGCCCTGCGCATGGGCCGCCGCCTCGAGGAATTCGACCTTGTCTGGATTGAAGAGCCGCTGGACGCCTACGACTTCGAAGGCCACGCCCACCTGGCGCAGGTCCTGGACACCCCTATTGCCACCGGCGAAATGCTTGCCTCCGTGGCCGAGCACAAGGGCCTCATTGCCGCGAACGGCTGCGACATCATCCAGCCCGATGCCCCTCGCGTCGGCGGCATCACCCAATTCCTCCGCCTCGCCGCCCTTGCGGACGAGCGCGGACTGGGACTTGCCCCGCATTTCGCCATGGAGATCCATCTCCACCTCGCTGCTGCCTATCCGCGCGAGCCCTGGGTGGAGCACTTCGACTGGCTGGACCCCTTATTCAACGAGCGCCTGGAAACCAAGGACGGCCGGATGATCGTCCCCGACCGCCCAGGCCTGGGCGTCACACTGAGCGACCAGGCACGGGCCTGGACCACCGAGAGCGTTGAGTTCGGCGCGTAACCCCGACGCCGTACCCTTGAGCCATGAGCCGGAACCTCACCGCGGACCTTGCCGCTGACCTCCGCAACCGCATCGTGGACGGCGTGATCCAGCCGGGCGAGAAGCTGCCCAGCGAGAACACGCTCATCAGCGACTTCGGCGTCAGCCGCACTGTGGTGCGGGCCGCCCTCACCCGGCTGCAGGCGGAGGGCCTCGTCGAAACCGAGCGCGGCCGCGGCAGCTTCGCCCTTACTCCGCCCGCGGAAGGGCCGCTGGCAGTGCCCGGAGTCCGCCCCGTGGCCACTACAGAGGACCGGCTGCACCTGCTGGCCTTCCGCATGGGCGTGGAGACGGAGGCTGCGGCCCTGGCCGCCCGGAACCACACGGACCGGCAACTGCGCGCCGCCAGTACGGCGCTGGACGCCTTCACCGGAAGCGCGGGCCATCCTGCCCATGCCATGAAATCGGACTTCGAGTTCCACCGGGCCGTGGCCGCAGCATCCGGCAACCCCTATTACTCGGACTGCCTGGCGGCCCTGGGCCAGACCATGATTGCCATGCCCCGCACCCGCCTGATGACCGGCGTCGAGCATTACGCCCGGGACCATTTTGACCAGGTGGTCCAGGAGCACCGGTCCATCCTGGAGGCGATCGCCGACCGTGACGAGGCTGCCGCGGCGGCAGCCATGCGCAGCCACTTGGCCAACTCACGACGCCGGTTCAAGGCTTCGGCGCGCCCGTCCAGCCAGGGGCCCGTCCGTTAGCGCCGCCGGCCAGGCGCTCAACGCACCCGCCACCGGACGAACCACCCTGGAACGCGCGGGTGCGAAGTCCGTGCACGGGTGCAGTCCTTCAGAACCGCTGATCCATGGGGAAACGCAAAAGAGCCCCGGTCCAAGACCGGGGCTCTTCCATTTGCGTGCGCGAGGGGGGATTTGAACCCCCACGCCCTTTCGGACACTGGCACCTGAAGCCAGCGCGTCTGCCGTTCCGCCACTCGCGCGCAACTTCCTCCACTCAGCCGGACTGGTTTCCCGTGCCGCGCCTCGTAAAAGCAGCGAGATCAAGCATAACGGACAGATGCCGCAAATTACCAATTGGCCCCCGTCCGCCCTCCCGCGGCCCTCTACGACAGGCTAAAAACCGCGCAAAAGCAGGCATCACTGGGTAATCAGCCGCGCCCCGGATTCTCCGCCGCCACAGCCCGGAGCAGTCACGCATCCGAACTTTTGCCGGCGCCCGGCCGTTGTGGATTAAGGTCATTCGCAGGGCTGGCCATTAGTATCGGATGTAGGAGTGGCCACTGCCCGCGGGCATCACCGCGCAACGATGGACTGCCCTGCAGGTGCTGGCCAGCAACAACTACTGCCCCGGAGCCGGGGGGAAAGGAGAAGAACCATGGGTCTGCTGGACAAGGTTGAACGTGGCATTGAAAAGGCCGTCCGCGGCGTCTTCTCCACCGGTTCCAAAGCGCAGGTTGAGCCCGTTGAGATCGCCAGCCGGCTCCGCCGCGAGGTGGACCACAAAGCCCTCACCGTGGCGGCCGGACGCACGCTGGTACCCAACGTCTTCGACGTCCAGCTCAGTGACGATGACTTTGGCCGCGCACAGGAATGGGGCACGCCGCTGGCCGAAGAACTCTGCGACGTGGTCATCAACCACGTCCGCAGCCAGGGCTACACCCTCCAGGGCCCCGTCCGCATTTCGTTCCGGCGCGATTCCGAACTCCGCGCCGGGGATTTCGAAATAGCCTCCTCCACCGAAAAATCCCAGGGATCCGCCGCCCAGCCAAAGCCCCAGCCCAACGTTCCGGCGGCCCCGAGCCGGCAGCCTGTCAGGCTCCAGCCGGTGCTGGACATTGACGGCCAGCGCTATTCGCTCAACGCCCCGTCCATCATCCTGGGCCGGTCCTCAGAGGCGGACATCCACATCGAAGACACGGGCGTATCCCGGCGCCACCTGGAGATCCGCACGGCCAACGGTGTCACCAGCGCCGTGGACCTGGGATCCACCAATGGCAGCTACGTCAACGGCCAAAAGGTTTCCGGAAGCACCGAACTCACAGACGGCTCCACCATCACGATGGGACGGACAAAGATCATCTTCCGCCTGCTTCCTGCCAACCAGGGTGGCCACGCATGAGCGACCTCACCATCACCGCGCTGCGGTTCGGCTTCCTGCTGCTCCTCTGGGTCCTGATCTTCAGCATCGTCTCCGCCATGCGCCGGGACCTGATGCTGGGCCGCAAGGCTGCGGCCGGTGCACCCACGGCCCGCCAGATCCGGCGAAACCCCGAACTGGCCGAAGCTCCGCCGCAGCCCGTGAAACAGCAGGCCCGGCAGCTGGTGGTGCTCGAAGGTCCGCTCAAGGGCCGGACCGTGCCCCTGGCAGCGAGCCCCATCCTGCTGGGACGCGCCCAGGAAGCCACCCTGGTCCTTGAGGACGATTACGCCTCCGGCCGCCATGCCAGGCTCTTTCCGCAGGGCAGCCGCTGGTTCATTGAAGATCTTGGTTCCACCAACGGAACCTATCTGGGAGACCAGCAACTTACCCGTGCCCTGCCTGTCGAGCCAGGGGTACCCGTGAGAATCGGCAAGACGGTCATTGAATTGAGGCCGTAACTGTGGCCGAGGCTGAAAACCCCGCAACCGGCTCCAGTCCGGCTCAGCGGCCCCTCATCATGCGCTTCGCCGCGCGGTCGGACGTGGGCCGGATCCGTTCCAAGAACGACGATTCCGCTTACGCCGGCCGCCATCTCGCAGTGGTCGCGGATGGCATGGGCGGCCACGCGGGCGGCGATGTTGCCTCAGCCGCCACCGTCCTGGACATGATCCACCTGGACAGCCCGGACCACGGCGAGGACGCCGGGACCGTGCTGGCCGATGAGATCCAAACTGCCAACTCCCTGCTCTCTGAACTGGTGCACATCAACCCGAAGCTCGCGGGTATGGGCACCACCGTCACTGCGCTGCTGCTGGCGGACGACAAACTGCATTTCGCCCACATCGGCGACTCACGCGCCTACCGGCTCCGCGACGGTGAATTCAAGCAGGTCAGCGTGGACCACACCTTCGTCCAGCGGCTCATCGACGAAGGCCGGCTGCGGCCTGAGGAAGCGGAAACGCACCCGCACAAGAACGTCCTCATGCGCGTCCTGGGTGACGTCGATGCCAGCCCCGAGCTGGACCTGGACACCCTGGACGCCCGGCCCGGGGACCGCTGGCTGCTGTGCTCGGATGGACTGAACTATGTGGCCGCGCATGCGGTGGAGCGGACTGTCCGCGAAACCCACAACCTGCATGAGTGCGCCGAAACCCTTGTTGAACTGACCCTTGAGGCCGGTTCCCCGGACAACGTCACCGTGGTCATGGTGGACATCGTGGAGGAAACGCCCGACGACGTCAGCACGGCAGCCGTCGAAATTGTCCCGCCGGTCCAGGGCAGCAAGCCCGCTGCCGCGGCGGATGCTTCCCCCGCGGCCCAGGCTCCTGCCGCCGTGCCGGCCGATGGCAAGGAGGCGGCCAGTTCGGAAGCCGGGGCTCCCAAGCCAGGTTCCGGGCCTGCCAAGGAACCGGCAGACGGCGCCGGCGCCAAGGACGGCGACGCCAGCCCGGCCGACTCCGGCGGCACCGACCCCCACCTTGGGGAACACCTCTCCGCCGAGGTCCTGCGCGAAGAGCTGGCCTCCCGCCCGCATGAACTGGTGGGCGCCGCTGCTGCTGCCGCGGAGTCCGGTTCCATCCCCACCGTCGCCGGCCGTACCGTGGCCCGGCGGGCCGCAACGCTCCTGACGCACAAGGCGGAACCGGCAGACGGGGAAGACGCCTTGCCGCCACTGCGTCCCCGCCGCTGGTTGACCTGGTCCATCGCGGCCGCCGTCCTGGTAGTGGTGGCCGTTGGCCTCTGGCTTGGTTACGCGTGGACGCAGACCCGCTACTACGTGGGCGAGTTCGACTCCCGCGTGGCCATCTACAACGGGGTGTCGCAGCGGCTGGGTCCCATCCAGCTTTCCTCCCTGGAAGCAGTGACGGATATCCGCATGGACTCCCTCCCGCCGTTCTCGCAGCAGCGCGTGCGGCAGACGGTGCCTGCCAATGACCTCTACGACGCCCAGCGGATCGTCAAGAACCTGGAGCTCACCGGAACAACTTCGCCCGAGGAAGAGTGCCCCAAGCCTTCCGCGTCCGCCAGTGCCCCGGCACCCTCCAACAGTGCGGCCCCTGCCAGTGCGGCGGCGCCGCCACCGGCACCGGATGCGTCCGCTCCTGCCGCGGCGCCGTCCGCACCGTCACCCTCACCCACTCCCACCATCACCTGCGAGGCGGCCAAATGAGCCAGGTAAGCACCATGCCCAAGCCTCGCCGCAACGTGGAACTTGCGTTGCTGTTGCTGGCCCTTGCCGTCGGCATCGGCGCCAACATGATGGTGGGCGTGGATCAGGAGAAGGCTTTCGACTCGGATTTCTGGTTTCAGTCCAGCCTGCTGGCAGTGGCCGCCCTGGTGTTCCACGGCGTCCTGCGGTTCCGCGCTAAATATGCCGATCCAGTAATACTTCCGATCGTTGTCGCCCTCAACGGCCTGGGTCTGGCAATGATCCACCGGCTTGATGCTCCCGGCGAGGACACCGGCAACAACCAGCTCCGGTGGACCCTCATTGCCATGGCAGTGGCCATCGCCGTGGTCTTCTTCCTCAAGGACCACCGCATCCTGCGCCGGTTTACCTTTATCTCGCTGGCAGCCTCGGCCCTGTTGCTGATCCTGCCGCTTGTCCCGGGAATCAGCGCCGGTGAAATCCTGGGTGCGCGGGTGTGGATCAGGGTCGGTCCCATGACGTTCCAGCCGGGCGAAGTCGCCAAGATTACGCTGGCCATATTCTTCGCCGGGTATCTGTCCTCCAACCGCGACCTCATCCTGCTCGCCGGCCGCAAGATCGGCCCCATGCAGTTTCCGCGGTTCAAGGACATGGGTCCCATGATCACCGCGTGGCTCGTCAGCATTGGCGTGCTCATCTTCCAGCGCGACCTGGGCTCCTCCCTGTTGTTCTTCGGCCTGTTCATCGTCATGATCTACGTGGCCACCAGCCGGATCAGCTGGGTGGTGATCGGGCTGGCCCTGATCATCGGTGGCGGTTTCGTGGCGGCCCAGGTGTTCGCCCACGTCCAGCAGCGCGTCTACGGCTGGCTCAACGCCTTCTCCCCCGACGTCTATGAGAACGGCAGCCGGCAGGTCATCGAAGGCCTGTTCGGCATGGCCAACGGCGGACTGGTGGGCACGGGCCTTGGCCAGGGGCGTCCGGACCTCGTTCCTTTCGCCAACAGCGACATGATCATCGCCTCCCTGGGCGAGGAACTGGGGCTGATCGGCTTGTTCGCCGTGGTCCTGCTGTACCTGCTGTTCATCACCCGTGGCTTCCGTGCCGCCCTGGGCACCCGGGACGCGTTCGGCAAACTCCTCGCCTGCGGCCTGTCCTTCGCGGTCGCCCTCCAGTGCTTCGTGGTCATCGGCGGCGTCACCCGGCTCATTCCGTTGACCGGGCTCACCACGCCCTTCCTCGCAGCCGGCGGATCGTCCCTCCTGGCCAACTGGATCATCGTGGGACTGCTCCTGATGATTTCGCACGCCGCCCGTGGACCCGTGGACACCACTCCACTCCCGCCCGCCGGCGCGGCGGCGGCAACCGGCATTGACACTCCAACCGAGGCGGTGAAGCAGGTATGAACCAGGCAATCCGACACTCGTGGGTAGCCGCAGTGGCCATGTTCGCGCTGCTCTTCGGCGCCATCAGCTTTGTGCAGGTGGTGGGCGCCGACGACCTCAAGACCAATCCGCTGAACCAGCGCGCCATTCTCCAGAACTACTGCAACGACCGCGGCGCCATCATCGTCGGCGGCACCCCCGTGGCCGAGTCCGTGGAGACCGGTTCGGAGACCTGCAAGTTCCAGCGCACCTACCCCCAGCCGGAGCTGTATGCCGGGATCACCGGCTACTTCTCGAAGAACTACGGGGCCACGGGCCTTGAACAGGCCATGGGCGCCGAACTGGCAGGCAACTCGGACCAGCTTTTCCTTGACCGGGTGGGCCAGCTCTTCCTGGGCAACCAGCCCAAGGGCGCCTCGGTGGAACTGACCATCGACCCCCAGATCCAGCAGCTCGCCTACAGCCTGATCCCGGACGGCCAGCGCGGCTCGATCGTGGTCACCAACCCCAAGACCGGTGCCATCCTGGCCATGGCATCCAAGCCGTCCTACAATCCGAACCTCGCCGCCACGCAGGATGCCGCCGCCGAAGGCGCCAACATGAACGAACTGGTGAAGGTCCCCGGCATCAACCTGAACCAGAACGTCAGCGGCCCCACCGGCGAGCTGCTCGCACCGGGATCGGTCTTCAAACTGGTGGACACTGCCGCGGCCCTGGCATCGGGGAAGTACAACAAGGACAGCGTCCTGCCCAACCCCGCCGAGATGCCTTTCGACGGCATCCAGTACAAGCTTCCCAACTACGCCGGCGGCAACTGCTACACCAGGGACACCGCGGGGTTCGTCTTCGCCCTGCAGCAGTCCTGCAACACGCCGTTCGCCAGCATCGCCCTGGATCTTGGCCGTGACGCCATTGCCGCCCAGTACAAGAAGTTCGGGTTCGGCGAGGACGTTGGAAACCAGCTGAAGCTTGGCCACGCAACGGGGAACGGGTTCCCCGACAAGCTGGACGCGCCGGGCCTGGCCCAGTCCGCCATCGGCCAGAAGGATGTCCGGGTGACGCCGCTGCAGGTGAACATGATGACGAACGCCATCGCGAACGGCGGCGTCCAGATGGCGCCCAGCCTGGTCAAAACGCTGCGGTCCCCTGATCTGCGCGTTATTGACGAGCCACAGCCGGCCCAGCTCAGGACGTCCACCAGCCCGGAGATCGCCAAGCAAATCACCGAATGGATGACCAGCGTGGTGACGGACGGTATCGCCAAGAGTGCTGCGGTGCCCGGCGTGCAGGTCGCTGGCAAGACCGGCACCGCCGAGCTCGGCAACGGAACCAACAACTCGTGGTTCACCGGGTTCGCCCCCGCTGACAATCCCAAGGTCAGCGTCACGATCGTCATGGAAGGCGTAGACATCTACGCGGGAGCAAAGCTGACCAGTCCTAACGCGAAGAAGATTTTTGAGGCGGTGTTGAATAAGTGAGGCCTACAACGGGAATCACCCTCGGCGGCAGATTCCAGCTGACCACGCGGATTGCGATCGGCGGCATGGGGGAAGTCTGGAAGGCCAAAGACCTCGTCCTGGGCCGCATCGTCGCCATCAAGGTGCTGAAGGAGGAGTACACCGGCGACCCGGGATTCCTCCAGCGCTTCCGCGCCGAGGCCCGCCACACCGCACTCCTGAACCACGTGGGGATCGCCAACGTCTTCGACTACGGCGAAGAAGAGGGCTCAGCCTACCTGGTCATGGAACTGGTTCCGGGGCAGCCGCTGAGCAGCATCATCGAACACGAGCAGGTGCTCTCGCCCGACCGTACGCTGTCGATCATCGCGCAGACCGCCCGCGCCTTGGCCGTTGCGCACGCCCAGGGCCTTGTCCACCGCGACGTCAAGCCTGGCAACCTCCTGATCACCCCTGACGGGCGGGTCAAGGTCACCGACTTCGGCATCGCCCGCCTCGCCGACCAGGTGCCCCTCACCCAGACCGGGCAGGTCATGGGTACCGCGCAGTACCTGGCGCCCGAACAGGCAACGGGCCAGACCGCAACCGGTTCGTCGGACATCTACTCACTGGGCGTCATTGGATACGAGTGCCTCAGCGGCCACCGCCCGTTCTCCGGCGAATCGCAGATCGCCATTGCCCTGGCCCAGGTGAACGACGCCCCGCCGCCCCTCCCGGAGAGCCTGCCCACGCCGGTCCGCGCGCTCCTGATGTCCATGCTGGCCAAGGACCCCAAGGACCGCCCGGCGAATGCCATCAAGCTCGCCGAAGCTGCGGAAGCCATCCGTAACGGGGATGTGGGCGCTGCCCGTGCCGCGGTGCCCGGCATGCTTCTTTTCGACGCCGATACCGGCCCCATCACCGCACCCGTTGACACGGCCACGGCCCCCACGGGCGTCATCGGCACACAGCGTGACTCGGCACCCACCGCCACATCCGCCCTCCCGGTGATGGGCGCAGCCGCGGCAGGCGCTGCGGCTGGTATGGCTGCCAGCGCCCACGGCGCATCAGCCGATGGCGCGGAGCGTGCGCAGGGGCCGCTGGCCCGCGCCAACGCATTGGCTGCCGAGCGGAACTGGGACCAGGAGGAGGAAACGTACGACGACGCGCCCTCCGACGAGCCCCGGCGCAAGGGACGCAGCCCGTGGACCTGGCCCTTGGTTGCCCTGATCCTCCTGCTCCTCTTCGCCCTGGTGGGCTTCCTCCTGAACCAGGTGGGGCTCTTCTCACCGGCCGGCAACCCCAGCACCAGCGCCACCGCCAGCAGCGCACCGCCGTCGTCCGCGACGCCCACGCGGACCAGCGCCTCGGCCACGCCCACGCAGACGCGCAGCACGCCGACGCCCACACCCACCACGCAGCCCACCCAGGCCACGGTCAACGTGATACCGGCCGCGTACCTCGGCAAGGACTACCGCCAGGTCCAGTCCGCCCTGGCGGGCCTGGGACTCCAGGTGACTGTCCTTCCGCAGGAGAGCAGCACCGAGACGCCTGGTACTGTGCTGGAGCTCAACCCCACCGGGACGGTGCCCAAGGGTTCACTCATCACCGTCATCTACGCCACGGCTCCCAGCCCCGCGCCCACCACGGCGGCGCCAAGCCCTGCCCCCACGTCCTCGTCCCCGGTGGCGGGACCGACGCCCATCTCGCCCCTGGCAACCTGTGCGGCCGGCCAGACGCCGGGAGTACCCCCAACCTGCGCACCCTGACCGTCGGGACCACCAGTGAATGAGTCACCACGCACACCGTTGCACCGGGAGGACAGCCTGCCGGTGGATAACCGGCGTGTCCTGAACGGGCGCTACGAGCTGGGTAACCTCATTGGCCGCGGCGGCATGGCGGACGTCTACAGGGGCACCGACACCCGCCTGGGCAGGACAGTCGCCATCAAGCTGCTGCGGCCCGACATGGCCCGCGATCCGCAGTTCCAGGCACGGTTCAAACGTGAAGCTCAGGCGGTGGCCGCCCTCAACCACCCCTCCATCGTGGCGATTTTCGACACCGGGGAGCACGTGGTCCACGACGGCTCCGCCGAGGACGTACGGGTGCCGTACATCGTCATGGAGTACGTGGAGGGCAGGACCCTGCGCGAACTGATCCGCGGCAACGAGGTCACCATCAGCCAGGCGATCGACTATTGCCTGGGCGTCCTGGGAGCCCTCGAATACAGCCACAAGGCCGGGATTGTGCACCGGGACATCAAGCCTGCCAACGTGATGTACTGCCCGGGCACCAACTCCGTGAAGGTGATGGACTTCGGCATTGCCCGGGCCATCGCCGATTCCTCCGCCACCATGACCCAGACCCAGGCAGTGGTGGGAACGGCCCAGTACCTCTCGCCGGAACAGGCCCGGGGCGAAACCGTCGACGCGCGCAGCGATCTCTATTCCGCCGCGTGCCTGCTCTACGAAATGCTGACTTCGCGGCCGCCGTTCGTCGGGGACAGCCCGGTTTCCGTGGCCTACCAGCACGTCCGCGAAATCCCGGACCCGGCCAGCAGCCTCAACCCCGAGGTGTCACCGGCGCTGGACACGGTCCTCGCCAAGGCGCTGCAGAAGAACCGCGCGGACCGGTTCCAGGATGCGGCCGCTTTCCGGCGTGCCCTGCGCGCTGCAAAGGCCGGAGTGGCCGTCCCGGCCGTGCCGGCGTCCGAGGCACCCACCGATCCGAATGACCACGTACCCCAGGCGGCTCCGCCCACCGAGGCATTTGCTGCTGCGGGGGCAGGCTTCCTTGACGACGCGCCCACGGGGCGGCTGGCTGCCACCAGCCTGTTCCATGACGACGGCGGTTCCGCGGTTCCGCTGGAGCTGGCGGATGGGCACGATTCGGATGGGCACGGGCCGGATGGGTACGGTGCGGATGCCTACGGGGCCGGCCCGCTCCCGCTCGGCCTCGCTCCCGAACGCGAGCGGACCGCCCGCCAGAAGTCCCGCCGTCGTGCCTGGATTGCCACCCTGGTGATCTTCACCCTGTTGATTCTCGCGGGGGGCGGGCTGTGGCTGTACCAAACGGTGAACCGTCCAGCTCCCGCTCCTCCCAAGGTAGCCATCCCATCGGTGGCGTCCATGACGGAAACCGCTGCGCTCCAGGAGCTGTACAACGCGGGCCTTCGCCCCAGGATCGCCAGGTCGGCTAACGACACGGTGCCCAAGGGGACCGCCATCGGGACGGATCCCGCGGCCGGCGGTTTCCTGGATCCGGGGGCCGACGTAATCCTCAACGTCTCCGACGGCCCCAGCTCGGTCAAGATCCCGGACAGCCTCCCCGGCAAGACCGAGGCAGCGGCACGGGACATCCTCCGCCAGGTGGGGCTGGTTGGCGCTCCGTCAACCACCACCGCCAACAGTGCCACTGTCCCCGCCGGGATCGTCATCACCTCCAACCCGGCGCCGGGGCAAAGCGTCGGCGTCGGCACCAGCGTGGAGCTCATCGTCTCCACCGGCAAGGTGGTTGTCCCCGAACTGCGCGGCATGACCCGTGAAGAGGCCGAGGCCGCCCTGAAGGACCGTGGCCTGGTCGCTTCAGTGGTCGAGGCGGAAAACTCGCAGGTGGAGCCCGGCCGGGTCACTGACCAGAGCGACCCCGTCAACGCCGCCGTCGACCAGGGAAAGACCATCACCATCGTGGTGGCCAAGGCTCCGCCGCCGCCCCCGCCGGCGCCCACGGAAACCCCCACGCCGACAGCAACGCCGACGCCGAAGCCCACCAGGAAGGGCTGACGCCCGGCCTGGCGGGGCCGGGCCCTGCTAGTGCTGGATCAGCGGGCTCAGCTTCGCAGCCCGCGCGGCCGCGCCCTTCATGCCCAGCGACTCCAGCCAGTTGCCGAGCATCTGGTATCCGCCTTCGGTGAGGACCGATTCAGGATGGAACTGCACCCCGCACAACGGTGCAGTCCGGTGCTGCAGCCCCATGACTACGCCGGACGCGGTCTGCGCCGTCACTTCCAGGACCTCGGGAATGGACTCCCGGACCGCCGCCAGCGAGTGGTAGCGGGTGGCAGTGACGGGGGAGGGGAGCCCGGCGAACACGCTGGTGCCGCTGTGCTCCACCTGGGACGTCTTGCCGTGCATGAGCTCGGGGGCGTGGGTCACCTTGCCGCCGAAGGCCTCTGCCAGGGCCTGATGTCCCAGGCACACGCCGAACATGGGAACGCTGTTCTCACCGCACCACTTGATCAGCTCGATGCAGACACCCGCCTCCGCAGGATTTCCGGGACCGGGGGAAATGAGGACGCCGTCCCGGGTACTGGCAAGCTCGATGGCCTCGGCCAGGGTGACGTCATCGTTCCGGACCACCGTGGTCTCGGCACCGAGTTCCTGGAGGTAGCCCACCAGGGTGTAGACGAAGCTGTCGTAGTTATCCACTACAAGGATCTTGGTTGTGGTCATGGCTGGTCTGCGGAACCAATCGTTGAGTCGGTGAATTGGGTGAAGTGGGACATCCAGGGGAAAAGGAACTGGACCATCAGGACCAGGGCCACGAAGATCAGTGCCAGCGAGATGATGATCCTGAGCCAGAGCGGCCCGGGAAGGTGGCGGAAAATCCAGGCGTACACGGTCAGCTCCTTCCGGTGGCTGCTGCAACCTGCGCCGCGATCTCAGCAGGCGGCCCTGCGGCTGCCGGCCGCCAACTGTCAAGCAGGGCGTAGGCGATGATGCGTTCTTCCGCGCCGAAGCGCGGGTTGCAGCTGGTCATGGTGAGGTAGCTTTCGCTGGGCGCGACGCCCGGCTGGGTGGGGACAGGTTCCAGGACGTCAGTTCGGGAGGGCATCACGATCTGGTTGTTCCGGAAGACGTAGACGTAGTAACCGTCCTTGGTTTGCACGTAGATCTTGTCGCCGGGCACCAGCGTGTGGATGTTGTCCAGCACGGCCCCGTGCGTCTGCCGGTGCCCTGCGACGGCAAAGTTGCCCACCGCACCGGGCATTGCCGTATTGCTGTAGTGCCCCAGGCCCAGCGTATCCAGGACGTCCTGGCTGGTCCCCTGGACGATGGGACGCGTATAGGTGGGGCCGAACCGGGGGATGTACATGATGCCGATGGTGCCGGCGTGGCCGGGAGCGGTACCCACCACGGGTTTGCCAAAATCCTCGCCGGCGGCAGGGGGCGCCGCGGGGGCCGGGGCGGCCGTGGCGGGAGCGGCACTGCCCAGGTCCTGGGCGAATTCCTTGATGACCTGGCTCTGCTTGGCATCGGATTCCACGTTGGTCCACCACAGCTGCCACGCGACAAAGAGCAGGAGGATGACGCCGGCAGTAATCAGCAGCTCGCCGAGCACCGAGATGGTGCCAGTGAGGAGGGCACGACGGCGCGCGGGCGCAGTGGCGGGCTCCGCCTTCTCCTGCAATACCACGCGTTCCCCTCCGGGCATTCACCCTGGGCACCGGGTGCCCATCAACTGCGGCTAGAATTGGCTGCTAGTAAGAATCCAGATTTGACCAAGATCGCGCAGACCGCTGGCAATTTCCTTCTTGCAGGATACCAAGCCCGGGCCGCCGAGCTTGCCCAGCCCGCCAAGGAGAGCCAGTGCCCGAGTCAAAGCCTCGCAGGAAGACCGCCAGCACCGCCCAGCCGGCATCCCCGCAGGCGTACAAGCCCAACCCCGTGTGGTTCAAGCCGGTCATGTTCGGCCTCATGATCATCGGCCTCTTCTGGATCATCACCTTCTACATCAGCGAGGGACGCTTCCCGGTCCAGGCCTGGCAGTCCTGGAACATCGTGGCAGGCTTTGGCATCGCCATCGTCGGGTTCCTGATGACCACCCGCTGGCGCTCGTAGCGCCCGCCGCGGAACTGTTCCAAGGAGAACCACACTGGCTCCCGAGTCCAGCGGAGTGATCGTTGGCGAGGATGGCCTGGCCCGTCCTGCCTGGGCCGCCACGGATCCGCTCATGCGCGACTATTACGACCAGGAATGGGGACTGCCCGTCACTGACGAGCAGGGCATGTACGAGCGCATCTGCCTGGAGGGCTTCCAGGCAGGTCTTTCCTGGGCCACCATCCTGCGCAAGCGCCCTGCCTTCCGTGCCGCCTTTGCCGGCTTCGACCCCGAACAGGTGGCCTTGTTCAGCGGCGAGGACGTGGAACGGCTGATGCAGGATCCGGGAATCATCAGGAACCGGCTCAAAATCCTTGCCGCGGTCAAGAATGCGCAGGCCACCCTGGAACTTCGCAACGACGGCGGACTGGTGGACTTTGTTTGGAGCTTCCGCCCGGCCAGCACCCCGGAGCCCGCGGTGGCCGCCGATGTCCCCACGCAGTCGGCGGAATCGGTGGCCCTGTCCAAGGCGCTCCGGAAACGGGGCTTCTCCTTTGTGGGTCCCACCACCATGTTCGCCTTGATGGAAGCCGTGGGAATAGTGGACACCCATCTGCTGGACAGCCACCGCCGCGGCTCCTCCGGAATTTGGTCCATGCAGGCCTAAAGACCCTACCGCCGCCCGTTATCCCCAACTGTTGGGAAGGTTATCCACACTGTGGACAACCTTCCCCAGGGGTCCTGTAGAAGGCGCCAGCATCCCTGTGCAGCACCCTTCCGCCAAAACCTGCCGAGAAGATGTGGTTATTAACAGTGTGGAATACCTGTGGATAAGTTCAGGAGCCTGAAGGGGACACATCCCGACGGGCCGGCGCTGGAGACTACGGGCGTGTCCGCCGGACCGGGTGGTGGCTGGTGATGGACACCCTGTTAAATGCGTTCATGGTCACGGCAAGCCAACTCACGGCCGAAAACGCGTCGGCGCTGAGCCGCTCCCGCGCGTAAGCCTCCGCGTGCTCCCTTGACCGCTCATCCGGGAGTTCGGTGATGCTTTCCACCAAGGCCAGCGCGGCCCGCTCCTGGTCCGTGAACAGGGCGGTCTCACGCCAGGCAGGCAACACCGCCAGCCGCTGCGCACTTTCTCCCTCCTCGCCGGCCTTCCGCACGTGAAGATCCAGGCAATAGGCGCAGCCATTGATCTGGGAAATCCGCACGTTGAGCAGTTCCAACAGGCCCCTCCCGATCCCAGCCTCTTCTGCCGCTTCCTGCACCTTCAGGCCCAGGCCGCTGATCGCCCTCCACAGGGCCGGATGCTGTTTATCCAGATACAGGTGCTCAGTGGCAGTCACGGGTGTCCTTGTCGGTTGGGCGGCTTGGCAGGCAACCATCATAGGCAGGCGGCCAGAGCGCGACCCTCTGGTGTTTATCCACTTACCAACAATGCGATACCCACAAGTTATCCACAGCTGTGGGAAACCGCGTGGAAATCGGTGCCCCTGGCCGGCCCTGCCCTTACTGCTGCGGGTCGCGCGGGACTGCGAACAACAGCATTGTGACTTATTAACAGTGTGGATACCGATGTCGATAACCCGCCGCGAACGTCGGCAGAGCGGTTCGTCGGACATCCCATGGGTCGGTTTTTCCACAGAGGTGCCCGGAAAGTGCCTCTTATCCACTTACGCACAGCAATATCCCCACAGGTTATCCACAACTGTGGAGAAGCGCCCGGCTGTTGCCCCGGCATAAGCCGCAAAGGGCCGGGACGGGCCGATCCAGCACCTGAACTACAGCTATGTAAGTTACCAACACTGTGGAAAAGCGCTGTGGAAAACACGAATGCCCCCGTCACCAAGGGTGACGGGGGCATTCCGGTTGGTCGTGGATATGTGGCGGCTAAAGCGTCACGCGGACCCAGCTCGCGGCTACAAGCAGCGCAAAAACGGCGGCCAGTCCCAATGCCTGGAGCAGGCCCTGGCGGCGTCCCCGGGGCGTGTAGGCAAGAACCGCGGCGCAGAGGCCGCCGGTGATGAGCCCGCCCAGGTGGGCCTGCCAGGCGATATGCGGAATCAGGAAGCCGATGACGCCGTTGATGGCAATAAGGACCCACAGTTGCCGTGTGTCCCCGCCGCGCTGCCGTTGGACCAGCAGCATGGCGCCGAAGAGGCCGAAGATGGCACCGGAGGCGCCCACCAGCCCCACCAGGCCCTGCCCTGGCACCAGCACGGGGTTCATCAGCAGGTAGCCCACTGAACCACCAAAGGCGGAGATAAGGTACAGCGCCAGGAAGCGGACCCGGCCAAGGATGGGCTCCAGGGCCTGGCCGAAAATCCACAGCGTATACATGTTCAGGAGAATGTGCAGCAGCGAATCCGGGGAATGGAGGAAGGCCGAGGTCACCATCCGCCACGGCTCAAACGCGCCGTACTGGGGTGCGGCAAAGATGTTGTTATACGCGAACTGTTTGTATACCCAGTCCCCCGGAATAAGCATCTGCAGTGCGTAGACCACAACGCAGGCTGCAATGATGCCGTACGTCACCAAAGGTTTGCCAGTGGCAACGGCACCGCCGTAGACGCTCCGTACTTCCGGCGTCGTACGTCGTGTCTCGTTGACGCAGTCAACGCATTGGAATCCGACGGCGGCCGCCCGCTGGCAGTCCGGGCAGGCGGGGCGCCCGCAGCGCTGGCAGCGCACATAGGACGGCCGGTCCGGGTGCCGGGGGCATACCGGAACCTGGGCGGACGGCTCAGCCGACGGAATTCCGTAACTCATGGTGGGGCGTTACAGCTGTTCGATGTCGATGCTGTTGATGGTGACGTCCTCGACCGGGCGGTCACCCATGCCGGTGCGGACACCCTCGATGGCGTCTACGACCTTCTTGGACTCCTCGTCAGCCACTTCACCGAAGATGGTGTGCTTGCCCTGGAGCCAGTCCGTGGGAATGGTGGTGATGAAGAACTGTGAACCGTTGGTGCCCTTGCCCATCTGGATGCCGGCGTTGGCCATGGCCAGCTTGTAGGGCTGGTTGAAGCTCAGTTCAGGGTGGATCTCGTCGTCAAAGCGGTAGCCGGGGCCACCGGTTCCACGGCCCAGGGGATCGCCGGCCTGGATCATGAAGTCCTTGATGATGCGGTGGAAGATGGTTCCGTTGTAAAGCGGCGTGCCGGTCTTGTCCTCGCCGGTTTCCGGGTGGGTCCAGGCCTGCTCGCCGGTGGAAAGGCCCACGAAGTTCTTGACCGTCTTGGGCGCGTGGTTGCCGAAGAGGTTAACCACGATGTCGCCGAGGCTGGTGTGGATGGTTGCTTTTGCAGTTGCGATGGCAGTCATAGGTTGATTCTCCCATGCCGGTTCTGGGCAGCCACGGCTGCGGGGGCAGTTCCGCGCTGGGTGAAATCCCCCTAAAATCCGCAGAGTGAATAGCCCGAGGTGATCTGGGCACGTAGGCTAGCGACAGAACCGTCACATTAATCGGGAGGTAGTTGTGAAGAAATCGGATCGTATTGCCCGTGACCTTGAGCAGTCGGTCACCAGTGCGGTGGAAAACGCCAAGGATTGGGCGGCCCCCCGGGTGGAAGCTGCCGTGGACTGGGCTGTTCCCCGGCTGCAGCAGGGCCTGGACAGCGCATCTCCCAAGATCCAGGAAGGCCTGAAGACGGCGGCCCACAGCCTGGCCGACGGCGTTGCCACAGTGACTCCCCGGATCCAGGACGGACTGGCCCATTTGGCCCCGAAGATCAATGACGTGGTTGAAGGCGCATCGCCCAGGCTGCACGAGGCCCTGGACAAGGCCACCCCGGTGGTCCTGAACGCCCGGGACCGGGTAGTGGTGGAGTACCTGCCTAAGCTCTCGGACCAGATTGGCGTGGCGTCCGGCGCCGTTCACCGCACCCTGGAAAACACCCCGGCACGGGTTGACGCAGTGGCGCAGAAGCTTGGGGACGTGGGAATCATCCACGCCCTCCAGGAGCAGGCCCAGGCCACCGGCACGCAGCTGAAAGCAGCCGCGGCAGGGGCAAGCCGCGCAATGGACGTGCAGCTTGCCCAGCCGGAGAAGCCCAAGAAGCGTGGCTGGCTGATATTCGGTGTGGTGGCCGCAGCGGTTGCAGCGGGCGTCGCCGCATGGAAGGCGTCCAAGCCGGTCGAGGACCCCTGGAAGACCCCCTCGCCGGTCACCCCCACCCCGGCACCCGTTCCGGCCACTACCGTCAGCGACGTCAAGGCAACCACTGCCGACGCCGCCGACAAGGGCACTTCCGCAGCCGCATCCGCGGCCGGTGCTGCCGCGGACAAGGCCGGGGACGCAGCTGGGACGGTCGCTGATAAGTCAGCCGATGCCGCCGACAAGGCCAAGCACGTTGCCGACGACACCGAAGGCGGCGCCAAGACGGTTGCCGATGAAGACAAGGGCAGCAGCCAGGCCTGATCTTCGCCATTCACACAAGGGGGCTCCGTTTGACGGCGGGCCCCCTTTTTGTGTCTCTTCCCGTCCGCGGAGGCATCTTTCGCGGATGCTAGATTTGAAGTGATGTCAGCCAATCGATCCTCTGGGGATGCCGTGAACGACGCAGCCGTACAGCTCCGCGTGTCAATCGTCATCCCGGCGTACAACGAGGAGAGCGTGATCAGGCAGTGCCTGATAGCTGCGATCTACCAGTCCGTTCCCGCCCACGAGATCATCGTGGTGGACAACCTTTCGAAGGACCGGACCGCTGACATTGTGCGCCAGATGCAGCTCGAGTATCCGGAAAGCCCCATCATCCTCCTGAGCCAGGACCGGGAACAGGGACTCATCCCCACCAGGAACTTCGGGCTGGACAGTGCCACCGGGGACATCCTGGGGCGGATTGACGCTGATTCCATTGTCGAACCCGACTGGGTTGAACAGGTGCAGAAGGCCTTCGCTGACCAGTCGGTCCAGGCTGCCACCGGCCCGGTGGTCTACTACGACATGCCGATGCGCCGGTTCGGACTCAAGGCGGACGACAAGATGCGCCAGCTCATGCTGAAGCTGGCCAAGCACCAGTACCATTTCCTGTTCGGCTCCAACATGGCCCTGCGGGCCACGGCCTGGGAGACCATCCGTTCAGAGACCTGCCGGGACGAGAAGGACGAGATGCACGAGGACATCGACCTGTCCCTGCACCTGGCCGACCATGAACTGCCGGTGCGCTACTGGCCGCAGATGGTGTCCGGGATGTCCGCGCGGCGGCTTGAGGATTCACCGCGGGACTACCGCTACTACGTCACCCGGTTCGACCGGACCTACAAAGCCCACAACGTCAGGAAGATGGCGCTGAAGGCCCCCATGGTGGTTTTCTTCTCGGTGTACTTTCCGGCCAAGCTCCTCAGGGCCATCCACACCGTCAACACGGCCCAGCCGGTCCGCCGCGGCGGTCAGTAGCGCTCAGTCAGTTCCCAACCCGGCCAGGCGGTCCGACGGCGGTTCCTCCTGCGGTGCCGTTCCACGGCTGCCCCGGCTGCCATTCCCCTGGCCCCTGCTGTTCCTCTGACCGAGGACCACGACGGCGAGTCCCGCCAGGATCAGGCCGAGCCCGGCGTAAGTTCCTGCGGGCAGCGTCTCGTGCAGGAACACGGCTGCCAACAGCGCTGCCCCCGGGATTTCCAGGAGGATGATCATGGAGACGATGAGGGGGCTCATGGTGGCCAGCAGGTGGTTGAAGGCGGTGTGGCCCACCAGTTGGGCACAGACGGTGATTGCTGCGATGCCCAGCCACCCGGCCGGCTCAAACCCCGCCAGGGGCTGGCCCGCGAACAAGGCAAGGACGGCCACGAGAGCGGCGCACATTCCGTAGCAGAGCGTGGTGTAGGTTCCTGTTGTCATGCTCTGCCGTGCCTTGCCACCCGCGAGCGTGTAAAGGCCGGCAAGGGCGCCGCCAGCCATCGCCAGCAGGTCTCCCGTGAGGGCCTGCGGGGAAGAGCCCATGTCGAAGCCGGTGATCGCCACGACCCCGCCAAAGGCGATTCCCAGCCCCGCCAGGACCTGCCAGCGGTGGCGGATGCCGCGGAAGAGCTGGAAGACGGCAATCCAGGCTGACTGCAGGCAGACCAGGGCGGTGGCGGCTGCTACGGATGTCAGCTGGAGGGATGTGATGAAGCAGGCGAAGTGCAGGGCAAGCGCGACGGCTGCCAGCATCGACCAGCGGAACTCGCTGCGGCTGATCCTGCGGAACTGGCCGGGTTCCCGGACCAGGGTGGGGGAGGCCATGACGGCCGCGCCGATGGCGTTGCGCCAGAAGGCGATGGCAAGGGCGCTGACACTTGTGGCGCCGAGCGTGGCCGCGATCAAGGGCCCGGATGATGCAACGCCCAGGACTCCCAGTGCCGCGAAGAAGAAGTTCAATGCCGCCCCCTTGGTACTGGTTCATTGCGCAGATGGAAAGCAAAAAGTCCCGGCCGGCGTTTCCGCTGACCGGGACTTCCTTATGGTGGAGGCACGGGGACTCGAACCCCGAACCCCCTGCTTGCAAAGCAGGTGCGCTACCAATTGCGCCATGCCCCCATAAGAAGCAACCCGTCCATCATACCCTAGAACCAGGGAGCCCTTGACAGGCTCCCGGAGCGGGTGTCCGGCCTAGTCCACCGTATCGGTTGACTTGCTCCAGACTGTTTTCCGGGCTTCGGATTCCTGTGCCTTCCGGTAGACCAGGAAGCCTGCGATTGCCGCTGCCAGTACAAGCAACTTCTTCACATGCTCCCCGTTCCGATCCGGTACCGGATAACTCCGGACCAAACCTCCGTTTGAAACCTGCACAAGTTCCGTGGGCGTACCAGGACTTGAACCTGGGACCTCTTCGTTATCAGCGAAGCGCTCTAACCGCCTGAGCTATACGCCCTCAATCCCTCATCGGGCCGAGACATGACTTTACAGCACACCCCGGCCCGATCTCAAATCGGGCCTTTTCACCGGTGCGGGCCCGGCGAAAATGGCTTCCTAATCGTCGGTGAGGGTCACGCCAATGCCGCCCACCAGGGTGGCGGAGATGTTGTAGAGGACAGCGGAAAGCATGGACAGTGCCGTCAGCAGGACCACGTTGACCACGGCAATGATGGTGGCGAACGACGCAACCTGGCCCAGCGAAGCCACCTTCTTCAGCTCGAAGCCGCCGCTTTCCGAGCCGGCGAGCGTGCCCAGCAGGCTGTCCACCTGGTCAAAGATCCCGGTGAGGTCCAGGACCGTCCACAGGACAATGGCGGCCACCACAGTCACGATCCCCAGTGCCACGGACAGCAGGAATGCCATCTTCAGGACGGACCACGGGTCCACCTTGCTGATCAGGAGCCGGGCCCGGCGGACCTTTGCCTTCGGCGCCGGCTTCACCAGGCCAGGGGTTCCCTGACTGGAGGCGCCCTGTGCAGGACGCTGTCCGGGCTGGCCCTGGAAGGGGCGCTGGCCGGGCTGCACGGGGCGGTCGCCCTGCTGCGGCCGCTGGCCAGGGACGGCGGGGCGCTGGCCCGGAGCGCCGGCCGGCGCACCGGGGCGCTGCTGCGGACGAACGGGGGCGTTCACGCGGGGTGCCGCTGAAGGCCGGTTCCCGTCGGGAACAGTACTGTTCGGCTTGGGAAATGAGTCGGAATTACTCACTCGTTACCTCCGTGTTGTCTTCGTTCGGCTCAGCGTCGCCCGAGGCGTCCTCTGACTCAACGGCCGGTGATTCTTCTGCCATTGCTGGCGCGGCGGATTCCCCAGCGGTCCCGCCATCTTCAGCCAACGTTACGTCATCCCCGGCGGATTCCTCGTCCTCAAGACCGCGTTCGCTGTTGCGCGCCACCTCGATAATCCGGTCATTCTTGTCCGGTTTGGCGAAGATGACGCCCATGGTGTCGCGGCCCTTGGCAGGAACCCCGGCAACGGAGGAACGGACAACCTTGCCGCCTTCCATGACCACGAGGACTTCATCTTCTTCCTGGACGATCAGTGCACCCACGAGGTGGCCGCGCTCTTCCTGGTATTTGCCGACCTTGATACCCAGTCCGCCACGGCCCTGCAGGCGGTATTCCTCCACCGCCGTGCGCTTGGCGTACCCGCCTTCGGTCACGATGAACACGAACGAACCGTCGGTGACCACGTCCGCGGCCAGCAGTTCGTCGTCCTCGCGGAACTTCATGCCGGTAACGCCGGATGTGGCACGTCCCATGGGGCGCAGTGCGTCATCGGTGGCGGTGAAGCGGATGGACTGGCCCTTGCGGGACACCAGGAAGAGGTCGTCGGTTTCCGAGACAAGCTGGGCGGAGACCAGTTCGTCGCCGTCACGCAGGTTGATCGCGATCACGCCTGCCGAACGGTTCGTGTCGTAGTCCTCCAGCCTGGTCTTCTTCACCAGGCCCCTCTTGGTGGCGAGCACCAGGTACGGCGCCTGCTGGTAGTCCTTGAGGTCCAGCACCTGGGCGATGTGTTCGTCGGGCTGGAATGCCATCAGGTTGGCAACGTGCTGGCCCTTGGCGTCCCTGCCCGCTTCCATCAGCTCGTACGCCTTGGCGCGGTAGACCCGGCCCAGGTTGGTGAAGAACAGCAGCCAGTGGTGGGTGGTGGTGACGAAGAAGTGCTCCACCACATCGTCACCACGCAGCTGGGCCCCCTTGATGCCCTTGCCGCCGCGCTGCTGCGACCGGTAGTTGTCGCTGCGGGTGCGCTTGACGTAGCCGCCGCGGGTGATGGTGACCACCATCTCCTCTTCGGGGATGAGGTCCTCCATGGACATGTCGCCGTCGTAGCCCATGAGGATCCTGGTGCGCCGGTCATCGCCGTGCTTGTCCACGATCTCGCCCAGCTCAGTGCTGATGATCTCGCGCTGGCGCTGCTCCGACCCCAGGATTTCCTTGTATTCGGTAATCAGGGCTTCGAGTTCTGCGTGCTTCTCCTGGATCCGCTGGCGTTCCAGGGCGGCCAGGCGGCGCAGCTGCATGTCCAGGATGGCCCGGGCCTGCAGCTCATCAATGTCCAGCAGCTCCATCAGCCCGTCCCGTGCGGCCTCGGTGGTGCTGGAAGCGCGGATGAGGGCAATGACCTCGTCCAGCATGTCCAGCGCCTTGAGGAGGGCCCGAAGGATGTGGGCTTCTTCCTCCGCCTTGCGCAGGCGGTACCGGGTGCGGCGGGCGATAACGTCCATCTGGTGCGTGACCCAGTGGCGGATGAACGCATCAAGGCTCAGTGTCCGGGGCACGCCGTCCACGATGGCCAGCATGTTGGCGGAGAAGTTGCTCTGCAGCTCGGTGTGCTTGTAGAGGTTGTTCAGCACCACCTTGGGCACGGCGTCGCGCTTCAGCACGATCACCAGGCGCTGGCCGGTGCGTCCGGACGTTTCATCCCGGAGGTCGGCAATGCCCTGGATCTTGCCGTCCTTGACCAGTTCGGCGATCTTGATGGCCAGGTTGTCCGGGTTGGCCTGGTACGGAAGTTCGGTGACCACCAGGCACGTGCGGCCCTGCAGTTCCTCCACGGCAACTACTGCGCGCATAGTGACCGATCCGCGGCCGGTGCGGTAGGCGTCTTCGATGCCCTTGTGGCCAAGGATGGTGGCTCCGGTGGGGAAATCCGGGCCCTTGACCCGCACCAGCAATTCCTCGAGGAGTTCCTCGCGCGTGGCACCCGGGTTGGAGAGGTACCACTGCACGCCGTCGGCTACTTCCCGGAGGTTGTGCGGCGGGATGTTGGTAGCCATGCCCACGGCGATACCTGAAGAACCGTTGACCAGCAGGTTGGGGAACCTGGCCGGCAGGATGGTGGGTTCCTGGTTTTTGCCGTCATAGTTGTCCTGGAAATCGACGGTCTCCTCGTCGATGTCCCGGACCATTTCCATGGCCAGCGGCGCCATCTTGGTTTCGGTATACCGCGGTGCGGCAGCGCCGTCGTTGCCGGGGGATCCGAAGTTTCCCTGCCCCAGCGCCAGCGGGTAGCGCATGGTCCAGTCCTGGATGAGGCGCACCAGGGCGTCGTAGATCGCAGTGTCGCCGTGGGGGTGGTACTGGCCCATGACCTCGCCCACCACGCGGGCGCACTTGTTGAAGGACCGGTCGGGGCGGTAACCGCCGTCGAACATCGCGTACAGCACGCGGCGGTGCACGGGCTTGAGGCCATCGCGGACGTCGGGAAGGGCACGGCCCACGATGACGGCCATGGCGTAGTCCAGGTAGGACCGCTGCATTTCCGTCTGCAGGTCCACCTGTTCCACGCGGTCGATCAGCACGTCGCCTTCAAGAACGGTGTCCGGAGTTCCGCCCTCAGGGGCGGAGTTCTCGGGGATTTCGTCGCTCATTAGTTATTTTCCGTTTCAGGTATATGTCTGGTTCCGAATACTTTGGAGCGGATCCTTAGATGTCCAGGAACCGGACGTCCTTGGCGTTCTGCTGGATGAAGTTGCGGCGGGATTCGACGTCTTCGCCCATGAGGACGGAGAAGATCTGGTCGGCAGCCAGGGCGTCGTCCATGGTCACCTGCAGCAGGGTGCGGTGGTCGGGGTCCATGGTGGTGTCCCACAGCTCGGTGTAGTCCATCTCGCCAAGGCCCTTGTAGCGCTGGATGCCGTTGTCCTTGGGGATGCGGCGCCCGGCGGCCTGGCCCGACACGAGCTTGGCGTCGCGTTCGCGGTCGCTGTACACGTAGTCATGCGGGGCGTTGGACCACTTGATCCGGTACAGCGGGGGCTGGGCCAGGTACACGTAGCCGTTCTCGATCAGGGGCCGCATGTAACGGAACAGCAGGGTCATCAGCAGCGTAGTGATGTGCTGGCCGTCCACGTCGGCATCTGCCATGAGCACGATCTTGTGGTACCGCAGCTTGGCCAGGTCGAAGTCCTCGCCGATGCCGGTACCGAAGGCAGTGATCATGGACTGCACTTCTGCGTTGCCCAGGGCCTTGTCCAGGCGTGCGCGCTCCACATTGAGGATCTTGCCGCGGAGGGGAAGGATGGCCTGGGTCTCGGGGTTGCGGCCGCGCTTGGCGGAACCACCGGCCGAGTCACCCTCCACGATGTAGACCTCGCACTTTTCCGGGTCCTTTGAGGAACAGTCCGAAAGCTTGCCGGGCATGCCAAAGGACTCCAGCGGGCTCTTGCGCCGGGCATTGTCGCGGGCCTTGCGCGCAGCCATCCTGGCCTGCGCGGCGGAAATCGCTTTGCGGATCACGTCGCGGGCGGGGCCGGGGTTGCGCTCCAGCCAGTCGCCCAGCCCGTCGGTGACCACGCGCTGGACGAAGCCCTTGACCTCGGAGTTGCCGAGCTTGGTCTTGGTCTGGCCCTCGAACTGGGGCTCGGCCAGCTTGACCGAGATGACTGCGGTGAGGCCCTCGCGGATGTCGTCGCCCGTGAGGTTGTCGTCTTTCTCCTTGATAATGCCTTTTTCGCGGGCATACCGGTTGATAAGGGAGGTCATGGCAGCGCGGAAGCCTTCTTCGTGCGTGCCACCCTCATGGGTGTTGATGGTGTTGGCGTAGGTGTGGACGCTTTCGGAATAGGCGCTGGTCCACTGCATGGCCATTTCCAGGGCGATCTTGCGCTCGGTGTCCTCGGTTTCAAAGGCGATGACGTCCTCGTGGACCACCTCAACCTTTTTGCCCGAGTTCAGGTGCCTGACGTAGTCCAGCAGGCCTTCGTTGTATTGGTACACCACGGTGCGGTGTTCGGCGCTGACTTCACCCTCGGTGCTGAGGTCGTCAAGGTCCAGGTCGCCGTCGGCGTCGTCCCCGGCTGGCGCGCGCTCATCCGTCAGGGTGATCCGCAGTCCCTTGTTCAGGAAAGCCATCTGCTGGAAGCGGGCGCGCAGCGTTTCGAAATCGAACTCGGTGGTTTCGAAGATCGCGGGGTCCGGGTAGAAGGTCTGGGTGGTGCCGGTGGCGTCCGTCTCTTCGCCCTGGACCAGGCTGCCCTGCGGCTTGCCGCCGTCAGCGAAGGACATCCGCCACACGTGCCCCTGGCGGCGCACTTCGGTATCCACGCGGCTGGACAGTGCGTTGACCACCGAGATGCCCACGCCGTGCAGGCCACCGGAAACGGCGTATCCGCCGCCGCCGAACTTGCCGCCCGCGTGCAGGATGGTCATGACCACCTCGACGGTGGGTTTGTGTTCCGTGGGGTGCATATCCACCGGAATGCCGCGGCCGTCATCGACCACTTTCACGCCGCCATCGGCCTGCAGGACGATCTCGATATGGCTGCAGTAACCGGCCAGCGCCTCATCCACCGAGTTGTCCACCACTTCGTAGACCAGGTGGTGCAGGCCACGGGGTCCGGTGGAGCCGATGTACATGCCCGGACGCTTGCGGACAGCTTCAAGGCCCTCCAGCACGGTGATGTCACTGGCGCCGTATTCCCTTGGCGTGGCTGCCGTGGGTGGAGTATCAGGGGTGCGGCCATCCTCGACTGCTGTATCTGCTGCCAGAATATCTGTATTGTCGTTAGCCACAGGCGCTGCGACTCCTCTGTTCTCGATGATGGCCGGCCGGTGCCTTTCCCAGGGAAAAGCCACCCGCCAACAGGCACAAACTTATGGCGCCGGTGACCTGCTGACGGTTGGTGGTCCGCGCCCCGCGCGCGGAGAGCGCGCGCAGAACGGACTGAAGTCAACGTTTCATCCGCGCCCAGTTATCTGCATCAATTCTACCGTGAACCAGGACATATCCCCGCATTCCGGGGCCTTCAGCGCCACTGAATATGGCTGTGCGAGGCTCTTGGCCACGCCTAGGGCGGCCCAGCGGTACGCCCTCCGGGTGCCTATACACGCTGCGGTCCTTACAGCGCCCTACACGCCGTTGCGCGCAGTTTCAAGAGCTGCCGTCCTGACCTATCCGTACGTGTCCCGCGGACCACGGCCGTTGACACTGCGTCCGCCCTTGCGCCAGCTTGGTGCGGAGGGTCCCAGCACCTGGATGCTGGTGACCACCCCGTCTCCCAGTTCACGGCGGAATTTGTCGAGCAGGCTGCTGCTCAGGAGACGGAGTTGGGTGGCCCAGGCAGTGGAATCGCACCGCACGTGCAGGGTGGTGTCGGTGAAGCTTTCCGGGGTGCAGTGGGCAGAGATTTCCGGCCCCACCAGCGTGGACCACTCCGCCATGACCGAGCCGACAGCCACAGGTGAGGTCCAGCCCCGCTCCGCCACCAGCCGTCCTACCACCTTCCCCAGGCCCAACGGGTCCCGGCCGGTGGCGTGGAACTGGCTGAAGCCGCGGGTGTCCCGGATACTGCCTTTAGCCTTTGCGGAACCGGGCCGTGCAACTTTCCGCCGGACTTCGCCGCGTGCTGCCGCGGCTTCCCGCATCCGGTTCAGCGCCGCCTGCGGCGCATCGATGTCGTCAGGCTCGCGGCCGGGCTGGAGCCCGCCGCCCTGGTCACTGCTCATCGATACCTCCCGGGATGACCTTCACCCGCCGCCCGGACAGTTCTTCCGGAATATCGGCGTCGACGGCGGCGGTCACCAGGACCTGTTCCGCGCCGGAGACTATTGCCGCCAGTTTACGCCGCCGCTGGACGTCCAGTTCGGCAAAGACGTCGTCCAGGATGAGGATGGGAGCAGAACCTCCGGTCCGGGCGTCGTCAAGCATCACGTAGTACGAGGCCAGCCGGAGGGACAGGCACATGGACCAGGTCTCCCCATGCGACGCGTATCCCTTGGCGGGTGCCTGCCCGAGCATGAGCTCCAGTTCGTCGCGGTGCGGGCCAACCAGGGATATGCCCCGTTCCAGTTCTTTCTTGCGGGATTCAGCGAATGCCTGCACGTAGCGTTCGGTGAGCTGTTCCACGGAGAGAAGCCGGAGATCATCCTGGCCGTCTGCAGTACCTCCTGCTGGGGAGCGCTGCGCGCTTCCCGCCGGGACGCCGTCGTCGTCCATCTGGCTTTGGAGCGTTGACCGGTAGGTGGCATCCGCCGGCTTGGACGCGTCCGTGAGTTGGGCATAGGCCCGGGCAAGGTGCGGGCGGAGCCGTTCAACCAGTTCCAGGCGCGCGTGCAGCAACTCCGCGCCCGCCCGGGCCATGTGCTGGTCCCACACGTCCAGGGTGGATTCGTGTGCTGTGGTGAACCTGCCGGCGCGGGCCGATTTGAGCAGGGCGTTGCGTTGTTTCAAGACCCGGTCATAGTCGCTGCGGGTGGCAGCGTGGTGCGGGATAAGGCTTGCCAGCAACTCGTCCAGGAAGCGGCGCCGGTTTGATGGATCCCCCTTGACCAGTGCCAGGTCCTCGGGGGCAAACAGGACTGTCTGGCAGATGCCGAGTATGTCGCGGGCCCGGACCGGGTTGCTGCGGTTGATGCGTCCCCGGTTGGCGCGGCCGGCGTTGATCTCCAGCTCAAGGACCGTGGTCTGCGTGCCCCGGACCAGCCGCGCGCGGACCAGGGCACGTTCCGTCCCGAACCTGAGCAGGGGCGCGTCCGAGCTGACCCGGTGGGAACTGAGCGTGGCCAGGTACCCGATGGCCTCCATCAGGTTGGTCTTGCCGATGCCGTTGTAACCTACCAGGACGGTGACGCCCGGTCCCAGGGTGAGGTCAACCTGGGCGTAACTGCGGAAGTCGGTCAGGGAAAGGTGTTCCAGATACACGCGGTTTTCGGCAATTCTGGGAACTCTGCTGGTCCCCGGTGGGTGCTACTTGGCGGGGCGGGTTGCGTGGCCGCCGAATTGGTGGCGCAGCGCGGAAACCATCTTCATGGCGGGCGAGGTGTCTTCCCGGGATGCGAACCGGGCGAACAGCGCGGCGGTGATGGCCGGGGCGGGGACCGCGTTGGCGATGGCTTCCTCCACGGTCCACCGGCCTTCGCCGGAATCCTCCACGTAGTCGTCAATGGAGGCCAAACCGGGATCTTCGTCAAGGGCCTTCACCATAAGGTCAAGGAGCCATGAACGGACTACCGTTCCCTTTTGCCATGCCCTGAACGTGCCGGGGAGATCGGTGACGATGTCCTTGGCGGCGAGCAGTTCGTAGCCTTCGGCGTAGGCCTGCATGAGGCCGTATTCGATTCCGTTGTGGACCATCTTGGCGTAGTGGCCTGCCCCGATGCCGCCGACGTGGACAAAGCTGTCCGCCCTTTCACCTTCGGGACGCAGCGCATCGAAGACAGGCAGGGCACGTTCGATGTCCGCGGCGTCGCCGCCGGCCATGAGTCCGTAGCCGTTCTGCAGGCCCCAGACTCCGCCGGACACGCCGCAGTCCGCGAAGCGGATTCCCTTGGCGGCGAGGAGTTCGCCGTGCTTCTGGTCCTCGGTGAATCGGGAGTTGCCGCCGTCAATGACAAGGTCGCCGGTTTCCAGCTTTTCGCTGAGTTCAGTGATGACGGCGTCCGTGATGGGGCCCGAGGGCACCATCACCCAGATGATCCGGGGCGCCGGTACAGCGGCGATCAGCTCATCGACGCTGGCAGCATCAGTAACGTCCGGGTTCCGGTCGTAACCGGTGACTTCCAGTCCTCCCTTGCGGAGGCGCTCACGCATGTTGAACCCCATTTTGCCGAGGCCGATCAGTCCAATGTGCATGAGTGGAACTCTTTTCTGCGCTAAGTGGGAGGAACGGGGTTGGCGGTGGGTAGGGCCCCATCGGCGAGGTGCCCGGCCTGAGCTTGCGAAGGCTGGGAGCCGATGGGAACTAGTTGGGAAGCCGGACCGGCATCACCAGGTAGCGGTAGTCATCCTGGTCTTCGCCGTCTGCGTCCGCCTGGGCCGTGATCATGGCGGGCTTGGGAGCTGTGGTGAAGGAGAACCGGACAAACCTGGTCTCGATGACGCTGAGTCCCTCGATCAGGTAATGCGGGTTGAAAGCGACCGTGATGTCATCACCGGACAGCTGGGCTTCGAGTTCTTCCGATGCCTGGGCGTCCTCACCGGTGCCGGCATCGAGGTTCAGCAGCCCCGCGGTGAAGGCAAGCCTGACCGGAGTGTTGCGCTCTGCCACGAGGGATACACGGCGGACAGCTTCAACGAGCTCCTGGGTCTGGACGGTGGCGTGGATGGGGGTGGACTCGGGGAACAGAGAGCGGATCTTGGGGTAGTCCCCGTCCACCAGCAGTGACGTGGTGGTGCGCCCCCCGCTTTCGAAGCCGATGAGCCGGCTGTCGTCGTCGGACAGGGCGAGGTTGATGTCGCCGCTGTTACCAAGCGTTTTGGCTACCTCGTTGAGGGTTTTGGCCTTGACCAGGGCGCTGGTGGAGATGCCTGGCGTGACCGGCTTCCACGGAACTTCGCGCATGGCGAGCCGGTAACGGTCGGTGGCCAGCAGCGTGATCAGATCGTCCTCGATCTCCATTCGCACACCCGTGAGGATGGGGAGAGTGTCGTCCTTGCTTGCCGCGATGATGACCTGTGAGACGGCCTGGGCAAAAGCATCTCCCGGGACGGTTCCGCTGATGGCCGGCAGGGACGGCAGGGGCGGGTATTCGGCTTCAGGCATGGTCGCGAGATGGAAGCTGCTTCGACGGCAAGTGAGCGTGACCTTGTTGCCGTCGGTTTCCACGTCCACGGGAGCAGAGGGCAGGCTGCGGCAGATGTCCGCGAGCAGCCGGCCGGATACCAGGATGGTGCCTTCATCCCTGATGTCTGCGGTGATTTCGAGCCGCGCCGAAGTCTCGTAGTCGAAGCTCGAAAGGCTGACGGTTCCTGCTTCAGCCTTCAAAAGCAGGCCGGAGAGGACGGGCACGGGCGGCCGCGGAGACAACGACCGGGCTGTCCAGGTGACGGCTTCTGCCAGGACGTCCCGATCGACTCTGAACTTCACGGAAGGGTGCCGCCTTTCATTGCTGCTGCCATGTGAAACCCGGGAATTTCGCAGGAAACTCCGGAAGAAGTTGGGCGCACCCCGGCTGGTGCATGGTCCGCGAAAACGGAAACCACACGAAAACCCAGGGATGGGAGCGCTGCTGACAGCTTAGCCGGAAGATCGGGGATTAACCCATCCCCCAGGGTCCGGTCCAGTCCGCCGGGGGCCGGCAGGCCCCCTGTGTCGGATGCGCGGATCGTTCTTGTTGTGTGAGGGATTTCAATTTTTTGGGATTAGTAGTGTTAATAACTGCTGTGGAAACTGTGGATAACCCGGTCCTGCCGCGTGGTTCCGCGCTTAAGCCCTGTTCACCCGCTGTGCGTTAGTGGGTTTTAAACAGGGTGTGGATGGGGACAACGCAAAGGGCCATTTTTAACGATCCACAGACGGCTTAAGGGTTTTAAGCCCATTAACCGCGCTTGTCCCCTTAAGTATCCACAGGCTTATCCACATGCCCCTGTTAATAAGGTATAGAGTGCCGGGCGCGGTGTGGATTCAGGAGTCGCGCTGTTGCTGTTTGATCCGGTTGGTCAGCTCGGTCACCTGGTTGTAGATCACACGGCGCTCCGCCATCAGCTCGCGGATCTTCCGGTCGGCATGGATGACGGTGGTGTGGTCGCGGCCGCCGAGTTCCTGGCCGATCTTGGGAAGTGACATGTCCGTCAGCTCCCGGCAGAGGTACATGGCGATCTGGCGTGCGGTCACCAGCGTCCGGGTCCGGGATTTGCTGCAGAGTTCCTCCATGCTGAGCTTGAAGTAGTCAGCTGTCTGCTGGAGGATCTGGGCGGACGTGATCTCCTGGGCGCCGTCGTCGGTAATCAGGTCCTTCAGGACCATCTCGGCAAGGGCCACGTCCACCGGCTGGCGGTTCAGGCTGGCGAACGCCGTCACCCTGATCAGTGCACCTTCAAGCTCGCGGATGTTGCTGGAGATCTTGGATGCGATGTACTCGAGGGCATCATCCGGCGCCGACAGGCCCTCGCTGAGCGCCTTCTTGCGGAGGATGGCGATTCGGGTCTCAAGTTCCGGCGGCTGGATGTCCGTCAGCAGGCCCCACTCAAAACGCGACTTCATGCGGTCCTCGAAGCCGGCCAGCAGCTTGGGCGGCTGGTCCGAGGTGATGACCACCTGCTTGTTGTTGTTGTGCAGGGCATTGAAGGTGTGGAAGAACTCCTCCAGCGTCCGGTCCTTGCCGGCCAGGAACTGGATGTCATCGATCAGCAGGACGTCCACATTGCGGTAGGTCGTCTTGAAGCTCGTGCCCTCATCATCACGGATGGAGTTAATGAAGTCGTTGGTGAACTCTTCGGAATTTACGTATCGGACGCGGATCCCGCTGTACAGGCGCCGGGCGTAGTGGCCGATGGCGTGCAGGAGGTGGGTCTTGCCCAGACCGGAGTCACCATAGATGAAGAGCGGGTTGTATGCCTTGGCAGGTGCTTCGGCAACAGCAACGGCGGCAGCGTGGGCGAAACGGTTCGAGGAACCAATCACGAAGGTGTCAAAGACGTACTTGGGGTTCAGCCGGCCGAATTCGTGCGAGGTGCTGGGCAGCATGGGCTGCGGTTTCTGCTCGATGACCTGGTCCGGTGCGAAAGCCGGCTCGACGATGGGTTCGGGTTCCTCGTGGAGGGGGACCAGATCGGTGTCCACATCGATGGCGCAGCGGATGTCTTCGGAGAAGACATTGTGCAGTGCATCGTCGAGGGCTTCCTTGACCTGGGTCTGGAGCACCTCGCGGGTGAGTTCGTTGGGTACGGCGACCAGGAGCGTGGAACCAATGAGGCCCTGCGCCTGGGCGAGGATGACAAAGCCACGCTGGCGCGGTGTTACGCGGTGGTCCTGTTCCAGCAGGCTGACAACCCGGCGCCAGGAACTTCCGACAGTATTGGCGTGGTTGGCTTCGTCTACTGTCATCAATCGGTTCCCTCAAAACTTGCTATGCCTGCATTGCCTGCAGCCCCAAGTCCGGAACCAGGGTGCTGGCCCAGCTTAATCCACAGGGTTATGCACAGTCCGTGGATAATCGGCTACTGGGACACTCTAGGGGATGAAAAGCCTAGAAGATAGCTGGCTATCCGGCTGTGGATAATTACACGGTTGTGGTTCCGGAAGCACCCCTGTGAGCCACTTCATCCACAGGCTGTTGGGGATAGTTAGGAACAGCTGGGGACAGCCGTGATGGGCCGCCCCGGTTTGACTCGGGCTTGCAGATTGCCCTAACGTTGTGAAGTCCTTTGTGTCCGCTTTTTGGCCCCATCTGAACATCCAAGCGCAACGCGCCTGGAGCAGCCGGGGGAAGCGTGCATATACAAAACTTAGCGTCGGCCAGTTCTTCCCCATTACTGATCGGGTGGGCGCACCTTTGATCCACTGGAGTAACTAACGTGAGCAAGCGGACTTTTCAGCCGAATAACCGCCGTCGAGCCAAGAAGCACGGCTTCCGCCTTCGTATGCGTACCCGTGCCGGCCGTGCCATCCTGGCAGCCCGTCGTGGCAAGGGCCGCACCGAACTGTCGGCCTAAATAACTGGCTTATCGGTAGACATCCCTTTGCGAGTTTAAGGTGCTGGCCACCCGCAACCGCCTGAGGACCTCAACTGATTTTTCAACAACTGTACGTTCCGGTGTCCGCAATGGGCGCCGGAACGTAGTGTTATATGCGGCAGCCATTGCTGCCGACGAACCCAGCCGGATCGGGTTCATTGTTTCCAAGAGTGTAGGGAACGCTGTGGTCAGGAACCTCGTTAAGAGGAGACTGAGAGAAGCGGGTGCTGCCTCGTTGCGCGAGCACGGCACAGGACTCGCTATCGTGGTGCGGGCGCTTCCTGCGTCCGCTTCCGCCAGCTGGGACCAGCTGCTGTCGGACTACAACGCTGCACTGGAATCTACGCTGAACCGGCTGGCCGGCCGCCCTTCGCGGGCTGCTGCCAGGGGTTCAGCCGGTACAACACAGGAGGGGACACCGCGTGCCTAACGCCACCGCCGTCGTCGCCCGTCTCTGCACAGTGTTTGCCGCCGTCGGGAAGTTCCTCTGGAACCTGCCCCGGAACATCCTCATCCTTCTGCTGATGGCCTACCGCAAGGTGGTTTCTCCCTTGTACGGTCCGGTCTGCCGGTTCTTCCCTTCATGCTCGGCCTATGCCCTTGAAGCGGTCACCGTCCACGGCGCGGTCAAGGGAAGCTGGCTTGCCGCGCGCCGGCTTGGCCACTGCCACCCATGGAACGCCGGTGGAGTGGACCACGTCCCCGCCGGCGGCCGGGAATGGCCTCCAGGCCAGACCCCCACAATTGTTGTGCTGAACAATCCGGACAGGTACCTGGTTGCTCGGACTGATGAAGAAGGCCGCAGTGCGGCCTGACGAATAGGGATAAGTATGGACTTCTTTGGAACAATCATGGCCCCGTTCAAGTGGCTGGTTTCCATCATCATGATTGGATTCCACGATGGCCTGAGCGCCATCGGGATGCCCGCCGCGAACGGCTGGACGTGGACACTGTCCATCATCGGACTGGTGCTGGTGATCCGTGCCGCACTGATCCCGGTATTCGTCAAGCAGATCAAGGCCCAGCGCGGCATGCAGTTGCTGCAGCCGGACCTGAAGAAGCTCCAGGACAAGTACAAGGGCAAGACTGACCAGCTGTCCCGCCAGGCGATGGCCCAGGAACAGATGGCCATGTACAAGAAGCACGGGACCAACCCGTTCTCGGCGTGCCTGCCCATGCTGATCCAGATGCCGTTCTTCTTTGCCCTGTTCCAGGTGCTCTCCGGTATTTCCGCCGCCAAGGACCAGGGCGCCGGCATCGGGGCCATGAGCCACGAGCAGGTAGTCGAGTTCGATGCGTCAAGCATTTTTGGTGCTCCGCTGTCCGCTTCCCTGCTGCACGGCGGGGGCGGCAGCGGCCAGGTCGCCGTCGTGGTGCTCTCCATCGTGATGATCATTGCCATGACGGCCTCGCAGTTCATCACCCAGAAGCAGATCATGGCCAAGAACATGTCTGAAGAAGCCATGGCCAGCCCGTTCATGCGCCAGCAGAAGATGATGCTGTATATCCTGCCTCTCGTCTTCGGCGTGGGTGGCATCAACTTCCCCATCGGTGTGCTGATCTACTGGACCACCACCAACCTTTGGACCATGGGCCAGCAGTTCTTCGTCATCCGCCGCATGCCGACGCCGGGATCCCCCGCAGCCAAGGCCCTCGCCGAACGCCGTGCCGCCAAGGGCCTGCCGGCCCTGTCCGTCCTCAGCGGGAAGCGGGATGAAGCAGCGGACGCCGCAGCGGCGGCCGCAGTTGAGATCAAGGCGCAGCGCGTCCAGCCCCAGCGCAAGAACAGGAAGAAGAAGTAATGTCAGCTGAGAGCACCGAACACGCCTTTACTGAAGAAATCGAAGATCAGGACGTGTCCGTGGGCCAGGATGGTTCGTCCCCCAAGGGCTCCACCGCAAGTCGCCTCGAAGAAGAGGGCGACGTGGCTGCCGATTACCTGGAAGAGCTGCTGGACATTGCCGACATCGACGGCGACATCGACATCGAGGTCCGCAACGGACGGACCTACATCTCCATCGTCGCCGAGGATGAGGCCGAGGGGCTGGAAGGCCTGGTTGGCGAGGACGGTGAAGTCCTGGAAGCTTTGCAGGAGCTCACCCGCCTGGCAGTGCTGTCCGCAACGGAGAACCGTTCGCGGCTTGTCCTGGACATCAACGGCTACCGGCAGGAACGTACCGGGCATTTGCAGAAGATCGCCGAAGAGGCCGCGGCTTCCGTGAAGGAAACCGGCAAGTCGGTGGCCCTTGAGCCGATGAGCGCCTACGAACGCAAGATCGTGCACGACGCCGTTGCCGATCTCGGCCTGGTCAGCGAGTCCGAGGGCGAAGGCGCCGGACGCCACATTGTTGTTTCCGCAGACTAGAGAATGCTGACCCAATAGTTATGGTTGACATCACGGCAGCAGAGCTTCGCGCTGCTGAGAAGATCTTCGGCGACCGCCTCGAGCTGGCCAAGCGGTACGTTGAGCACCTCGCTACGTCCGGGACGGAACGGGGCCTGATCGGCCCGCGCGAGGTTCCCAGGCTGTGGAGCCGCCACGTGCTTAATTGCGCGGTCATTGAAAGCGAGATCGCCCACGGGAGCCATGTGGCCGACGTCGGAAGCGGCGCAGGACTGCCTGGCCTTTGCCTTGCGATCGCGCGTCCCGACCTTGAGCTGACCCTCATCGAACCGCTGGAGCGCCGGGTGATCTGGCTCCAGGAAGTGGTTGATGACCTCGGCCTGGACAATGTCACGGTGATGCGTACCCGGGCCGAGCTGGCCGTGGGTCACGTGGAGGCCGACGTTGTGACCGCCCGCGCCGTATCGGCATTGACCAACCTCGCCGGCCTTACCATTCCCCTGTTGGGAGGGCGCGGTGAAGTGGTGGCCATCAAGGGCCGCAGCGCCGGCGAAGAGATCGAGAAGGCGGCAAAGACCATCCGGAAGCTGGGTGGTGTGGAGACCTCGGTGCTGACGGTGGGTGACAACCTGCTGGAAGAGCCCACCACGGTGGTCCGCATCGTGGTGAACAAGTCCCAAAAGAAGTCCTAACGCGGGCCCGCTGACGGCTGTCAGCAGGTGCGAGCAGTTAGGCTAGACAACGGCAGCAAAATTGGCTGAACGAGAGTGAGTGTGCCCCAGTGACCAGTAGTGAAGCCTCCGCACAACGGATCCCGCCGTTTGTGTCCTTGGGGTCGGCACGTTCTGTCGCTGGGTCAGGACTGGCGGGCACCGCCATGGCTCCGGGTCGGGGTGGTAATCACCCTAAGACGGTTGCCTCGCCCACGTCCGCTAGCGCGGTTTCACGTGAAACAACCCCCGGCGGTCGTTCCAACGTCATTGACGCCATTGACGACTCGAGCCCCATCGCCCGCGAGCTTGCCCACGAGACGAAGCGCCGTGAGCGCCTGATGGGACGAAAGCTCCCGCGCCCTGAGAAGACCCGGATCTTTACGGTGTCCAACCAAAAGGGCGGTGTGGGCAAAACCACCACCACCGTGAACATTGCCGCCGCGCTGGCTGCTGCCGGACTCAACGTCCTGGTCATCGATATCGATCCGCAGGGCAATGCTTCCACTGCCTTGGGGATCGAACACCACGCAGACGTGGACAGCATCTACGACGTACTGATCAATGACGTCCCGCTGGCTGATGTTGTTGCCCCGTGCCCGGACATCGGAAAGCTCATCTGTGCGCCGGCCACCATCCACCTTGCCGGTGCGGAAATTGAACTGGTGTCGCTCGTGGCCCGCGAACAGCGTTTGCGGCGGGCCATCGACGTCTACGCGAAGGTGCGCGAGAAGAACGGCGAAGAGCGCCTGGACTACGTCTTCATCGACTGCCCGCCGAGCCTGGGCCTGCTGACCGTCAACGCTTTTTGTGCGGCCAACGAGGTACTGATCCCCATCCAGTGCGAGTATTACGCGTTGGAAGGCCTCAGCCAGCTCCTCAAGAACATTGAGATGATCCAGAAGCACCTCAATGCAGATCTTGTTGTTTCCACCATCCTGCTGACCATGTACGACGGCCGCACAAACCTCGCTGCACAGGTAGCCGCCGAGGTGCGCCAGCACTTCCCCGAGCAGGTGCTTTCGGCCGTCGTGCCGCGGTCTGTGCGGATCTCCGAGGCCCCCAGCTACCAGCAGACCGTCATGACGTACGACCCTTCCTCAAGTGGTGCACTGTCCTACTTGGAAGCCGCTGCTGAAATAGCCGAACGCTAGAATCTTCAATACCGCAACGCACGGAGCCAGGCTGGTCCTGGGTCTACCACTGGAGGGATTTACCCATGAGCGAGAAGCGACGGGGCCTAGGCCGCGGTCTTGGCGCGCTGATTCCTAGTTCCGCCGCAGCCAATGGGTCCTCCGGTAACGGTGGGGCGGTGTCCCGGCCCGTGGATCTCTTCTTCCCCGAGGGCCGGAAGAAGACTGAACCGTTGGAGCAACCTGCGACGCCTGCCGCGCCCGCTGCTGCCAAGACCCAGGCAAAGGATTCCGCGGGTTCGGGCAACCGGTCCTCAGCCAGGCCGGCGGCTGCCAAGTCCACTGGGGCCAAGGTCAGTGAAGACGGAAAGACGGAGGCAGCTTCAGCTGCGGCTACCGCTCCAACGAAAAGGGCTCCCGCCAAAAAGGCGCCCGTGCCCAACCCTGAGGTGAAGGCAGCCGCTGAACCTGGCCCTTCAATGGAAGCATCTGCTGCTGCCGGGGTAACGAGTCCAGCGGACTCCGGTGTCGAACTCGTGGAGGTTCCCGGCGCCCGTTTCGCGGAAATCCCCGTTGCTGATATCCATCCCAACCGGAAACAGCCCCGAAGCGTCTTTGATGAAGACGATATGGCGGAGCTGGTTCATTCCGTGCGGGAAATCGGCGTCCTGCAGCCAATTGTTGTCCGTACTTCAACCGAAGACGGTAGCGAACCCTATGAGCTCGTCATGGGTGAGCGCCGGTGGCGTGCTGTGCAGGCAGCAGGGCTGGAAACCATTCCCGCGATCATCCGTGACACAACGGATGACGACCTCTTGCGGGATGCCCTGCTCGAGAACCTGCACCGCAGTCAGCTGAACCCCCTTGAAGAGGCGGCGGCTTACCAGCAGCTCCTGGAGGACTTCGGCACCACCCACGAGCAGCTGGCCGACCGTATCGGCCGTTCCCGGCCCCAGGTGTCCAATACGCTTCGCCTCCTCAAGCTGCCCCCTCTGGTGCAGCGCCGCGTGGCCGCCGGTGTGCTTTCCGCAGGCCATGCCAGAGCCCTTCTGTCGCTTCCGGATGCAGCAGCCATGGAACGGCTGGCCCAGAAGATCGTGGCGGAAGGGATGTCCGTCAGGGCAACAGAGGAAGCAGTGACCCTCTACCAGGATCCTGCCAAGCCTCCCAAGAACAACATTCCGCGCCCCGGTGCGAGGCACGAGCGGCTGGACTATCTTGCATCCTCGCTCTCCGACCGTCTTGACACCAACGTCAAGATCTCGCTGGGCGTCAGGAAAGGCAAGGTCAGTATCGAGTTTGCCAGCGTTGAGGACTTGAACCGGATCATGGACGTCCTGGCGCCGGGTTCCAGTAACTAATCCCTGAGAAAGGCCCGATTCTTTGTGAATCGGGCCTTTTTTGTCTTAGGTGGCCTAGGAGCTTATCCAGCCCACCCAACGGCCGGCTGTTAGGTGGAGATGCTCATACCTGCGACCCTTACCGGCGTCTTGTGGTTTCGTTGTACCTTGTCCGCGTCGGAGAGGGAGACTGCGTCAGGCACGGCGGTCAGCGCACCGGGTTCGGATGGCCGGTAGGCGTGGAGCAGCCCGCGCGCTCCCCGTCGGAAGAGTTTGGAATGAGAGTCTGAAGAAATTCTGGTCGAGGACTGTTTCGCCGCAAGCTGCGCAGCCAGGGAGCGGTTCATGAAGGCTCCGACCGCGTTTCTGCGGTTCCACCAAGCGTGCAGGATCCCAGCGGGGATTGCGTTTCACCGCGTCAACGCCCCGCGTCTACGTTTAACGTGAAACTCCTGGTAGGCCAGAACTACCGAAGTCGTCTGACCCAGCCGTACTGGTGCTGGCACCCCCAAATACGAGGCGTTTGCCGTATCTAGAGCGACACTGTGGGCCCTTTTGCTGCCCAGTAGTGGGGGGCAAAGTGTGTTGTACAACGGACATTGCAGTCGCCTAGGAGAAGCGGCGACGTTTGGCGCCGACTTGAGCGGCTGTAGGCACGGGTCGTGATCGCCCAAGTACACGCCACTCCGCGGGCAGGACATGGTCTGGGGTCGCTCATGCCGTGAGTTGGCGCCTACAGCCGGCTTTATACGCTATCTCCTGGTGCGCTGCACCTGTCATCTCCTGTTGATCCGTACTGCATACGGGAATGAGCGGGATGAGCACCCTGGCGGCCCATAAGCCGCGCTGATGCGGCCACAACATCGAAGGAGTCCCCGCATTCAGTGGCGTCAGAATGCTGTATCTTCTACCACTACCAGCCGTCTCGCCGTGCCGCTCGCCCCCGGCGAGGCAGCGTGCGCTGCCCCATAATGCGCTTTCGTAGTTTCCGGCTGGTCTACTCTACGTATCCGCTGGTACCCAGCCTTTGCCGATCCTTCGAGAAGACGACGCGGCTTTGGGGGACTTTCGCTCGGCAAAGGGGCGCGGACGTTCGAGGGAAGAGCTTATGCTGGCCGGAGCTGTGCCGGTTTCACGTGAAACATACAGAGACCCGTGGTGAGCGTGGACGTTTCACGTGAAACCTTGCACCGCATTGCTGTCAGCCGTGGGCGGATGCCGCCCGATACTGGCGGCCGGGCGTGGGGTGGCCTCAAGAGGCTCGGCAAACCTTATCTGCCATGCACCGACGAGGACCCACCTCAGATGTCCACGTCTGAAGTAGACAATCAGATGCATCCCAACCGGGTCGTGATGCCTGTGCATCATTACCGCCTAGACCCCGATTCTAGGGCTTGCAAGCGTTTCACGTGAAACAAGCGGTGCAGGCGCTCCGCTAGGAGAGACAACTAGCTAGCAGTAACCAGGGCAGAGAGGGGGCAGTGCAGGCGGACTCCCCCGTCTACAAAAGCCCATCAGGCGTCAAGGGGCGTCAGCACGCCTGCAGTCCTCCGAGTAATGGAGCCTCTAGTCAGTTAGTCTCAGGCCAGAGGCACCTAGTATCGGCCGGGAGCGACAATAGTCATGCCTCTACACTCCGTGGCCCGGTGACTGTCTGGGCTCCTAGCCGCGGCGACGTCGGTTTATCTGCGTTGCTGCGTTGCTGCGTTGCTGCGTTGCTGCGTTGCTGCGTAGCCGCGCTGAGGCGCTGAGGGATCGACTCACCTTGGAGCTTTCTCTGTCCCGGTAATGTGGCACTTCCCGGTATGCTGACCGCCGATAGGTAGGAAGCCCCACACTTTGCGCGCGGTCTCCTTTTTCCCGCCCTCTCCATGGTGTTGTTCTGCAGTCTGCGACAATAATCCCACCAACTGGTGCGCATCGCCGGTGCCATTGGCACTTCGGCACTGCGCTCAGGAACGTAGCCCGCTACCGAGGGGAATGTCGAGCTCCCTGAGTGACCGGCTGTGTACTGCTGAGGCTCCGTACCTGACATCCGGGGAGAGCCGCTACGCGTTTTACCGGTCCAGTCGGACGGTTCCATTTCCTGTCACGCGGTGATCCTCCCCATGAGGCGTCCTGCAGTCCCAGGGATGCGGTATAGCTGGTTGTCGGTGGTGAGCCTGCAGCAGTCCAGCCACGCGCGCGGGTAGGCGGGCGGCCCCTGCAGACGTGCAGTCCCCCCGGTCTGCGTATGAGTTCCTGCCCGTCGCCTGGGAGGGACCTGTCTTCGACTGGAGTCACCAGCGGGCGGGAGTCTTCCAGGCAGCACTCCCATTTCTGGCCGTCCGGGCCAGGGCAGCAGAATCTGCTCCTGCCCTAACGAGAAGGGCAAATGCCCGGTGGATATCCCTGTGGATAACGTTGGGGATATCACGCGCCAGCATTGCGCCGGGACTAACCCCTGGGAGTGCCGCAGAGGGTTGGTCACGACCGCACGACTAGGGCCGTGGAACCAGTGACGCCGCATGTGCTCGCGGATGTTTCACGTGAAACCGCTGGGGCTGACCATACGTGCGGGTCGACGATGTATAGACTACTCAAATTGGTTACGGAGGTACCCTGGATGCGGGGCCAAGGGCCCCACGGATAGCGTGTCACGTCGATGGGCTCACACGACAAGACCTCAGTATGGGTCATGCCGGCCACGGGCCCCACACTAGCTCCAGTGGACGCAGACTCGAAAGCGCCGCGGGCCTGTGGATAAGTGTGTGGATTACTGAGGCGCTATGTTGTGGATAACAGTGTGGATAAAATCACAGTCCCTTGCCGCTTATGGGTATGGTGCCAGTGACGGAGTCAGCGGACAGCTGCAGTATTCAGCCCCGTCTTTCGCGGGCAGTCCGTAAGTCCGCTTGGCCTTAGCGTGGCCCTGAGAGGCGTAACGGTCTGAGCTGAGTGCTTCGAGCGGCAGCGTATTTGTCTGCCTGGATGCATTTTCAGTACAGGCGGCAGGTCCTCACCCAGCCCCCCCCTACAACCTTGCATGGGACAGCAGAGTCCAGTGGCGGACACTCAAGCGCGAGGAGCCGACGTTCCGGAGCCCAGAACCCGCTGTGATGGCGGTCCTATTTGAATATGACACGTGCTTCGTGGGCCCTAGCCTCCAGAGGCTGCGGGCGCTCCATCCTTCCACACCGACCACCGTACCCGGGCCACCGGATACAGGCTAGCTGCCAGCTGGATAGCGGCGGTTCCCTGTTATCCGGAACGTCAACTGTTCCGCCTGTCGGCTGCGATACCAATCGCTGCCCTCTCCCGAATGTCGGCGCGGTCCCCCTCTCTCTCGAGTAGAATGACGAAGCAGCCGCAGAGTCCATATTCGACCCGCCACATAGCTGCGCGCTCAGTATTCTGGGCCGCCGTTTCACGTGAAACATGCCGGCCGTCGCCAGGGATTGTTTCACGTGAAACAGCTCAGGAGTAGCTGGATGGCAGGCGAGACTCCGTCGGAGTTCCTAAACGCGTGATTGAGTTGCTTCTGAATCTGTGAGTGGACATCGGGCGTCCACCGAAGGGCACGTGGGCTTTCAGATCGTTCACCACGCTTCAATGGTGGCCACGCCATACCCCCAAGCGTGGCCCTGGCTGGCGCGCGCGTTACTGAGTCGCCCGCATTCATGACCCGCGCCGCGCCAACCTCTACGGATCCGTGCGGCTAAGCGTCTTGTACCCGGTAGACGCTTTTGGTACCCGCTATACGCACGGTGATCCTCAAACTATGGTGACCTATCGTCGCGATGGTGTGCTGCAGCATCTTTTGTACGCAACCCCAAAACACGCGCGCCCAAGCTACCAGGTTCGCCCGCCTGTGCACGTGCTGTCCAGCCACATCCAACATGGATGTAGGCGGCTGCGGGTTCCCTGCTCGGCGCTCGTCCTGTGGCCGACGCAGAAGGCCAGCATCCAGGTCCCTATACCTTCGACTCTGATATATGCGTCTCCGATGCGGGTACCTGCTTTCTGCAATGGCGCAGGAAGCACGCTGGACAATGGATATTTGCATCCGGACGACCAGGCGGATACCTGTCGAAGATGGGCCAGCTTTGTTCCGGCCGAGCCGCGGCCCGAGGTGCAGCCTTCCCGTAGGCTGCTTCCGCTGAATGGTGACATACTCCGAGGGGCAAAGTGATGAGTGCGCCCCGACACCTAGCGGGCTAGATTGGGGCGCTGAGCGCTGCATGTTTCACGTGAAACAGGGCTCCAAGCGTCATCAAGGGTTCATAGCTAAGACTTACCATCGGCCTTCGACGGTGGTGGGTGCTCCAAGCTGGGGTCATCCCCCGACGTCCTGGCATATCGCTTCGCAGACGCACTTGATGCATTTTCCATAACGTCGATCTACATGCGCACTCCGCTACCGATGCGAGCAGATGCGCTCATCCAAAAACGGTCAGCAGGCGCCATATGCTGACCGGGCGGCCTACGTACATCACAGCTCGGCATAAGCCTTAATGCCTCAGTGGTAGTGAATCGGCACGTGTGTGGAAACGAGTTCCGCGTCGATTGGCCGTGTTTCACGTGAAACGTACCGGCAACGGGCACCCAGGCGCAGGCTTCGGACCATCCGCACACCTGCACACACGTCTCATGTCTACCACCATGACTCCAGAGCTCCAGATCTCCGGAGCACAGGCAAAAAAGTGGCCACCACCCGAAGGCGATGGCCACTTTCAGTTAGACCCCGGCTAAACCCGCAGGGTCCCCCGATACTAGGACAGAACGTCAGAGAATTCCTTCTCGAAGAACTGCTTCGGCTTGGCACCGATAACGGTGTTCTTCACTTCGCCGCCCTGGAATAGGTAGACGGCCGGAATGGAAGTGATTCCGTACTGGGCAGCAATGGCGGGGTTGTCGTCGACGTTGACCTTGACGACGTTAACCTTTTCGCCGTATTCCACTGAAATTTCATCCAGAATTGGTCCGAGCTTGCGGCAGGGACCGCACCATTCGGCCCAGAAATCAACAATTACCGGCTTATCGGCGGACAGGACATCGGTGCCGAAACTTGCGTCAGTCACATCTTTTGCGTTGCTCATAACCTTATCTTTCTCTTCGAATAACAGTGGCGCGGATTATGCGGGCAGGTCTGCCAGGTAGTGCTCAACATCGATGGCCGCAACACATCCCGAACCCGAGGCGGTAATCGCCTGGCGGTAGGTGGGGTCCACAACGTCACCGGCAGCGAAGACACCCGGGAGACTGGTGCGGGAGCTCCTCCCGTCCACGGCAATGGTTCCCTCCGGGGTCAGATCCAGAACGCCCTTGACGAGGTCAGTGCGGGGGTCATTGCCGATGGCAACAAATACACCGGTGACGGGAAGATCGGACACGGAGGCGTCCAGGAGGTTCTTCAGCCGAAGACCGGTCACTTTCTCGGTTCCCAGGACGTCATCGACGGTGCTGTTCCAGACGAAGTTGATCTTTTCGTGGGCGAGTGCACGGTCGGCCATGATCTTCGATGCCTTCAGCGAGTCACGGCGGTGGACAACCGTTACTGATTTCGCGAACTTGGTGAGGAACAGCGCCTCTTCCATGGCGGAGTCGCCGCCGCCGATGACAGCGATGTCCTGATCCTTGAAGAAGAAACCGTCACAGGTTGCGCACCAGCTCACACCGTGGCCCGAGAGCCGCTTCTCATTGGGCAGGCCCAATTCCCGGTACGCAGAGCCGGTGGAGAGGATGACAGCCTTTGCCTTGAAGGTCTCCCCCGTAGCGATGGTGACCGTCTTGACGGGGCCGTCGAGCTCAAGGGCAGTTACATCCTCGAACTGGATCTCCGTCCCGAACCGTGCCGCCTGCTTCTCGAAGTTTTCCATCAGGTCCGGGCCCATGATGCCTTCCGGGAACCCGGGATAATTCTCCACGTCCGTGGTGTTCATCAGTTCGCCGCCGGCGGTTACCGAACCAGCCAGCAGCAAAGGCTTGAGGTTTGCCCTGGCTGTGTAGACGGCGGCCGTGTAGCCCGCCGGACCTGAGCCCACAATAATGACGTCGCGAACGTCCGACGCCGTCTTCTCTTCGATGGTCACTGGACCGTGAACCTCTTCCTTGTTCGACTCGCCTCCCGGTGGAGGCCGGCCACATGGCACAACTGTGTCCGGGTGCTGAATATTCCAGCGCCCGGACACCGTGGGCCATCGCAGGAGACAGAGGTCCAGCCGTCGCAGGGCGCTCTTTGTAGAGTACATTCCCTGCTGCTGGGGAATGGATTCCAGCACCAGGGGTGCACTATTGCGACTAAGCGCTACTGGACCTTGATTTCGGCGAGCCGGAGACCGTAGCCGTACCGGGTCTTGGGCGCCGCAAGTTTGGGCAGTGCATTGATCGATACGATGACGTACTGCGCCTGGACGGGTTCCGGGAGGGGCATGTTCAAGTCAGTGGACGTGAAGCTGTTCGTCCCGACTGCCTTGGCGCCGTCCATGGAAGGCTTGTCGTTGGTGTAAACGGTGATGTTGCCGCCCGATCCCCCGAGCTGGGAGAGCGTGATGGAAGAGATGGTGGCAGTGCCCTTCAACTTCACAACCAGCGGGACGCCCTGGGGGGCCAGGCCACCCCAGTTCTCCGTTGCGAACTCCATGTCCGACCAGTAGCTGGCGGCGTTGCCGTCATATGCCTTGACCAGGTCTCCGTCGAAGGTCGCGGCGAAATCAAAGTTCCCCTGGCGGGTGACACTTTCGATGGCCGGCGGGACCACCGGCGGCGCGGACGGGGCTGCCTGCGTTGCCGGTGCAGAGTTCTGCGGGGCGCCACTGGTAACAGGAGCAGCCGTCGGCTTGGCCTGCGGCTCCGACGTGAAGAGGCTTCCCAGGTTGGTCACGGCGAAGATCAGGCCTGCGATGAGCACTACAGCCAGCAGGCCCCCAACGAGCCAGCGCATCGACCGGGGCTGGTTTTCAGACTCATCACGGTCATCGTTGTAGTCGTCCCGGTCAGCGAACGACACACCGGCGGCAGCGGGTGCTGCGGCGCGGGCGAAGAGCGCCGACTTGCTCCTGACCGGGCGGGGTTCCTCCGGAGCATCGTCTGTGTCCTCGTAGGGGTCCTGGTCCCCCGCCTGGGCGTAGTCGTCATTGGACCAGAGGGACACCTTGGGCTTGCGGTCCCCGGCGGAAGGCTGGGCACCTGCCGCAGTGTGGGCCACAGCAGCGGTATCGTTCGGGCCCGTATCCGCCTCTGCGGAGGCTGAACGCTCCGACGAGGTTGCAGCATTGTGCGCAACAGGCTGCGCGGCGGTGGCATTGGGATCAGTCCGAGAGGAGCCAGTCCCCGTCTTCGACGCGGGGGCCGCGGCACTAGCAGCCGCGGCACCAGCAGCCGCGGCACCAGCAGCTGCCGCGGCAGCGCCCGCACCGGCGGCAGCGGCGCCAGTGCGGCCGGTGGAAGCCGGCTGCTGGGCGGCGGGCCGGACCGGAGGCCTGGGCGGGACGGCAGGAGCCGACCGGGCAGGAGCAGGCCGGTCCGGGGCAGAGCGGTAGGGATCAACCTGGTTGGGGTGAGAGTCGGCGTAGCTGATGTAGCCCGCCTCGACGTGGTCTTCCTCGTCGTATGGTTCGGGCTCGTGCGACCGCGCCTGTCCGAAGATTTCGCTGCCCAGGGTGTCCGTGAAGAACGGCTCCACGTAGGGAGGATTGGGGGCCACCACCAGGTCCAGGAGGTCGGCGGCCGACGTGTGGTTGGTAATGAGGTAGGTGGCGTCCTCGGTCACGCCGAGGTCCAGGACCTGCACCGTTCCGGGACGTTCGCCGGTGGCCACTTCGCGGGCGCTCTGCGCAACCTGCTCGGTGTTCTCCGGTCCGGCAACCAGGATGCTGACCGGGCGGTTGAGGACCTGGTCCACACCATCCAGCACCAGATCGTGGTCGTGCGAGGCCAACACTGTGGCGGTGACCTTGTAGCGGCCGCCCAGTACTGATCCGACATCGATCGGGTTGGACACGTGTTCCTCCTAGACTGTCCGGGATTGCCGGCCTCGATGACGCAACCGCCCTTCAGGTGCCCGCGTCGCACGGCCTGCCCTGAATGCAACTACCCCTGTACCTGTTCGATCCTAGCCGATCCGCTCCCGGCGGCTGCGGAGAAGACGGGCGCCGCAGCGCACGGGATTTACTTTTTACGCTTGCGCCGGCTGCTGAAAAACGGGTTCTCGCCGGCCTTCCCCTGGTAGGTACGGCGGCCGGGAAGCGGAATCTGTTCGCTGAGCAGTCCTCCACGGGCCGTGCTGGGCTGGTCCTCACCCGGCAGGTAGGCGCCTTCGGCACCCTGCCGCGCGCCGGCGTCGTACGATTCCGGGCGGCGGGCCCCACGCTGGGGGTCCGGGCCCGCACGGAAGGAGACGGCGTCGAACTCGCCGGAAATCCGGGGAATGAGGCCGGTGTCCACGGAGGTGGTGGCCCGCTCTGGGTGGTTCCCGCGGTCAGCGGAGGATCCCTCAGAAGGAGAGGGCGACGGCGCGTCCCCGGCTTCCGGAGCAGCGGCTGGGCCGCCCCGGCCGAACCGTCCCAGCAGGGGCCGCAGCATGTCGCTGAGCTCAGAGACACGGAACACCCGGAGGAGCAGGAAGTACACGGCCAGCATGACGGGCCCGACGACGGCGAGCGTCACGAGTGCCTGAATTCGGCCGCTCCAGGCGAAGCCGTCCGGGTTGTAGCTGCCCATGAGCCACAGGGCACCTGCGCCGGCAATGGCCGAGCCCAGGGCCGCGTACCCCATGCGGATGTACGAGTTGGCGATCCGGGCGCCGTCCAGGTGCCCCAGCATGCGGCGCAGGAAGAAGGCGCTGATGACCACGGAGAGGATGTTGCCCACCATGTAGAGGACGGCGATGGCATAGATGATCTGGCCCACCGGCAGGAACTGGATGGCGAACGCACCGGCCACGTAAACCACTGCCAGGAGCAGCTGCACGTAGAACGGGGTGCGGGCGTCCTCGTTGGCGTAGAAGACGCGGGACATCATGAAGTTGGCGCTCATGAACGGGGTGCTGAGGGCGAGGATGGTCAGCGTCTGGGCCAGCATGACGCCGTCCTGCACCTTGCCGCCTGAGAAGAACATGCCCAGCGGACCTGCCAGCGCAAACAGCGCCAGGGCACCAAAGACGGTGGCCACGGCCATGGTCCGCAGCCCATGCGAGAGCGCATCCCGCAGTTCGGCCCGGTTGCCCTCCTGGGAGGCGCGGGTCATGCGGTTGAACAGCACAGTGGCCAGGGACAGCGCGATGATCGAGTGCGGCAGCAGGTACAGCTGGCTGGCCACCTCAAGGACGGCGTTGCCGGGCAGGGTGGACGCGGCCGGGTCCCCCGCTTCCTGCAGCCGGATGCGTTCCGCGCCGGGAATGGTGGCGATGCGCATGACATACAGGAAGGCCAGCTGCCCGACGGCGGCGGTAAGCAGCGTCCACACGCTCAGCTTTGCGGCGTGGCCAAGTCCCACGCCGCGCCAGCCGAACCTGGGGCGGAGTCCGAGCTTCAACCGGAAGACCGGCACCAGCAGGATGGCCGTCTGCGACAGCACGCCAATGGTGGAGAACCCGGCCACCAACAGCGTCTGGGTGGAACCCCAGTTGTCCAGGGTGTGGGTATTGACGTCGTTGGTGCCGAAGATCCAGATGAACATCCCCAAGCCGGCGATGGCCACCACGTTGTTCAGGATGGGCGCCCACATGGCTGGGCCGAACGCGCCGTTGGCGTTCAGGACCTGGGTGAGCAGGGCGTAGAGGCCGTAGAAGAAGATCTGCGGCAGGCACCAGAACGCAAAGGTGACAGCGAGGGCCTTCTGCTGTGGCGAATACCCCTGCGTGGTCAGTTCGATGACCCCCGGCGCCGCCAGCGTAACCAGCGCTGTCAGGCCGAAGAGGAGCAGGACAGCCAGCGTCAGCAGCCGGCTGATGTAGTCCGCTCCCCTGTCCGGAGCCTTGCTGGCCTTGATGATCTGCGGGACCAGCACGGCATTGAACACGCCGCCGGCCACCAGGAGGAAGATCAGGTTGGGCAGGTTGTTGGCATTGATGAACGTGTCATTGACCGTTGAACCCAGGCCCAGTGCGGTGCCGAGCATCCAGGTCTTGGCGAAGCCCAGGAAACGTGACACGAGCGTCCCGGCGGCCATGATGGCGCTGGACCGGGTCTCGCTGACGCCTGCCGCTGCAGGCTCCGCAAGGTCCGGTGCCGCCGGCTCAGGGGGCACGCCGTCGGGCGCGGCGTCATCGGGCCGGCCGGACCGGTCGGAAGGAAAGTTGGTAGCTGACATCGACTTCATCGTCTCACCCGCGCGCACTTAACACCGCAATGGCGACGGCGGCGTCCGGGCTTAAAGGTGTCCGGGCAGGACCTCGCGGGCGAGGTCGGCGATGCGGCGTTCGTTGGGGAAGGACAGCTTCCGGGCCAGCTCCTGGATCGGCACCCAGGCCACATCCACGGCTTCCTGGTCGGGATCGTTTTCGATCGTCAGCTCGCCGCCCGTGGCACGCAGCAGGTAATGGTGCACGGTCTTGTGGACCCGGTGGCCGCTGACGGTGAACCAGTAGTCGATGCTGCCCAGCGGTGCCAGTATGATGCCCTCGATGCCGGTTTCCTCGGCGATTTCCCGGACGGCGGCCTCTTCGTTGTTTTCCTTGCCCTCCGGATGGCCCTTGGGCAGGCACCACTCGAGGCGTCCACCCCTGTTAAGGCGGGCGATAATCGCCACCCTCAATTCGGCGTCGGACGTGTCCACCACAACGCCGCCGGCTGACACTTCCTCAACCGTGGGCAGCGATGCCGGTGCCGACTGCTGGGCAGGGGCAACGTGCGCACCGATTGCCGACGGCAATGGTGCGTTTGTCCTCCTGCCTGGAGCGCTCGGTACTGGATGGGCCATGGAGTCCACTCTAACGACTGTTGCCCTCCCGTGATGACCGGAACATGACACCAACATGGACGGGATATGACGCACTTTCCGGAGGGGAACACGAATCAGCGCGGATCGTGACGCTTTTTTGGACTGCCAAGGCGCTGGTTTCTGCCAAGCTTAAGGAACTATGGCGCACGCACATCACAAGATTGATTCCCACACTGTCGACTTCAAGGTGCCCCCGGTGGTCCTGGAGCTCGGACAGCGCTTCGTGGACGCCGGCCACGAATTGTCCCTGGTGGGCGGTCCCGTGCGCGACCTGTTCCTTGGCCGGACCTCCCCCGACCTCGACTTCACCACTGATGCCACCCCGGACCAGACCGTGGCCCTGGTCAAGAAATGGGCGGACAACTTCTGGGAGATAGGCCGGGCTTTCGGCACCATCGGCATGCGCAAGGCCGGTTTCCAGATCGAGATCACCACCTACCGGGCCGAGGCCTACGATCCTGATTCCCGTAAGCCGGTGGTGGCGTTCGGTTCCTCCCTGACGGATGACCTGCTGCGGCGGGACTTCACCATTAACGCCATGGCGCTGAAGCTGCCCTCCATGGAGCTGGTGGACCCCTTCGGCGGTGTCCGTGACCTGCACGCCTCCGTGCTGGCCACGCCGGGGGCGCCGGAAGCGTCCTTCTCCGACGACCCCTTGCGGATGATGCGCGCCGCACGCTTCGCCGCCCAATTGGGGGTCTCGGTCCACGATGACGTCCGGGATGCCATGACGGGCATGGCCGACCGGATCAAGATCATTTCCGCGGAGCGTGTGCGGGACGAACTGGTCAAGCTGGTCTGCGGGGCCCGGCCGCGGAGAGGTATCGACCTCCTGGTGGACACGGGGCTGGCCGAGCATGTGCTGCCCGAGGTGTCCGCCCTCCGCCTCGAGTCCGACGAGCACCACCGGCACAAGGACGTGTACCAGCACTCCCTGCAGGTCCTGGAACAGGCAGCCGATCTTGAAACGGACGCGGATGGGCCCGTGCCCGGGCCGGACTTCGTGCTGCGCTTTGCAGCCTTGATGCACGACGTCGGGAAGCCGGCTACGCGCCGTTTTGAACCGGGCGGCGCGGTGAGCTTCCGGCACCACGACATGGTGGGGGCCAAGTTCACCAGCAAGCGCATGAAGGCGTTGCGGTTCGATAATGACACCACCAAGGCCGTAGCTCGGCTGGTGGAGCTCCATATGCGCTTCTATGGGTACGGCGACGCCGGCTGGAGCGACTCCGCCGTCCGCCGCTACGTCACGGACGCCGGGCCACTGCTGGAGCGGCTGCACCGGCTTACCCGCTCCGACGTCACCACCAGGAACCAGCGGAAGGCCGAACGCCTGGCCTTCGCCTACGACGACCTCGAGTCACGGATCGCCGCCCTGCGTGAGCAGGAGTCCCTGGACGCGGTGCGCCCGGACCTGGACGGTGCCCGGATCATGGCCCTGCTAGACCTCAAGCCGGGCCCCGTGGTGGGCCGGGCCTACAAGTTCCTCCTGAATGAACGCATGGAACACGGTCCGCTGCCCGCCGGGGAGGCGGAGGCGCGCCTGCTCCGCTGGTGGGCCGAACAGCCTGAATCAGCACCTGCCGGCCCCGGGGCCGAAGCCTCTCCCGCCGTCGTCGAACCTTCACCCGTTGAGGAGTCCAAGTGACCAGTCCCGCCCTAGCCCCGCGCCCCCAGCTCTGGATCCTCCGCCACGGCGAGACCGAATGGTCCAAGAGCGGACAGTACACCGGCCTCACCGACCTCCCGCTGACCGTGGAAGGTGAGCAGCAGGCCGTGGAGGCCCGCAAGGTGCTGGACGGCGTCGATTTCGACCTGGTGCTCACCTCCCCGTTGCGGCGCGCACGGCGAACCGCCGAGCTGGCTGGATTCCCCGATGCCCGGCACGAGCCGCTCGCCGTGGAATGGAACTACGGCGACTACGAAGGCATCAGCTCCGACCTGATCCGCAAGGACAACCCCGATTACCTGATCTGGACGCACGGCGTGCCCAACGGCGAGACCCTGGACGAGGTGGCCGCGAGGGCGGACAAGATCATTGGCCGGATCCTGGAATCCGGGATGGATAACGTGCTGATCGTGGCACATGGGCATTTCTCCCGGATATTGACCGCCCGCTGGCTGGAATTGCCTCCCACGGAGGGGCGGCACTTTGTCCTGGGGACGGCCAAGGTCTGCACCCTGGGATGGGATAAGAAGACACCCGCTATTGTCCGCTGGGGCCTCTAAAAGTTATTTTCCGGGAAGTTTTACCCTTTCCCGGTAAATTGCTGGCAATTCACGGAATCCTGCGGTACCTTTATTCCTGACCCCACGGTGATCCACCTGGGCTCCAGACCGCATCGCAATCCACGCAGCGGACAGCAGAAAAGGAGGTTGGGATAATGATGACTTTGACTGGCGAATGGAATGCCCCCATCAATGCGTTCCCGGCCTTTGCTGATTCCGCGCGCGTTGCCCCGGTCAATGCCGGCATGGGCGGGCCCGTCGCCCTCCCAGGCCTGCTGCGGCGCCGCTAACCGGCACCAGCTTTCCCCGCCGGGACTGCCGCTGCGGTATCCGGCCAGTTCCTCCCGGCAGCAGACCGTTGCGGTTCCCCGCTGACTCCCCGAAGCAGTTTTTGGCGTAGCCACGTGCACTGCCTTCAAACGGTCCTTGCCCGGAGAAACTGGCATTCGGCTTTTGCAGTTCCGCAACAGCCTCTTTCGCGCCGGCCTGTCTAATTGCGCTGATTCGTGCAATTTTCACTGATTCCTTTTGTGGAATTCCCGCACCGTTTTTGCATGCTCTTTTTTGCCATAAAACGGTGCTGATTCTTTGTGCCCTTTTCCATTCCTGATTATCAAAGAAAGGAGGTGGCTCCCTTGATACGACGAATCCTGGGACTCCTGTCCCGGCCCCAGCAGCGCCGCAGTTCCTTGAACAGTGCCCTGCTGGAACAGCACCGGAACGACGTGTTCGTGCTGATGCACCAGCAGTTGGGCGGACTGCGCTGACAGCTGGCCCCAACCTGGAGGAAGGGGCCGGCTGTAAGCTCGATTCCATGCACGAGACCCAGCCGCCGGAGGATGCACGACGGCCCCGCATCGTGGTGCCCAGCCGCAGTGATTCCCTGCTGCGGAATTTCACCGAGGTGATCGGCGGCCCGCTGGGGACCAGGGCTGATCCCGGCGTCGTCACACCGGGCATCTTCACCGTGGAGCGGGTGCTCATTGTCCTCACGGCGCTGGCGGCCCTGCTGGGGATCCTGCTGAAAGGTTACTGCAGGGTCAACGGATGGGCGACGCCCACACAGTTCTATGCCACCTGCTATTCAGACTTCCCGGAGCTGTTCCGGAACCGCGGCATGGCGGCGGGACTCTTTCCCATCCTGGGCAGCGGCAGCCAGTTTGAATACCCGGTGCTCATCGGTTTGATCGCGGGGCTGACAGCCTGGCTGGTGCCGGGTGGAGATACCAACGCCCAGGCTCTGGCCTACTTCGACATCAACGCCGTCCTGCTGGCGGCGGTTGCCATCCTCACCGTGCTGGTGACGGCCCGCATGCCCGGCCGGCGTCCCTGGGACGCGGCCATGGTGGCGGTGGCGCCGGGAATCGTACTGGCCGGAACCATCAACTGGGACCTGTGGGCTGCGTGCCTGCTCGCGTTGGGAATGTACTTTTTTGCCCGGCAGCGCCTCGTTCCCGCCGGAGTGATGATCGGCCTGGCAACAGCCACCAAGGTGTATCCGCTCCTGGTGCTGGGGGCCATCCTGCTGCTTGCGGTACGCACCGGGAGATGGCGCCCCCTGCTGGTAACCGCCGGCAGCGCGGCTGCCACATGGCTGGTGGTCAATCTGCCCTTCGCTGTCGCCAACCCCTCCGGCTGGGCCTATTTCTTCCAGTACAGCGCCGACCGGGGAGCCGGTTACAGCTCAGCCTGGTTCGCGTACAACCTTGTGGCTGAACGGCTGGGCTGGTCCGGGCTTGGTGCCGACGGCGTCAGCGTTCTGTCCACTGGACTCTTTGTGCTGGCCTGCGCCGGGATTGCCGCTGTTGCCCTGACGGCACGCCGCCGCCCACGGCTGGCACAACTCGCCTTCCTGGTTGTGGCTGCCTTCATCCTGACCAGCAAGGTCTATTCGCCGCAGTACGTCGTGTGGCTCATTCCCCTGCTGGCCCTGGCCAGGCCGCGGTGGCGCGACTTCCTGGTGTGGCAGGGCATCGAAGCCCTGCATTGGGCCGCGATCTGGATGTACCTTGGTCAGGTGACCAGCGCCGGTTCCTCCCAGCACAACCTGGACATGCCCTACTACGTCCTCGCCGTAGCCGCGCACATGGCCGCGGTGGGCTACCTCATGGCACGGGTGGTCTGGGATATCTACGATCCCGCGTATGACCCCATCCGCCGGCACCAACTGGATGACCCGCACGGCGGCCCATTCGCGAATGCGCCGGACCGGTTCCGGCTGCACCCATTCCGGCCCGGCACCCCGCTCCTTCCTCCGAAAGTAAGGTCCCATGCCTGATGTCGCGGTAGTAGGCTCCGGTCCCAATGGACTTTCGGCGGCAGCGGTCATGGCGCGGGCTGGGCTCTCAGTGGAGGTCTTCGAGGCTGCAGCCAAAATTGGCGGTGGAACCCGGACCACGGAGCTGATGCAGCCGGAGCACTTCCATGACGTCTGCTCCGCGGTGCATCCCATGGCTATTGCATCCCCTTTCTTCCGTGCCTTCGAGCTGCCCCGGCGGGTGGACCTGGTCACTCCGGAAATTTCCTTCGGGTCACCGCTGGACGGCGGCCGCGCGGCGCTGGCCTACAAATCGCTGGACAGGACGGCATCGGAGCTGGGCCAGGACGGCCCCGCCTACCGGCGGCTCATGGAACCGCTGGTCCGGCATATCGACGATGTCATGGACTTCACCCAGAACCAGCTCCTCCGGATCCCCCGGAACCCCCTGGTGGCGGGGATCTATGGACTGCGGACCCTGGAACAGGGGACCGGGCTGTGGAATGCCAGGTTCCGGGACGACCTTGCCCCTGCCCTCCTCAGCGGCGTGGCCGCGCACGCCATCTCCCATTTGCCCTCCCTCGCAGCCTCCGGAGCCGGACTCATGCTCGGCGCCCTGGGGCACGCCGGCGGATGGCCCATCCCCCGCGGCGGCTCGGCGTCCATCGCGGCAGCACTTGCCGATGACATCCGGGCCCACGGCGGGGTGATCCACACCGAAACCCCGATCGACCGGCTGGAACAGCTTCCCGCCGCCCGCGCCACCCTCCTGGACGTGGCGCCGGCAGGGCTGCTCGGCATGGCGGGCAACGCCCTTCCCGCCCACTACCGACGGACCCTGGAGCGCTTCCGCTACGGCAACGGCTCCTGCAAGGTGGACTTCATCCTGTCCGGGCCGGTGCCGTGGCAGGGCGCCGGGCTTTCCGACGCCGGCACGGTGCACGTGGGCGGCACGCGTGCAGAACTGGCCCGCTCGGAGAACGAGGTCAGTTCCGGACGCCATCCCGAACGGCCCTACGTGCTGGTGGCGCAGCCTTCCCGCTTCGACTCCAGCCGCGCTCCGGCGGGCCGGTACACGCTGTGGACTTACTGCCACGTGCCCTCCGGCTCAACACAGGACATGACCAGCCAGGTCTTGGCCCAACTGGAGCGGTTCGCGCCGGGCTTCCGTGACCTGGTGGTGGAATCGCACGTCATCACCGCGGCGGAGTTGGCTGAGTACAACCGCAACTACATCGGGGGCGATTTCAGCGCCGGTGTGATGGACGTCCGCGGGCTTATCCAGAAGCCGGTGGTGTCCCCCGTCCCGTGGCGGACCCCGCTGCTGGGTGTCTACCTCTGCTCGTCGTCCACACCTCCCGGCCCCGGGGTCACGGGAATGCCCGGGATGCACGCGGCAAAGTACGCCCTCAAGGACATTTTCAAACTGCCGGTCCCGGATCTGGGGCTTTCCTAGGGGCACCGGTGACGGCCGGTGCAGGCGCCGGGAATGGCATTTTCAGCGCCCGGGCCGGGGGATAATGGCGCGATGGGGAAATCAACAAAACTTTCGCTTGCCATAGCTGGACTCATCCTTGGTACTTCGCTGGTGGCCTGCGATGACGGAAAATCCGGGGCGGAAGCCGCGGCACAACAGCTTGCCGGCGCGGTCTCGGCGCTGGACGTAGGGTCTGTGGCTTTCGAAGGCAAGGACGCCGCCGCCGCCAACGACCAGCTGCATCAGGTCTTTGCCGCCCTGGACCCGCAAAAGCCCGAGGTCCAGGCCGGTGCACTGACGCTGGACGGAGACAAGGCGTCCGCGCCCTTGAACTACACCTGGAAGTTCGGCGATGCCGAGTGGAAGTACACCATCGGGGCCAACTTCAAGAAGTCCGGGGACAAATGGCTCACCGTCTGGGACCCGGCCATCCTGGCACCAGGCCTCGCGGACAGCGAGATTGTGACCAAGGGATCCCAGTCCCCCCAGCGCGCCGACATCCTTGGCGCCGGAGACGTCCCGCTGGTGACCTACCGTCCCGTGGTGAATGTGGGCATCGACAAGCCCCAGCTGGGCGCCGCAGACCCCGCCGATTCCGCCGGAAAGCTGGCAGCACTGGTAGGGGTGGACCCGGCCGCGTACGTGCAGCAGGTCAAGGCAGCCGGGGCGCAGGCCTTCGTTCCCGCGATCACGCTGCGTGAAGAAGGCCGCACCATCTCCGATGAGCAGATCCAGGCAATTCCGGGCGCCCGCGGCATCCCGGCATCAATCCCCCTGGCCCCGAGCAGGACGTTTGCCCGCGCAGTGCTTGGCTCCGTTGGCGAAGCCACCGCAGAACAAATCGACGCGTCGAAAGGCGTTCTCACTGCTGGCGACGTTACGGGCATCGGCGGGCTCCAGCAGCAGTATGACGAACAGCTTCGCGGATCAGACGCCGTCGTGATCCGCGCGCAGCGGGCAGACCTGACCCGGGAACAAATCCAGTCCGCGGGTACCGATCCCCGGCGGGTCCTTTTCCAGGTGGCACCCAAGCCCGGGACGCCGTTGAAGACCACGCTCGATCCCCGGCTGCAGTCGCTGGCTGAAACTACCCTCGAAAAAGTAGGCCCGGCCTCGGCAATAGTGGCCCTGCGCCCCTCCACGGGCGCCGTGCTGGCAGCGGCCTCGGGGCCCGGCAGCAACGGCTACAACACCGCGATGCTGGGGCAGTACGCCCCGGGCTCCATTTTCAAGATGGTGGATTCCCTGGCCATGTTCCGCAACGGAATGACGCCTGATTCCACCGTCCAGTGCACCCCAACGCTCGCAGTGGACGGACGGACCTTCAAGAACTCCGAAGGCTATCCCGAGACCTCCCTGGGCGCCGTCACGCTGCGGGACGCATTCGCGCACTCCTGCAACACCGCCTTCATCTCCCAGCGCGACGCGGTTTCACAGGGTCAGCTTGAAGCGGCCGCCACGTCCATGGGTGTGGCGGTCGAGGCACCCAAACTTGGTGCGGAGGCGTTCCTGGGATCCGTTCCCGGCCAGGCCCAAGGCACGGAACACGCAGCCTCCATGATCGGCCAGGGCAAGGTGCTGCTCTCTCCTTTGGCAGCGGCGATCATGGCCGGGTCCGTCGCCAAGGGCGCCCCGGTCTCTGCGCAGCTTGTCCTGAACCCCGACGCCGGCGCTCCCGCCGCCGGGACAACGGCGGGATCCACTGCTCCAGCAGCCGAAGCGACGGCGACGGCGACGGCCACGGCCGAGGCGCCCTCCACGGCGTCGGACAAGCCCATCACCGCAGCGGAGGCGGCCTTGCTGGCCGACATGATGCGCGCCGTGGTCACCTCCGGGCACGCGGGCTTCCTTTCGAGCGTCCCCGGCGCTCCGGTGGGAGCCAAGACCGGAACGGCCGAGTTCGGCACGGAGAATCCGCCCAAGACCCACGCCTGGATCGTGGCCGTCCACGGCGACCTGTCCGTGGCCGTCTTCGTCGAGGACGGCGGCCTGGGCGCCACCACCTCCGGCCCGCTCCTGAAGCAGTTCCTCACCGCCGCCGGCTAGGTACGGCATGGGAGGATTGACGGCGTGGCCCATATTGACGTTTCCGGCATTGACTACTTCCTCTCCGACGGCACCCAGCTCCTGAACGGGGTGACCTTCAAGGTTCCGGACGGTACCAAGACCGCCCTGATCGGCCCCAACGGGACAGGCAAGACAACCTTGTTCCGGATCATCGCGGGGGACCTGGTTCCGGACGAAGGCGTCATTGGCCGCTCCGGCAACATGGGCATCATGCGCCAGTTCGTGGGCCAGGTCCGGGACGGCTCCACCGTCCGGGACCTTCTGGTCTCTGCCGCTCCCCCGGCCCTGGCGGCCGCTGCCCGCGAGGTGGACGAGGCTGAGCTGGCCATGATGGAGCACGACGACGAACCCACCCAGATGCGGTACGCCCAGGCGATCGTCGACTGGGGCGATGCCGGGGGCTACGACGTCGAAACCGTCTGGGACGAGGTCTGCATGGCCGCGCTGGGACTCCCGTTTGACCGTGCCCAGCACCGCCCGGCGTCGACCCTTTCCGGCGGGGAGCAAAAACGCCTGGTGCTGGAAGCACTCTTCGCCGGCCCGGACGACCTCCTGCTCCTGGATGAGCCGGACAACTACCTGGATGTCCCGGGCAAGCGCTGGCTCGAGGAAAAGCTGAATGAGTCGAAGAAGACGGTCTTCTTCATCAGCCACGACCGGGAACTGCTGAACAACGCTGCCGGCCGCATTGTCACCCTCGAACCCGGAATCAACGGCGCCGCGGCCTGGATCCATGGTGGCGGCTTCGGCTCCTACGTGGAGGCCCGCGCGGACCGGAACGCGCGTTTCGAGGAACTCCGCAAGCGCTGGGACGAGGAGCACATCAAGCTCAAGGAACTCGTCAACATGTACAAGAACAAGGCCGCCTTCCGCTCTGACATGGCCAACCGCTACCACGCAGCCCAGACCAGGCTGGCCAAGTTCCTCGAAGCCGGTCCGCCCGAGGCGCTGCCCATCGAGCAGAACGTCCAGATGCGGCTCAAGGGCGGCCGGACCGCCAAGCGGGCCATCGTGGCTGAACGGCTGGAGCTGACCGGGCTGATGAAGCCGTTCTCCACCGAAGTGTGGTTTGGTGACCGCGTGGGCGTCCTGGGCTCCAACGGCTCGGGCAAGTCGCACTTCCTGCGGCTGCTGGCTACGGGCGGCACCGACCCTGAACGCGAACACCTGCCGGTCTCGGACGTGGAGATCGCCGAGGTGCCGCATGAGGGAACCGTGAAGCTCGGTGCCCGGATCCGGCCCGGCTTCTTCGCCCAGACCCATGTCCGTCCGGACCTGTTGGGCAAGACGCTGCTGGAAATCCTGCACCGCGGGGACGAACACCGGTTCGGACTGGGCCGCGAGGCGGCCGCCGGCGCGCTGGACGGCTACGGCCTGGCGGGGCAGTCGGAACAGAAGTATGAGTCCCTCTCCGGCGGACAGCAGGCGCGGTTCCAAATCCTGCTCCTCCAGCTCAGCGGTGCCACGCTGCTCCTGCTGGACGAGCCCACGGACAACCTGGACCTGCATTCGGCCGAGGCGCTGGAACGCGCCATCGACCACTTTGAAGGAACCGTCCTGGCGGTCACCCACGACCGCTGGTTTGCGCGGACATTCGACCGGTTCCTGGTGTTTGGCTCGGACGGGAAAGTGTACGAATCTCCGGAACCGGTGTGGGACGAGCAGCGGGTGGAGCGCGCACGCTGAAGCATGATCACGTAATGATTAAATGATCATCGATTGATAGCATCTGATCATGAAAACCGATGAGCGGCACCGGGCCATAGCCGAGGTCCTCCGGCGGCAGTCAAAGGCAAGCGTGGAGGAGCTCATGCAGGCCTGCGGTGCCTCCGGCGCAACCATCCGCCGCGACCTCGAGGTTCTGGCCGGCCACGGCGTGCTGAGAAGGATTCATGGGGGCGCCAGGAGCCTGATCGGGCAGGGGCAGAACCCTGGCTACGGACAGCGCGAACTGGAGGAGCAGGACGGCAAGATGCGTATCGCGGCTGCGGTTGCCGGCCTCCTGGCTGACCGCGAACACGTCTGGTTGGACAGCGGAAGCACGGCCACTGCGGTGGCCCGGGCCCTGGCCGGAAGGGAACTGACGCTGATGCCCATGTCCCTTCAGGCCCTCAATGCAGCGGCCGGGAGCGGGGCCACCGACGGCGCACGCCCGGCACTGCTCTTGCCCGGGGGCAGCGTGGTGCCCGGTGAACTCTGCTTCCGCGGACCCCTGGCCGAGTCGAACATCAGGTCGCTCCGCTTTAACACCGCCGTGCTCACGCCCTGTGCCGTGGACTTCAAGGACGGCCTCCTGGCCCATGACCTTGACGATGCGGCAGTCAAGACAGCCGGTCTGGAATCCGCAGCACGGGTGGTGGTGGCCGCTTCCGCTGCAAAGTGGCAGGCACACGCCAGGGTGCTCGTGGCCGGCCTGGCCCGGGTGGACGTCATCGTGACCGACCGGAAATTCAGCGCACAGGACAATGCCGAACTCGAAAAATACTCAGTGGAAGTAGTGAGCGTATGAGCACCAACACCGGTACGGAACAGCAGGCAGGCCTGAAGGCTGCCGCTGTGGCAACATTCGTGGTTTTCGGCATCAACGGGCTTGTCTTTGCCAGCTGGGCGGCCAGGATCCCCGCCGTCACCCAGACGCTGCAGATCACCTCCGGCCAAATGGGCACCCTGCTGCTGTGCACGGCCGTTGGCTCCCTGCTCGCGCTGCCCACCGCCGGCCTGGTGGTGGGCAGGATTGGAACGGCCAACACGGTGCGCTTTGCCGGACTCCTGGCCGCGGCCGCAGGCGTGGGCATCGCCATGTCACTCCTGGCGACATCCATTCCCGGAACGGCCGTGTCACTGTTCTTCTTCGGCATTGGAATTGGCCTCTGGGATGTAGCTCAAAACATCGAAGGGGCTGATGTGGAGCACAAGCTCCGGCGGACCGTCATGCCGCAGTTCCACGCAGCCTTCAGCGGCGGCGCCTTCGTAGGCGCCCTGGTGGGGGCGGGACTGTCAACCCTCGGCGTGGACCTGCCATTGCACCTCCTGGTGATCGCAGCCGTGGTGGTGCTGGTGGCGCTAACGGTGCCGCGCTACTTCCTCCCCCACGTCTCAACTGCCCCTGTGGACGGGGAGCCGAAACAAGCCAAGGGACCGTCCGCCTGGCGGGACAGCAGGACCCTGCTCATTGGTGTGGTGGTTCTCGGCGCCACGCTTACCGAAGGCGCAGGCAACGACTGGATCGCCAAGGCCTCGGTGGACGGGCTCGCCACCTCCGAATCCACCGGCGCCCTCATGTTCGCTTTGTTCGTCCTGGCCATGACGGCAATGCGGTTCCTCGGGGGCCGTGTCATCGACAAATATGGACGGGTAGCGGTACTGCGCGCCAGCATGGCCGCGGCGGCCGCAGGACTGGGTCTCTTCGTGCTGGCTTCCAATATCTGGCTGGCCGGCGTAGGTGCCGCCCTGTGGGGAATAGGTGCCGCCCTGGCCTTCCCCATGGGCATGTCGGCAGCGTCAGATGATCCGAAGCACTCAGCGGCCCGTGTTTCCGTAGTATCCACTTTGGGGTATATGTCGTTCCTGGCCGGACCGCCGCTGCTCGGCTACCTCGGCGACCTGACCGGCATCCATACGGCACTGCTGGCAATCATGGCGCCCATCCTGGTGGCTCTGCTCCTTGCGGGAGCGGCCAGGCCCCTGCGCGTTGAGCCGGAGTCCGCTGAAGGGCAGTAGCTGTTGGGGTTAGGGTGATCACATGCAAAGCACCAGGCGCAGGGGCCGGACGTGGATCAGCCGCCTCGATAGATACCTTCTAGGGCATGTTTCCAATTTGCCGGGAGGGAACCACGACGATTTCTTCCGCCGCCTTTCCGCCTCGGCAAACCAGGGCAAGCTCTGGATAGGAACGGCCGCGGTCCTGGCGCTCTTCCCCGGCAAGACGCGGAGGGCGGCGGTGCATGGCCTGATCGCCCAGGGCGTGGCATCCGCCGTCACCAACGTGGTTTTCAAGACGCTGCTCCCCCGGACGCGTCCACTGCCCGAGCACCTGCCCGTCTTCCGCTTCGTGCACCCGCAACCGACCAGCTCCTCCATGCCGTCCGGGCATTCGGCGTCGGCCGTGGCATTCGCGGTGGGAGCCGGACTGGTGCGTCCGGCCCTTGGTGCCGCCCTGGCCCCGGCAGCCCTGGGTGTGGCGTACTCCCGGGTCCACACCGGGGCGCACTGGCCTTCGGATGTCCTCTTCGGTTCGGCGCTAGGTGCCGGTGCTGCCCTCATAACCCGCCACTGGTGGCCGGTGCGGCCGCCCATCCCGCAGACCACGCGTATGTGGACCAACGCCCCAGCGCTTCCGGACGGCGAGGGGCTCAGCATTGTGGTGAACACCCTCGGAGGCTCCTTTAAGGAGGAGACCGCATCGGCGCTCCAGGAAGTATTCCCAAAGGCGCATATAAACACCGTGCAGCCGGACGAAGACCTGGTGCAGCGCATCAGGGCCACTGCCGACTTTCCCGGGACCCGCGCCCTGGGTGTGTGGGGCGGCGACGGGACTGTGGGCGCCGCGGCCGCCGCCGCCGTCGAACGCTCCATTCCCCTGCTGGTCCTGCCCGGCGGCACGCTCAACCACTTTGCGCGCGACGCGGGAACCGGAAGCCTGAAGGATGCGGTCGACGCTGCGAACAAGGGCGAGGCTGCCCTGGCGGACGTTGGCGTGGTCACTGCGGAACGCGGGCTGGCCGGAAACCCTGAAGTGTCGGAGCTGGTCATGCTGAATACCTCCAGCGTCGGCCTTTACCCGAATTTTGTGCGCAGGCGGGAGCACCTGCAACCGGCCCTGGGAAAGCCGCTGGCCGGCGTCGTGGCCATGTTCCGGACGTTCGCGGCCGGCACGCCCATCACACTGACCGTGGACGGCGTCCGGCACAAGGTATGGATCGCCTACCTGGGCCGGGGCCGTTTCTACCCGCGTGACCACGCGCCGTTGATCAGGCCCGTGATGGATGACGGGGTGCTGGACGTCCGCCTGATCACCGCTGATGAACGCTTTGCCCGGCTCCGCCTGCTCTGGTCCGTGCTGACGGGAACGGTGGCAAGCTCCGGGATCACGCACCTCCGGGAGGCAACGGAAGTCCGGATCGACGCCGGCGGCGCCCCGATGGCAGTGGCTGTGGACGGAGAAGCGCTGGCCGGGGTGCGCAAAGTGGCCTATGAAGTACGGCCCCGGGCACTGACCTACTATTCGCCCCGTCCGTAGCGGGGCCGGGATGGAGACCTACCCTGATTCGCCCCTGAATCATCCCTGAGAAGCGGCGAAAAGCGGCGGCGGGCTCGGTACCGTGGGGAAGGTACCCGCACCCCACAACGTCTGCAGCCGTCCGCTGCCGTTCAAAGGATGATTCATGATCGAGGTAAACGGGCTGACCAAGGTCTACGGCGCCAAAACCGCCGTAGCCGGTGTCAGTTTCACCGTCCGGGCCGGGCAAGTCACCGGCTTCCTTGGCCCCAACGGGGCAGGAAAGTCCACCACCATGCGCATGATCATGGGCCTGGACCGGCCGACGTCGGGGTCCGCCACGGTGAACGGCCTGCCCTACGTCCAGCACAGGGCTCCCCTGCGGGAGGTGGGCGCCCTGCTTGATGCCAAGGCAGTCCACACCAGCCGCAGCGCCTACAACCACCTGCTGGCCATGGCGGCCACCCACAGCATCCCCAAAGCACGGGTGCACGAGGTGATCGAGATGACCGGACTGGAAGCGGTGGCGCGCAAAAAGGCCGGCGGGTTCTCGCTGGGCATGGGCCAGCGCCTGGGAATCGCGGCTGCCCTGCTGGGCGACCCGCAGACGCTCATCCTCGACGAGCCCGTCAACGGTCTGGACCCTGAGGGCGTGGTGTGGGTGCGCAACCTGGTCCGGTATCTCGCCGGGCAGGGGCGCACAGTGTTCCTCTCCAGCCACCTGATGAGCGAAATGGCTCAAACGGCCGACCACCTGATCGTCATTGGCCGCGGCCGGGTCATTGCTGACGCCCCGATCCAGGACATCATCACCGGCAAGGGCCAGTCCCGGGTCCGCGTCCGCACCGACCAGCCCGACCGCCTCCACCAGCTGCTCGCCGGACGGGGTGCTTCCATTGCCGTTCCGGAACGTGAACTGCTCGAGGTCACGGGCCTGGACCCTAGAACCATTGCAGCCGCGGCCTTGGAAAACCAGATCATGGTGTACGAACTCACGCCGCTTGTTGCGAGCCTGGAGGAGGCATATATGGAACTGACCAAGGACGACGTTGAATACCACTCCCTGCCCGCTGCGGAGGTAAGCCACCCATGAGCTCCACGACCACCGAATCCATGCCCGCGCGCGAGCCGGCGCCCTCCCCTGCCGGGCACGCCGCCCGCAACGCCGGACGGTCCCTTCCCGGCCCCACGTTTATCCTGGTCCTCAACTCTGAAGTAATTAAGTTCCGCAGCCTGCTCTCCACGCTGATCCTGCTCGCTTCCACCGCTGTGGTCATGGTTGGCTTCGGCGCCCTCTCAGCATGGGGAACGGGCCAGTTCGCGGATGCGGCCAACCGGGATCCGCAGGCCGCGGCCAGGATGGCGGCCCAGGGCGGAGACCTTGCCGTCAGCGTGCCCACGTCGGGCATCGCCTTTGCCCAGCTGATCCTGGGGTCCCTTGGCGTGCTCCTGATGAGCTCGGAATTCACCACCGGCATGGCGCGGTCCACCTTTGCTGCGGTGCCCCGGCGCCTTCCCGCCTTCGCCGCCAAGCTGGTGGTGGTGATGGTGACATCCTTCGCAGTCACTGCCGTCTCCACCTGGGTGGCGGGCCTGGCGGCGGTGCCCATCCTGGACAACTATGGGCTCAAGCTGGACCTGGGCAGTTCGCAGTCGGTGAAGCTCCTCCTGGTCAACAGTGTCTATGTGGCTGCTGTGGCTGCCATCGGCATGGCCCTGGGCACCCTGATCAGGAATTCGGCCGGCGGCATCATGAGCCTGGTGGGCATTTTCTTCGTGGCACCCATTGCGTTCCAGCTGATTCCCGGGGACTTCTTCAAGGAAGCCCGCAAGTATCTGCCCGGCAACACCGTTGAGCCGCTGACGGCGGCCCAGCACGTTCCGGACACCCTGGAGGCATGGCAGGCGGGGCTGGTCCTGGGCGCCTGGGTGGTCATCCCGGTACTGCTCGCAGCCGTCCTGCTGAAACGCCGGGACGTGTAGCCCCAATCCTGTTTCCGCCACGCGCCCACGCCGGGCGCGTGGTTTCGGGCACATTACAAATATGCCTGGAAGACAACTTTTATTGCTCCTGGGTGTTTCCGCTTGGAGTGCCGTCCTGTTGGCGGGAACCAGATCTGTTGGACTGCACAAAGCAAGGCGCATAATGGCGGATCTAGGGTGAAACGACGATGTGGTGCATCACACGGTCCACCGGTGGTCCACCAAGGTACGTCGCTCAACCCATGCTATTTCCCAACAGGACGGCGCTTCCATGCATGCTGACCAGCAACTTTCAAAGTCCCTGAAACCCAGGCACCTGTCAATGATTGCCATCGCCGGCGTCATTGGTGCAGGCCTTTTCGTCGGCTCGGGGGCAGCCATCCAGCAGGCAGGCCCGGGCATCCTCGTGGCGTACGCGGCCGCCGGCCTGGTGGTCATCCTGGTGATGCGCATGCTGGGCGAGATGGCCGCAGCCAACCCTGAGACAGGCTCCTTCTCCACCTATGCAGACAAGGCGCTGGGCCGCTGGGCAGGGTTCAGCATCGGCTGGCTCTACGCCTGGTTCTGGATCATCGTCCTGGGCATCGAGGCCACCGCAGGCGCTGCCATCATGCACCGCTGGGTGCCGGGCATCGACCAGTGGGTGTGGGCCCTTGTCCTCATGGTGCTGCTGACGCTCACCAACCTCGGTTCCGTAAAGTCCTACGGCGAGTTCGAATTCTGGTTCGCCTCCATCAAGGTCGCGGCCATCGTCCTCTTCCTCATCTTTGGCGTCGCCGCCATCCTCGGCCTCATCCCCGGCGTCCCCGCACCCGGCCTGAGCAACCTGGTCAACAACGGCGGGTTCATGCCCAATGGCCCGGGAGCCGTCCTGGCCGGAATCCTCGTGGTGGTCTTCTCCTTCTTCGGCGCAGAAATCGCCACCATCGCGGCCGGTGAGTCCGAAAACCCCGTGGACGCCGTGAAGAAGGCCGTGAAATCCACTGTCTGGCGCATCCTGGTCTTCTACATCGGCTCCATCGCCATCGTGGTCACTCTGCTTCCGTGGAACTCCGCCTCCGTGGCCAAGAGCCCCTACGTGGCCGTCATCGAACTGTTCGGTATCCCCGGCGCCGGAACCATCATGGACGTCGTGGTCCTCACCTCCGTGCTGTCCTGCCTGAACTCCGGCCTCTACACGGCCAGCCGCATGCTGTTCTCGCTCTCCACCCGCGGTGACGCACCCCGTGCCTGGACCCGCATCTCCCGCCGCGGTGTCCCCGCTGCCGCCGTGCTCGCCTCCACCGTGGTGGGCTTCGTGACGGTTGGCCTGAACTACATTGCCCCAGACACCGTCTTCCTGTTCCTGGTCAACACCTCGGGCGCCATTGCCCTGTTCGTGTGGCTGGTCATCTCGGCCTCGCAGCTGGTCCTCCGCCGTCGGATGGGTGCCGCAGCCAAGGACCTGCAGCTGAAGATGTGGCTGTTCCCGTACCTCACCTGGGCGGCCATCATCAGCATCGTGGCCCTGCTCATCGGCATGGTGATCGTGGAATCCACCCGTGAATCCCTGCTGCTCTCGCTGGCACTGGCTGCCGTAGTGGTGGCAGTGGGCGTGCTCCGCTACCGGCGGAAGGGCGCGGAAGCCGCCGGACAGTCCGCAGTAGCAGCCGAGGCAGCTCCGGCGCCCGCAGAATAGGCGCGGCGCTAGACTCGGGACCATGCCTTTGCCTTCCTCTGCCGCAGACCACATCCAGGACCTTGGCGCGTATGTGAGCGCATCGCCGTCGAGCTTCCATGCTGCGCATGAGGGAGGCAGGCGGCTGGAGGAAGCCGGATTCGTCCACCTGGATGAACTGCAGCCGTGGGAGGGTGGCGCCGGATCATTCTTCGTGATCCGCGACGGTGCACTGATCGCGTGGGTGGTCCCGGACGGTGCGGGACCGGCCACGGGGTTCAACATCCTCGGCGCGCACACCGATTCGCCGTCGTTCAAACTCAAGCCCAAACCCACCACCGGCGCCCACGGGTGGCTGCAGGCCGGGGTGGAGATTTACGGTGGACCGCTGCTGAATTCCTGGCTGGACCGCGAGCTCCGGCTCGCCGGCCGCCTGGTGATGCTCGATGGCACGGAGCACCTCGCGGCCACCGGACCGCTGCTGCGCTTCCCGCAACTGGCCATCCACCTGGACCGGGCGGTAAACGAGGGTCTCACCCTGGACAAACAGCGGCACATGAACCCCGTCTGGGGCCTGGGGAACCCCACGGACTCGGACCTGCTGGGTGTGCTGGCAGCTTCGGTTGCCGGCACATCCGTCGATCCGGCGCAGATCGGCGGGTACGACGTCGTCATTGCGGACTCGCAGGCACCGGCAGTTTTCGGGGGCAAGGGGGAGTTCTTCGCATCCGGGCGGCTGGACAACCTTTCGGCCACGCACGCCGGCCTGGCGGCACTGATTGCGCACGCGGGTTCCGCCGGCACCGGCAGTCCCATTGCGGTGCTCGCTGCCTTCGACCACGAGGAAATCGGGTCCAACTCCCGCTCCGGTGCGTGCGGACCCATCCTGGAAGACATCCTGGTGCGCATCTCCGACGGACTGGGTGCAACGGTGAGCCAGCGGCGGCAGGCCCTGGCGGCGTCGTTCTGCCTCTCCGCCGACGCCGGCCACGCAGTGCATCCGAACTACCCCGAGCGGCATGATCCCGCCAACCACCCCGTGCTGAACGGCGGTCCGCTGCTGAAGATCAATGCCAACCAGCGCTACGCCACGGATGCCTTTGGTGCGGCGTTCTGGGCGCGGCTCTGCGGCGAAACCGGGGTGCCGTACCAGGAATTCGTCTCCAACAACGTGATGCCCTGCGGCTCCACGATCGGCCCGCTCACCGCCACCCGGCTCGGGATCCGCACCGTCGACGTGGGCGTGCCGCTGCTGTCCATGCACTCCGCCCGGGAGCTGTGCGGCGTCGAGGATCCCCTTCGCCTGGCCGCCGTCACGGAGCTGTTCTTCCGGACCGCGGTGTAGTTCCAGCAGGAGTCCAGGTGAATTGAGTGGCCCTGTGGCCCTCCGCAAAACCAGGTGCGGATACCCACAGCGTGCCGGGTTCCTCGTGTTTGGAAACGGAGGGCACGGCTACGGTGGGTTCAAACGAACGCCCTTTGGTTTTCAGTCCACGGTTCCGGACTGTCCCGGTGGCCCCACCAGGTCCCCGGCGAAAAGGGCGTCTCGGTCATAACTGATTGACGCACCAGGCTTGGCGCCACTCGTTGGCGCCTGGCGGGCGAGGGGAGTGCAGACCCCAGACTCCGCTGTTTTCAGGGTGCGCCGAGACCCTGGAGCTGAGACATGTCTTCTGCACCCGCACTGTTTTCCAGTTTTGTCAGGAAGACCGCAGCAGCCACTCACGCCGAGCCGCGGAGGGTAAAGACAACACCGCCTGTCGAGCTGCCATTCCGCCGGCTGGACGCACCTGAAGTCATTGCCCTGGGCGGCGCTTTGGTTCATTTGACCAGCTTTGACCAGGCACTGGACATCATCCTTCGGAATGCGGCCGGTGCTGCCGGCCGCCCGCTGGCTGTTGCCTCTGCAAACCTCGATCACGTTAGACACTTCGGACAAGGTGCCTCCGGGGCCGACGCATTGATGTCAGGTGCGGGCCTGCGGTGGCTCACCCTGCTGGACGGTTCTCCGCTGGTATCCCAAGCTGAACGGCTGACGCACAAGAAATGGCCCCGTTTGGCGGGCAGTGACCTCTCCTGGCCAATCCTCGAAGCGGCCGCGTCGAATTCCCTGACTGTTGGGTTTCTTGGTGGGCGGTCGTCTACCCACCAACTGGTCCGCGAGAGGCTTGGAAGGGAGCTTCCGAACCTCAGAGTGGCCGGCTATTGGGCGCCTGATCGCCAGGTGCTGGGTGATGCCGCAGCATCACGGGACTTGGCTTCAGATATAGCCGGTGCGGGCGTTCAAATCCTCTTTGTCTGTTTGGGCAAGCCAAGGCAGGAACTGTGGATTAGTGCATATGGCCACCTCACCGGGGCGCGGGTACTTCTGGGTTTCGGCGCAGCTGTGGACTTCCTGGCGGGCACGATGCGGCGGGCACCACTGCCAGTTCGAAATGCCGGTCTTGAGTGGGCTTGGCGGCTCGTTCTGGAGCCAAAAAGGCTTGCCTCCCGATACCTCGTCCAGGGGCCCGCAGCCTATGCCCGGCTCCGTTTGGCCAGCGGCTTCCCGTCGACCTCGGTTCCGTTGGATTGGCGTCCCAAAATGGAAATGGAACCAGGCGCAGTCCAACTCTCCGGCCCCGGGTCATTCGCAGACCCGGGGGAACCTGCCGAGGTTGCCGTACTGATAGTGACCTACAACAGCGAAGACAGGCTGCCATTTCTCGTTGAAGACTTGCGGCGGGAAGTGGGGGATCAAAGCATCAAAGTGGTGGTAGCCGACAACTCACCGACCACCGCCACCATAGACGCACTTGCAGACCAGCCGGATGTCCACATCTTCGCCACTGGGGGAAACCTTGGGTACGCCGCGGGCATCAACCTGGCTATGCAGCGAGCCGGGGCAGCAGACGCGTTTCTGGTGCTGAACCCTGACATGCGGTTGGAACCGGGCTGTGTCGCAGCGCTCCGGCTTCGAATGCGGGCATCGAACGCCGGGGTCGTGGTGCCATTGCTGCGCGATGATGATGGGAGCCTGTACCCATCCCTTCGCCGTGAACCCACCGTCAGCCGTGCCATGGGGGATGCCGTTCTGGGGTCCAGGCTTCCTCTGCGCCCCGGTTGGCTGTCCGAAATGGACTTTGACCCGAGCAGTTACGTGCGGCCGCACCAAGTTGACTGGGCTACCGGTGCAGCCTTGCTGATCGACAGTTTGGTGGCCCGCCGCGTGGGCGACTGGGATGAACGCTATTTTCTTTACTCTGAGGAGACCGACTTCCTGCGGCGCGTCCGCCGGGCCGGCGCCTCGGTCTGGTTCGAGCCAGCCGCGCAGGTTATCCACTCAAGGGGTGGTTCCGGATCCTCACCCGCGCTGGACGCCCTCATGGCCGCCAATCGGGTTCGATACATCCGCAAGTTCCGTCCGGCCACCTACGCTCGAATCTTCCACGGAGCCGTGATCCTGAGCGCCCTGCTGCGGTCCCCGCTGCCGGGACACCGGGGAATCCTGGGAACTATTGTGAGGGAGTCCCGCTGGGCTGCTCTGCCGGGGCCGGACTGTGTCATGGATCCGGCGCTGATGCCCACGGGGTCGGTGATAATCCCTGCGCACAACGAGGCTGCCGTGCTGTCCCGCACCTTGCAGCCGTTGGTTCCCTATGCCGCTGCCGGACGACTGGAGGTCATCGTGGCGTGCAACGGATGCAGTGATGAAACTGCATCGATCGCCGCGCAACATCCCGGAGTGAGGGTGCTGCAAATATCTGAAGCATCCAAGGTGGCGGCACTGAACGCCGCGGATCGCGCGGCCAGCCTGTGGCCGAGACTGTATTTGGATGCAGACATCGAAATACAGCCCGCGGCGCTTGCTTCGGTCTTCTCAGCTCTGTCGGCCAGGACGTCAGCTCCCGGCGGCGCTCCCTACGCTGCCCGTCCCGAATTCGTCTACGACTCCCACGGAGCGCATTGGCTTGTCCGGGCTTATTATCGGGCGCGTTTCAGGATGGCATCGCAACGAAGTCACCTGTGGGGTGCGGGTGCGTATGCAGTCAGCGCTCAGGGGCATCAGCGGATCCAGGCCTTCCCCCGGCTCACGGCCGACGACCTGTACGTCGACAGGCTCTTCAGCGACGATGAAAAGGCCATCATTACCACCACCCCCCTTGTGGTGCGGACCCCTCGCAGCGTTAAGGGATTGCATGCAATACTGCGTCGGACCTATCGGGGGAACGCGGAACAGGGCGGTATCACTGGGGCCCCAGTCAGTCGAAAGGCCATGGAGCTACTTTCCACCGTGACCGGCCCTATTTCGGCTTTCGATGCCGCAGTCTATGCACTGGTGGTGCTTCGCAGCCGTTCTGCCGCCCGCCTGGCGTGCCCCACAACCTGGGAGCGTGACGAGAGCAGCCGGCAGCCTACATCGTCACCCCCGGAAAATCAGGAATCGGGGAACCTTTGAAAAGTGAAGCGCTAAATTGCAGGCCTTGCACATGGTGAGCCTTCACGCCGCAATCAAGCCACTTTCTGTGTGGAGGCAGTTTCCAGCCACCGGGCGAAACCCTCGGGTCCTCGCAGGCTCGGATGAACACGTCCGGCGCAGGGGTAACGTTCCTTTGCTGCTGAGGGTCACTTCGGCCGCCATCTTTATCTTTCCCTCGTCGATGGTGATCCAACCGATAGGAGCTGCTGGGACGGTTCCTCTTCTGCTTGCCCTTCTGCTGTTTGTCTTCTGGGCAGCTTCATGCATCTTTGCCCTGCACGATCCGATCCCCTTCCGGCACCCCGGACGCCTGGCCCTGGGCCTGCTGCTGTTAGGCACCAGCATTTCCTACGTCGGCCTCTACTCCGGGTGGACAGGACCCAGCAGCGTTGCGGCCAGGGCCGCCGCGGACAGATGGGTCATGCTCCTTCTTGCGAGCACAGCACTCATATGCGTTGCAGCCGAAACGGTGCGCACCATTGCCGACGCAATGGTGCTTGTCCGTGCGATCCTGGCCGGCGGTGTTTTCTGCTGCCTGGTAGCTGCAGTTCAATTTTTCCTGCAACTCAACCCCATGGAGTGGTTCCAGAACACAATGCCGGGCTTCAGCTACAACGGCGGGGATACCACTTTCCAACAGCGTGGGGCGCTTCTCCGTGTTGCCGGAACTACGTTCACACCGATTGAACTCGCCGTTGTTTCCTCCATGCTCCTGCCCCTCTCCATCTGGCGCGCACTTTTCGATGACAAGGGCCGCAAATGGCTGCACTGGGCGGGAACATGCCTGCTTATCTTTGCAATCGCCGCAACAATTTCCCGATCTGGAATTCTTGGCATTTCCCTTGCAATGGTCATCTTCGTCCCCTTCATGCCCCGGCTTGCACGAAAATGGGCCGCACTTGCCGTCCCAATGGTTGCGGCTGTCCTGTTCATGGGAGTTCCCGGGCTGCTGAGCACGCTATTCGGTGCCCTTGTCCCTGAACCCGGCGACCTTTCCATCAGCACCCGGACAAACAACTATCCGCGCGTGGCGGAAATGTTTGAACAGCGACCCCTTATTGGCACCGGTCCTGGCAACTACCTGCCGGACAACGCCCTGCACATCCTGGACAACCAATACCTCAATGCCACCGTCACGATGGGCCTCCTCGGCCTGCTTTGCACCGTAGCGTACTTTGTCATGCCAGGGCTGGCCGCCTTGTTGGCTGCGAGGACGGCCAAAGCGCCCGTCCTGCGCTGCTTGGCAGCTGCAGTGGCCGCGGCCGGCCTGGTCGCCATGGCTTGCTCCGCAACCTTTGACTCACTTTCCTTTCCCGTTTTCGCCTTGACATATCCGCTCATTATCGGTCTTGGCGGCGCGATCTGGATTATGACCAACAACGAGAATGTTCTGACGAACAAGGGAGTAATCTAATGGATCCCATGGCGGTAATCCGCACAATGCTGCGCTACAAATCATTTCTGCTACCTGTGGTTTTATTGACGGTGCTGGCAGCAGCATATGTGTTCCAGTTCGGACCCAGGTCCTACGAGGCGAGTACCAGCTTCGCAGTTGTAAACCCCCGCGTTCCCACCGACCGGGACCTGCTCCTCGACCCAAGTCTGGCGAACCTCAACGGAGATAACCCCTTCCTGCGCTCCTCCGACCAATCGCTCATCAGTGAGGTAGTGATTTCACGGCTGGCCAGCAGTGCAGTCGCCGATGAATTTAAAGAAGAAGGGTTAAGTACTGATTACACCGTCAGCAAGGGCATCAATGGCAACGGGTTCGTCATCTCGATTACTGCGAGGGGCGACTCGGAGGATCGGGCATTAAAGACAGCGGCAGCGCTGGGCGACGAACTCCAGCGGAATTTGCGTGCTGTGCAAAAAGTCAACAATGCGGATGACAGATTCCTCTTCACCGGGCTGGCAGTGACACCGCTAAGTAAGGCGACGGAACAGTTTTCCAGCCGGCTGCGGTCGGTGATCATGGTGTTGTTGGGGGGAACTGTCCTCATGTTTGGTGCAGTATCCATGGCCCGTTCGATGGAGGCGGCTGCCCTGAACCGGCAAAGAAGGAAGGTGCAGACTGATCGTGCTGTACAGGAAATGCCGGGAGGTAACCATACTTCGGAGGAGCGAGGCAGCATGGACTCTCATGGCGTTGACACACCTGTAGCTTCGCGCAATGCCCTTGCTCCAGCACCCACCATGAACAGGTCCAGGGGACCGCAACCAGGGACGCGCCGCTCCAACAGGATGTCCTCCCGTCCGCAAGGTGAGGACCCCCTGCGAACTCCCGCACGGGTTACCAGGTAGCTGGTTCCAATCGCCGCAGCGGGAAATCCAAGGAGGCCAAGATGGAATTGCATCAGAAGCAGGACCGGATCCTAAGCCGCAGGCTGTTCGTCAGTGGCGTTGGTGCGGCCGCCCTCGCTGGCGGAGCCGCCGGCGCTGTGCTCAGCAACGTTGGGCAGCCCAGCCCGCAGAATGTAGCCATCGCCGTGCCGAACGGATCCAATCTTGCCGCTGTCCCCTGGGAGGGAGGGCCGGAGTATTGGCGGCGCTATCCCAAGGCCGAAGCGGCGGGATGGACAAACCCCAGCTTCTTCCCAGTTGGCGTCTTCTTCGGAAGACCAGCTCATGCCAAACAACTTAAAGCGCTCGGTATAAATACTTTCCAAGCAGTGGAGCACAATGCTCCTCTTGCCGCTGCAACGGCTGAAGGCATGTTCTGCATTGTGCAGGACGAATTCAGTTCCGCAGAGATTGGGGCGGATCCGTTGGCCGTCGGCCTCCTGGCCTACGACGAATGTGACATGGGCCTGGGATGCGGAGGCCAGACGACCCAGGAGAGTCTCGCAAACATGCGGGCGCAGGTGAACGCCCTCCGGTCCCGCAACGACGGGAGATTCATCAACGCGAATTACTCAAAAGGTGTCCTTGAGACGTTTTGGGCACGTGGCACAATGCGCGACTTCATGTCCGTGGTTGACTGCGCCAGCGTGGACAATTACGCCTATACCTCGCCAGATACCGCCGCCGCGATTGCCGCCTCTTCACATTGGCCTGCCGGCGTTCCCGTCGCCCGGGCAGCCACCTACGGTTGGCTCGTGGAAAGGATGCGCGCGTTCCAGGCCTATCCAGGTAGCCAACCGAACTGGATGATGGTGGAGACTGCCATGCCCTACCTGACTGACAAGGGGGCATCCACCATCACGCCGGAACAAATAGAGGGGGCGTGCTGGTCGGCTATCGCTCATGAAGCCCGTGGCATCGTCTTCTTCCAGCACAACAACGACGGTATCAACGGCAACTACTCGTTGGTGGAGTCTCCATTGGAGAGACGGGAACGAATCCACGCCATTATCCAAGGGATCCATACGATGGCTCCTGTAATTAATACGCAGTCCTATGCGTGGGACTTCGGTTCTGACACGGACACGATGCTGAAAATGCACGATGGTGCCGCCTACATATTCGCGTCCAATGCCTTAGGTGCGGAGCCCGGTGCGCACAAGCTTTCCCTGCCGCCATCGCTTCCTGCCGCTAGTATTGAAGTTGTCGGTGAAAACCGCACCATCCAGGTCAATAATTCTGCCTTCACGGACGATTTCACCTTCGAGTACTCCCACCACATTTATAAGTTTGCCGCCAATCCCGTCTGATCCGTTTGTGTGGCATCAGGTTCGAGCTGTAAAAGAACTTAGAACTGCCCTGCGGGTCTGCAGCTGAGTTCCGGATTTAGCTGATACCATAACTGCAAAATCAAGGGGAGTTGCGGTGGACAACAGCAACCTGAGAGCGTCTTCATTCAAAGGCTCTTCTTCATAGTGATTTAGGCAGTGCATGGTGGAACTTGATGGCACATGCGAGGACTTCAAAACGTCACGAACGTAGACGCCATACAAAATCATTTCGGAAAAATGCAATTCTTTACCGACTGCGCTTACCCAGTCCGTGCCTGTCACAGACTCAATGCGGCCAAGCATGGAACGGACCAAGGCAGGCGACCAGGCGCAGGGACAGCAAATGTAGTCGGGCAATTCCGGTGATTCCATGGACGGCAGACCAAGAAGTCGCCGCGCAGTCGCATACCAGAGCCGGTGGCGTGGCAGGCTGCTGTCGATTCCACCAGCTACCTCGTACAGGGCCAGCTGGCCGTGTTGCATGAAGGTCTGCGAGCTCATAGGCCGAATCAGGACGACGTCGGAGTCCACCAGCACGACAACGTCGGTCGTCATAGCCGCAGCGGCCCCAAGTTTGACAATTTGTTGCGCGATCCAACCCCTTATCGGTGGCAACGGCCGCCGTGCGTTTATCCACATATTCGTCCGCGGTAATTTGATAATAGAACCGGGAAGATACTCCCGTACATCCTGAATATGCGTTCGACTTCCGGCGAGGGTACTAAAAAGTTTTCGGTCTGATTCGGGAACAATGATGTACTGCTCCACGTCTGAGTAAGTAAAGCGGAGGATTGACGAGTTGAGATCACGGCAAAGTTCAAAATCAGGGCGATAGCTGGGCGTAACGACGGCAAGAGTCGGAATGCGCTGATGGTCTTTCACAGTTGAACCTTTCGTTCTTTTCCTGGGGGAACCGCGGATACGGCGGAAGCCTCGATAAGGCTAAGGAACTCCTTGGCCCGTGCCTCCCACGAGTGCGCCCGGGCAAAAGACCTGCGTTCCATTTCTGCCGCTCCGTCGTTCCGGTTGTGCAGACTCTTCAGTACTTTGTCGACGAAGTCCTGCCTGTTCGCTGCGACGGCCACATGGTTCGTGGCCAACCACCGGACTGCCGGGCTGTCCGTTGCTACTACCGGAACTCCTGCGGAGAGGTACTCCAAGGTTTTCAGCGGAAAACTGGCACGGTTGAAGGCGGAATCTCTATAGGGCGTCAATCCGGTACCAAGACGGGACAATTCGTCTGGGATCTTTCCGCCCGGTAGCGGGCCTGTCCACTCAACGTTCTCATTCTGGAGCAGAGCGTCGAAGCGTTGTCCGAAAGCCGGGTCCCGGTCCGTTCGAGGTCCGATGATCCGAAGGTTAATACCGGCCTGCTGGACGGCTTCCAAGAGGTCCATATCAAGCCGTTCATTCAGCTGGCCCACCAGGCCCGCTACGTTGCTGCGTGATCGAGGGGCCCCGACCGCGGGAGCAGGGCAGCCGTTCGGCAAAACGGCGAATAGTTGCGGGTAATGGAGGGCACGTGCCGGTTCAGCAGGAAGCATAGCGCGGAGGTCTTCCAACAGGGAGCCGGAGACAGCTGCCACCACGGAGCTGTGCGCGAGGTTATATGTCATCACCCGCTGCATGGCTCGGCGGGAGAACCCCATCAGTGCTGCTCCGGACAGCCAATCATCAGTCACGTACAACACCCTGCTGCCCGGGACGTCGGACGGAAACCGGGCGAGCGGGAAGGCCGCCACTACGCAATCCGGCCTCCAACCGGCGGCAGCCAAAGCGGAACGGATCGCCCGGTTGAGACACAATGCCGTTAGCGACCGGATGCCAGGCCTGGTAACGCCAGGCGGGGCAGAGACACGAAGCCTGAGGACCGTGTCACTAGCCCAAGATGTTGTCGGCTTGTTCAGCTGACCGGTTGCTAACCGCGTTGCTGCCTTCGCAACGTGCCACGGCGAAACGGCGACGGGTGGATCCACCCAGAGGATCTGCCGGTGCTTCGATAGAGCCTCGACAATGTTCCGGTCTGTGCCGGCGACATTGTCCCAGCCCGTTCCCGCTATCCATATCAATGGGGCCCGCGAAGAGCCGAAGGGTGCCCTCATGGCGCATTCCGGCCGACAAGGCTGGCACGTGCTGCTATTGGCCTGCTGTTGAAGTCGTCCGATACCTCCCGGCCGGTCCATCGCGCCAGCAACCGCCGGCCTTCGTAGTTCACGAAGCGGGCTGCAGCCCGCCAGTCGGTGTTAGGGGCAGCAGCGAAAGTAGTGCGGTCACGCAATGCCTTCGAGTAGATGCCTATTTGGGTGTCAGCGGCACGCTCGAGACTGAAGCGGTCCCTTACGAGCGCCAGTCCGTACTCTCCAAGTTCGGCCCGACATGCGGGGTTCGCCAGTAACTCCGACAGGATCCGGCCCAGCTGTGCCCTGCCCCGCTGTTTGTCTTGGCCCACACCGTACCAGCCTTGCCACAGAAACCGGTCGACAGAAACGGGTGTGAGAAGTTCCCAGAACCCCAGCTCGCCCTGCACCACCAACGGCTTGGCAAAAGCCATGGCCCTCAGGGCGGATCCACCCATCCCAAGGCACACATCCCCGATGTCGTATGCCGCCCGGGGATCATCCAGCTCGCCGGTAAGGAGGACGACTTTCCGGTTATGGCTGCTGTTGATTTGCTCCGCGCGGCACGTAACTTCTGCCCTCGCGGGACCGTCCCCTACGATCAACAGTTGCACGTCCCGCCCTCGCGCAAGCCCAGACACAACATCGATAGCCGAGAAGATGCCTTCCAGCTTGAGCTGGTACGCCAGACGGGAAACTATGACCACTACCTGCGCCCCAGGGCGGATGCCCCAGCGCATCCTAAAGCCGTCCTGGTCCAAGCGGAGACCCGGACGGTTGCGGGTAACGTCGACCGGTGGTTCCAGTACCGTGACTTCAGACCGCCCGGACGCCTGTTCAACAGCGGCAATTTGGTGCGTTCCTACCGTGAGGGGGAGGCTTGCGGGGAGGAACGGTGCCACTGCCATGGACATCACCGTGGAAACCACTGCGGGGCCCTCCTTCTGCCGGGCCGCCAAATGGCATTCCAGGGACGGGGGCCATTCATAGCCGTGCAGCACTTCGACTGAGCGTGACTCAACGAGATGACGCAGCTTCTTTGCGGCGGCAAGGGATGGACGGCGCCGAACGGCGGGGGATTCGATGAACTCCAGGCCCAGGTCTCCGATATATTCCACTAAGGGCCCCGGCTGGCCAAAGACCACAACGTCATGCCCCTGACCTTGGACTGCCGCCGCGATCTCGATGGCATTCATCTGGCTCCCGCCCATCTTCAAATCGTGCGGGTAGACAAGGATTTTCATGGAATCAGCTCCACGTGTCTGGGCGCCTGAGGGGCACCAATCGTGCGCAAAGCACGTAGGGTGTCACGCCGCAGCCAAAGCATGCCTGCGGTGGCTGCGGCGGCGGTGCTGCCCCCTGCCGCCAAGGCCCATAACGCCACGGGAATCCAGTGCGCGAATCCCACCGAAAGAGCTCCCACTGGAAGAGCGACGAGCAGCGGAACCCCAACGGCCCGGGCGAAAGCGGTTAGGCGCAGGCCGCCACGGTGCAGTTGCCAGAGGTAAAGGGGAAGGACCACAGCCACGGTTACCACCGCTTGCGCGGCAGCCACACCCGCCAGGCCATACTGGGCGGCACCCCCTGCCAGAGCCGGTACCAGGACCAATAGACTCCCCGCCTGGATGGCGAAGACGGTACCGGACTTGCCCAGGACAACAACAAAATCGTAGGCAAGATCGCAAATGACCTTGGATATTGCAGCAACGACGAGCCAAGAAAGTGCTGCCGCTGCGGGAAGCCACTCGTCACCGTAAATGAACCCGATCAGCGGGGCAGCGCCGGCGGATACGAAGAGAATCAAGGGAAACGTAAGACTGGCAAGTATTGAGACGATTGCCTCGAAAGCATTGTTCATCCGTCCCCGATCGTGCTGAAGTGACGAGAAGGCGGCCGGTGCGACGCGGCGCAGCGGCTGGGCAAGGATACTGACCGGCCAACTCGAGAGGTTGAAGGCCAGGACGTAGAAACCGAGGGCCGTGGAACCAAGGACGGCGCCGGTGGTCAGTTGGTCCGCGTAGCCCAAGGCGAAGAAGATGATGCTCGTGCCCGCCAGGGGCAGCCCGAACCGGAGCAGCGGCATGACCAGCTCCCGGTCCAGGCCCAGCCGGTAGGGGACCGGGGACGCCCGAAGGAACATCACGGCGGCGAGCAGGCTGCCGCCCACACGGCCGACGGCCAGCGCCATCGCTCCCATGCCCGCAAGAGCCAGGACCAGGGACAGCAGGGCCCCCACCCAAACATTCACCTGGTCGATCCCCAGCCGCGTCTTTTCGCGGAAATCCCGCTGAAGCAATGCGGCCGGGGAAGCCACCACGCCGTTGATCAGGACGCTGAGGATCAACACCCTGATGACGTCCGTGGCGTGAGGATCTCCCACGGCGGCGGTAAAAGCCGGGGCGGCAACAATGGCCGCCCCGCAGAACAAGGTGCTTCCCGCCACGGAAATGGTGTTGACGGTGGGCACGATCCGGGCCGGATCTCCCGGCCACCTGACGATGGCCAGGGAAACGCCGAGTTCGTTGAAGCTCAACACCGCCATGAGTGCCACCAGCGCCACCGCGAAGGTGCCGAATGACTCCGGTCCCAGCACACGGGCCAGGACAATGCCGATGCCCAGCGTGCCCAGCCGGGAAAGTACCGTATTCAGGACACTCCAGCCGAATGCACTGGAAGCTCCGGGGCGGGGCGCGGGTGCCGTCATGATGTCTTCACAGCATCTGCCAGCACCTCTGCGACCCGCAGCTGCTGTTCCGCGGTGATGTGCGGGAACAGCGGCAGCGACAGGATCCGGCGGGCGGCTTCTTCGGCAACAGGGAACGAACCGGAAGTACCGCCGGCGTACGCCTCGCTGAGGTGAACCGGGACGGGGTAGTGGATGCCGGCGTGGATCCCGGCAGCGTGCAGCGCCCGGAGGACCGCATCCCGGTGCTGGACCCGGACCACGTACAGGTGCCACACATCCGCGTTTCCGGGCGCCTCCTGCGGAATGTCAACCCCCGGCACGCCGGCAAGAAGCGCCGCGTACCGTTCCGCGGCTGCGCGCCGCCGCTGGTTCCATGCGTGAAGCCTGGCAAGCTTTGCCTTGAGGACTACTGCCTGGACCGTGTCCAGCCGCGAATTGAACCCAATGGCCTCATGCCGGTACTTTTCTGAGCTGCCGTGCGCGCCCAGCAGCCGGACCCGCGCCGCGAGGCCGGGATCGTCGGTCAGCACCGCTCCGGCATCCCCGGCGGCGCCAAGATTCTTGCCAGGGTAGAAGCTGGTTCCTGCCGCCGCGCCCAATGTACCGGCCTGGGCTCCAAAGCGTGTTGCACCCTGGGACTGTGCAGCGTCCTCGATGATCACGGCACCGCAGGACTGCGCGATGGGCACCAGGCGCTCCACGAACGCGGTCTGCCCAAACAAATGGACCGGCACTATGGCCTGCGTTCTGGATGTGACGGCGGCCGCCACGGCGTCCGGATCAATCAGAAGGTAGTGGGGGTCGACGTCGACGGGTACCGGGACTGCCCCGATGCGGCTGACTGCCTCTGCCGTTGCGATGAAGGTATTCGCGGGGATGATCACTTCCCCGCCGGGGCAGACGCCCCCGGCCCGCAGGGCAAGTTCCAGGGCGTCGGTTCCGTTGGCAACGCCGACACAGTGCCCGGCGCCCACAAACGAGGCGTACGCGGCCTCAAAATCTGCAACGGCCGGTCCGCCGATAAAGGACGCCGTGGAAAAGACGACAGCCAGTTCCGCCATGACTTCCTCATGGACCTCCGCCTGCTGGGCGGCGAGATCCACCAGTGGAATGGTCTGTACGTCTATCCCGGTGCTCATGACATCCCCCGAAACTTGAAGTTCTCCCCGTTGATTTCGTGCGCCGGCACACCCACCCACGTCTGGCCATCGGGAACGTTGCTGAGGACCGCCGCGCCCATACCCACCGTGGCGTAGGCCCCCACGGACGTCCGTTCACGCACGCTGGCGTTCATGCCCAGATATGCTCCCCGGCCAATCCGGACTCCGCCGCCCAGCGACACTCCCGCAGCGAATGTGGCGAAGTCGGCCACGTCGTCGTCGTGCGTGAATGTCACCGACGGCATGGCGACCACATGCGAGCCCAGCGTGACGGCCGCAGTGAGTGTGACGTTCCGCAGCAGGATGCTGCCCCTCCCCACACGGCACCCCTCCGGGTACTGGACGGAGGGATCCACGGCGATGGCATAACGGGCCTCGGTGAGGCCCAGCGCGGTCAACCGCTCCACCACAGCTTCACGGACCCGGCCGGAGCCGATGCAGACCAGGACGAACGCGTGCGTGTACTTCGCGGCGTCGTCGATGGTCCCGAGCACGGGCGCCCCGTCCACGGTCACGCCCGCCATTTCCTTGTCGTCATCAAGCAGGCCGACGACGTCGTACTGGCCGCTGCTGCGCACCATCGCCAGGACTTCGCGGGCCAAGCCGCTGGCAGCTATCAGGATCAGCTCACTCATGTGCGCATCCCGGCGGCCGCAGCCCGGATGGTGCTGATAATCCTGGCCAGCCCTTCGTCGTCGAGTTCGTGGTAGACGGGGAGGATCAGCGTCCTGTCATTGAGCCGCTCCGTCTGCTGCAGCAGGGCCCGGCCCGCGTTCCGCCACCGGTAGGCGGGCTGGCGGTGGGCGGCCATGATCCCCCTTCTGGCCGAGATGCCAGCTTCCGCCAGGAGCTCCATCAATCCGTCCCGCGTAGTCCCAAAGTTGGGCAGGACCTCCACCCAGAACGACTGGAAGTTGGTGGTGCCATAAGGAGGATCCGACACCAGCCGCAGGCCCGGCACCCTCGAGAGGCCGGCAACATACTGCGCTGCGATGTCCCGCCGCCGTGCCAGCACCTCCGGCAGCCGGCCCAGCTGCACCAGCCCGACGGCGGCCTGCAGGTCCGTCATCCGGTAGTTGAACCCCACCTCAAGGTAAGACTCCGGCGGAGCGAGCAGTGAACCGTGCCGGTCCGCAGCGGACACGCTCATCGAGTGCTCGCGCAGGGTCCTGGCCCGGGCCGCCCAGTCAGCCCGGTTGGTGGTGAGCATGCCGCCCTCACCGGTGGTCAGGATCTTGCGCGGGTGGAAGGACCATACGGCAACATCCGCGCCCGCGCCCACCGGCCGTCCCTTGTAGGTGGATCCGACGGCACATGCTGCGTCTTCAATCACGGTGATTTCGTGCCGGTCGCACAGCTCGCGGATGGGGTCGATGTCCAGCGGCACGCCGCCCTGGTCCACCACGATCACGGCACGGGTGTCCAAAGTGAGCGCAGCGTGGATGGTTTCCGCGGTCACGTTTCCGGTGGCCGGGTCAACATCGCAGAACACCGGGCGCGCCCCAACATATGTCACGGCGTTCGCGGTGGCGATGAACGACAGGGACGGCACAACCACGTCGTCCCCGGGCCCGATTCCCGCGACCACCAGCGCCAGGTGCAAGGCCGTGGTGCAGCTGGACGTGGCAACCGCATGGCGGACTCCCTGGAATTCGGCGAAGCGCGATTCAAATTCCTTGACCTTGGGCCCCTGCGCCACCCAGCCGGACGCCACCACCTCAGCCAGCGCCCGGGCTTCCTCCTCACCGAGCCAGGGCTTCATGACGTTGATCCGGGCAAGCACTGGTTCAGCAGTCATCACGCACCAACCTTCCGTGCAGCGGCGATCTCGTCGCGCAGCGGCAGCCACCAGGTGACCAGTTGCCGCAATCCCTCTTCCAGTTCCACCTCGGCCTTGAAGCCAAGGTCGCGGGCGGCGGCGGAGGTGTCAGCCAGCCGGCGCACCACGCTGTTTACCTGGCGCGCGGGCCCGTGCTCCACGGCGAGGCCGGAACCCATGACCCGCAGGAGTGCCTGCGCCATCTCCAGCAGGCTGGTTTCCGTACCGCTGGCCACGTTGTAGGTCCCTTCAACGACGTCGCTGCCGGCGGCCAGCACGTTCGCGCGGGCGACGTCGGCGGTATGGATGAAGTCCATGGTCTGGAGTCCGTCGCCAAAGATCAGCGGCGGCTCCCCGTCCATGATCCGCTCCATCCAGCGCACCAGGACCTCGGTGTACAGGCCGTGGACGTCCATCCGGGGCCCGTACACGTTGAAGTAGCGGAGCATCACGTAGTCCAGTCCGGTCATGGCCCGGAAGCTCCTGGCCATGCCTTCATTGAAGGACTTGGCTGCCCCGTAGAAAGTGTCGTTGTTCGCATGGTGGTGCCGTTCGGTGGTGGGGAACTCTTCAGCCATCCCGTACACGGAGGCGCTGGACGCCGCCACGAGCTTGGCTACCTTGTGCTCCGCGGCCGCTTCCAGGACATTGAAGCTTCCGTCCACCAGGACCTCCAGGGCCAGCCGCGGCTCCTCGGCACACTGGGTGATGCGGATGGCCGCCTGGTGGAACACCAGGTCCTTGCCGTGGGTGAGGTCATGCACCAGATCCCGGTCCTGGATGTTGCCCTGTACCAGCTCAACCTGCCCGGATGCCAAGGCGCCGGCCAGGTTGTTCAGCCTGCCGCGGACCAGGTTGTCGAGCACGTCGATATGGCTCACGCCGGCGTCCAGGAGGGCGTCCACCAGAGTGGACCCGATGGTGCCCGCCCCGCCGGTGACCAGGACGCTGGCCCCCTCAAGGCGGCTCACAGTGCTTCCTCCAACTCGGCCCCGGAGCCACCCAACGCGGCGCCTGTCGCGGCCAAGGCAGAACCGGCCACGGGAGTGGGGCGCCCGTCCTGGGTCAGGCTGCGGGTCACCGCTTCCAGGACGGACAGCACGCGGAGACCGGATGCGCCGCCTGTCCTGGCGTCACGGCCGTTGCGGATGCAGGACGCGAGTTCAGCCACCACCTGGCCGAGGGCCTCGCGCTCGGGCAGCGCGGGGGACCAGGTGTCGCCGAGGCGGTAGGAAACGGCGGTGGAGGCTCTTTCCCCGGCCGATTTGGGTTGCCGGTCCAGGCTGACGCCCCGGTCATAGACGCTAAGCCGCTGCTGGGGGTTCAGGTCATCCCACACCAGGGTCCGCAGGGAACCACCGATCACCATCTGGCGGATCTTGGTGGGGCTCAGCCAGTTCACGTGCACGTGGGCGGTGGCATCGTTGGGAAGCCGGAAATTCAGGTGCCCCACGCAGTCCCGCCCGGTTCCCAGCGGGTCCGCGCCGAAGGCGGACACGGTGGCGGGGTTGAGTCCGCCGGGGAGGACAAAATCGAGGATGGAGAGGTCGTGCGGCGCGAGGTCCCAAAAGACATCCACGTCGGGCTGCACGAGCCCCAGATTGATCCGGGTGGAATCCACGAACAGGATCTCTCCAAGGGACCCGGACTGGACCAGTTCCTGCATCTTGAGGACGGCCGGGGTGTAGCAGTAGGTGTGGTCCGCCATCAGGACCAGCCCGTTGGCATGTGCTTCGGCCACCATCTCCAGCCCGTGTTCCCTGCTGTCTGCCAGCGGCTTTTCCACCAGGACATGCTTCCCGGCCCGGAGCGCCGTCATGACCGTTCCGTGGTGGGTGCGCGCCGGCGTCGCGATGGCTACCGCGTCCACCTCAAAGGTGTCCAGCAGCTCATCCAGTGACTCCACGCAGGGGATGTCCCCGAGCGTGGCGGCAAGTTTCCGCGCCCGCTCGACGTCCAGGTCGCAGATGGCCACCAGGTCCCAGTCCGGGCTGGCCTGGAGGTTGCGCGCCAGGTTTGGTCCCCAGTAGCCGGCGCCCACGACGGCGATGCGGAGTTTGGGCGCAGGTTGCGGTTGGGTGGCGTGGAATGGATTGGTGAAGGCTCTCATGTCACTTTCTTCCCATTTTGTGGATTTGCTAGTAAGCGCCCGATGGCCGGACTACAGCCCGGAACGTCCGCCAAAGAATCAGCAGGTCGCCCGCGAGGGACCAGTTTTCGACGTAGTAGAGGTCCAGCCGGACCGCTTCCTCCCAGGGGAGGTCCGAGCGGCCGTTGATCTGCCACAGTCCGGTGATGCCCGGCTTGATCAGGAGCCGGCGGCGGGTGTGGCGTTCATAGCCGCTGACCTCACGGTCCAGCGGCGGCCGGGGCCCCACCATGCTCATGTCGCCCAGCACCACATTCCAGAGCTGCGGGAGTTCGTCCAGTGAGTACTTCCGCATCCAGCGTCCGCAGCGCGTGACCCTGGGGTCGTCTTTCATCTTGAAAAGCACCCCGGCGCCCTGGTTCTGCTGGTTCAGGGCCGCCAGCCTCGCCTCGGCGTCGACCACCATGGAGCGGAACTTGAACATTCCGAAGACCTGGCCGTCCTTGCCGATCCGGTCCTGGCGGAAGAGCACGGGACCAGGGCTGTCCAGCCGGACGATCAAGGCGATCAGCAGGAGCACGGGTGAGAGCACCAGGAGGGCAGCAAGCGCAGCCGTGACATCCATGACCCGCTTCAAGGCGTGCTTCGCTCCGGTGTATTGCGGGATGTCCACGTGCATCAATGGCAGGCCGTCTACGGGGCGCCAGTGGACGCGGGGCCCGGCCACGTTGGTCAGGGTTGCCGCGAGAATCAGCTCGGTGGACGATTCCTCGAGTCTCCAGCCCAGTTCGCGGATGAACTTGTTGCCGCCCGGGAGGGGACCGGCGATGATCACAGAGTCCGCCTGGACCAGGCGGACTGTCCTGGCAATGGCGTCCGTGGAGGAGAGCACGGGCACTGTTTCGTCTTCCACCCGCAGGCCGGCTCCCCGCCGTGCCCCGGGAAGGCATGCGCCCAGGATCTCGTATACAGCTCCCGACTTGCGGACCTGCTGAACCACGTAGCGGACATCTTCCGGTTCGCCCACCACTACGGCGCGCGAGAGGTGGCGGCCTTTTGCCTTCTCGGCGGTGAGCCGGCGGCGGAACAGGTGGCGGTTCACCGTCAGGGCCGCCACGCCCAGCGGGAGGGACACCGTCACGAACGCGCTGGCGCCGTGGATGGAGAACACCACCGCGGCCAGGGCCATGAGGCCGAAGATGTGCAGCGTCGCCGAGGCCACCCGCTTGTACTCATCGGCCCCGATGCCCAGCACCTTAAGGTCCCTGCTGTGGTAGAGCTCAAGTGCGCCCAACCAGGCAACGGTCAATGCCGCGGCCGCGGCAGCTGCTCCGCCGTCCCTGGGTCCCTCCGGCGAAAATCCTGCTTCCGATAGGAGGAAGCCGGCGTAGGCGGCAGCCATCACCACCGCGGCGTCCGTGCACCTCAGAAGATTGATATGCGTGGAAATCCAGGCCGCGGTTGCCTTCCTGGTCCGGACTTTCACTGCCAAGGAGGTTCGGGCCGCCGACGGCAGGGGAAAGCGGGTTCCTGCGCTTTCCCCTGCCGCCTGCTGCCCTGTTCCCGCCCGCTGTGCAGCAGCGGGGGAAACAGGCCAGTCGAACGCTGCGCGCCGGGTCCTGGCTACTGGTATTTCTGCCATGGTCACCCTTTCCGGCGTAGCCGCCTGTCCTCTGGCCGTGAAGCAAAGTTAGCCGCAGACGGCCGGGTATTGAGGGGATGGGCAAGGCCTTTGTGGCTCCTGCAGGGGAAGGCTGTGGAAACTGCGGTTACCGCAAATCCGGGGTTTTCCTATAAAACAGGCAGGACGTACGGCTCCGTGGCCGCCGAGCCCTTATCCGTGGCGAGTGCCGTCAGCTGTGCCCGGGACTCGACACCGAGCTTGCGGTAGATCGCCGTGAGGCGCACTTCGACCGTACGCACGGACACATACAACGTCCCGGCGATCTCCTTGTTGCGCATGCCCCGGGCCACCATTTTCGCGAGGACCCGCTCATGGTCTGCGAGCATCAGCATGGCCGGATTGCCCTGCGGGTGGACGGGCTCCACGCGTTCGTCCAGAAGGAGGGCATCCACATGCTGGGTCCATGCGTCTGCGCCGGCCTCATCGAACATCACCTTCGCCCGCAGGAGCGCATCACGCGCCTCCCGCAGCCGGCCAAAGGCATGCAGCCGCTCCGCGTAGCACATCAGCGTCCTGGCCCGCTCAAGCGTGTGACCGTTCCTGCCCTCCAGTGCCTGGCAGAAGAGCTGCAGTGACCGCTCGCCGTCCGCCAGCATCGCGCGGCTGCGGGCCACCACCATCATCAGCCAGGGGGAGCGCAGACCCACGGAGCGGCTTTCAAGGCGCAGGAGTGCCTGGGTGGCTTCACGGTGCCGGTTCAGGCGGATCAATACCTCCACCAGGTCGGCCTCACAGCGCAGCAGGGTGGGGCTGCCAAACTTCATGCCGATCTCGGCGGCCCGGGACAACTGGGCAACAGACTCTGCCAGGTCCCCGCGCAGGAGGGCGAAGTGGCCCTGGCAGGCAGCAAGTTGGGCCATGATGGCCGGGTGGCTTTCGGCCCCTGCGTAGCGCTGGGCTTCGACCGCGCAGACCTGGGCCCGTGCAGCATCGCCCAGGGCGTAGGCGCGCCACACCCGGAAGTAGTACCGCATCCCGCGGTGGTATTTGATTTCAGGCTCGGAAAGCTCAAGGTCATCGATCAGCTTGACGGCAGCGCGCACATTCCCCGCCCGGATTTCGTTGTCCACCGCCATGAGGGCTGCGGTTTCCCGCCAGTTGATGTGGGCTGGCTCGGCGGAGCTGCGGAGCATGGCAAACGCCTCATGGGCACTTTCGTAGTGCTCCGCGTACGTCAGTGCGCGCCCCTGCACAAGGATGCCGGCTGTGCGGGTGGCACCGGTTTGATCGTACTTTCGCCCAAGGTTTGCCGTGTCACCGCTGACGGATTCGATCAGGACCTTGGCCCGGTCGGCCAGGGCCAGGCACTGGGCGGACGCCGACCCCTGGAATCCGCCGGCGAAGTGGAGAAGCTCGGCGGCGTCCTTCAGCTCCCACCGCTCGGCATAGTAGAGGGCCCCGATGGCCAGCAGGCTGGCGGCATAGGCCGGATCGTGCTGTCCGAATTCCTTGACGAGACGCAACACCATGCTCGAGCGGACGGAGGCTCCCTGGGCAAACTGGATCTCGAATGACAAGCCGGTCAGCCGCAGGATCAGGGCGGGATTGCGCGTTACCCGCTGCGCCCATTCCAGGTAGCGCCGCGCATACACGAATTCACCGCGGTTGAACAGCAGTTCGGCCACGCTCGTGAGCCGGGCCGCCGTCTCCGCTTCCCACGGATTGACGGTGAGGGCGCGCTCGATGTACTCCACGGCAAAGGAAACCTCCCCGCCCCGGATCAGGTCCACGGCATGGCGGAGCAGCTGGAAAGGCGTCTGGCGCTCCAGTGCCGTAAAGCTGAGGTGCCAGCGCCGGGCATAGGGGTCCGTGTCGGCGGCTGCTTCTGCAAGGGCGCGGTGGTTGGCGGTGCGGACCGCGGGGGTCATGGCCGTGAATACGTAACCGCGGAGCAATTGGTCGCCGATGCCCAGGTGCGGTCCGGTCCGTTTCACCAGTCCCGCGGTCAGCAGTTCATCCACACTTGTCCATACGTCGCGGTCGATCTTCTCGATAGTGGAGATGTCGCTGCGGCAGGACAGCGCAAGCAGGTCCAGGACGTTCCGCGCGCCAGGTGTCAGCGAGCCCACCAGCGCCGCGTACTCTGCGTCAAAGCTGCCGCTGGAGGGCAGCGGGACGGGCAGCGCGTACTTGCCCTCAGCATGACGTTCAATGAGCCGGTCATAGAGTTCGACGGCGGCAAGCGGGTTGCCGCACGTGGCTGCGGCAACCGCGTGGGCGGCCGCCGTCGTGGTCCGTTTCGTGGGCACGCTTTCCAGCATCCGCACCGTGTCGCTGTAGCTCAGCGGAGCGAGCAGCAGACTGGGAAGGCCGCTGAAGGGGCCCTCCGGGAGATCCTCCCGCAAACTGACGAACAGGACGATGTCCGTGCCGGCCAGGCGCCGCGCGAGGAACCCAAGGACTGCCTGGCTGCCGGGATCCAGTTGGTCTGCGTCATCAATCACGATGATGGTCCGTGATGACGAGCGCTGGTGCAGGCCCTCGAGCAGCATGCTGGACACGGCGGGGACGCTCAAGGCACCGGCCGTGTCCCGGAGGAGTTCATCTGCGATCCGGTTCAGGACGGGATCGTCCATGCCGTTCAGGAGGGCAGTCAACCCGGACAAAGGCCAATCGGATTCAGCGGCGCTGGCGGTCAGGAACACGGTACGGTAATCCGCCAGGGTGGGAATCTCGGACAAGAGTGCGGACTTGCCCGTGCCCTTCCGGCCGATGACTGCCAGAGTGCTTTCCTTGGGCCCCCGGACCACGGAAAGCACGCGGTCCAGTTCTTTGCTCCGCCCGATAAGCGCCATGGTGTCCCCATTCGTCGAAGAAGGAGACCGCATTCTTGAACTGACCAATTCGATGCCGACCCACGCTCCCCAGCGCGGGTTGAGCCGACAATGCGAATATAGTGCCGAAACGAACATTGGCACCAGCTTGTTACCTGCTGAATTCCATCAAGATTTCATCTCCGACTTGCTCAAGATTGCAGTCCAGTTATTCAGGACCATGACCCGGGACGAAAGTCCCTCGCCAAGCCGGAACAGGAGGGCTATGCTCTCTCGCGTACGCCCTGGATAGGTTCAATGCCCGGACGCAGGTCGGAGTTTGCCAACTGGGCGGCCCCGCACGGCAGCCGCTGCCGCATTGTTCCGTACTGCCCTTTCCCGGTGCGGGGAACATGGAAGCCGGTTGGAGCCCGTTCAGGGGCTCGGTTTTGTGGCCCGCCTGTAGCTTTAATTCAAGATTGACGCGCGGAATTCCTCCCACAAAGCGGATGCTGAACGGCAATTTTTTGAAATGGTCGCAGGAAGACTTTGCGAAGACTTTCATTTTTAGCCGGACACGGATGACCACTAAAGTCGCGGCACAAACGGCGGTATTGCAAATAACTTCGAATTCCCGTGTTTAGAAGGGGATAGGCCCCGGTCCGCCATGCCGGCGGGCCGGAGCCGCTCCTTGTTCAGTTATTCATTCAGTTGTCTATTCAGTTATGGGTTCCACTAGGCCGCCGGCTTGAGGGCGGTCCGCCAGGCGGCAACAGCCCGTGCGGCACTCAGGGTCCACGTGGCCGTTCCGCTGGCCCCCGCCGTTGCCTGCGGTTTGTCCGCCTGCTCGGCGATCTGCCCAGCCGCTGCCTCCCAGCGTTCGGTCCAGCCCGACGGGGCGGTGACCACGGGTGCGCTGCAGTCGCAGGCCACCCCGCCAATCAGCATCGCGCCGTTGCTGGCCGTGGTGATGCTGCCCACCGTGATGCTGGTGGCCGAGTAGCTGGTGTCAGCGGCGGTCACCACCGGGCTGTCCAGGGGCGTGGTGTTGTTGACGCCGCGGTAGGCGGTGATGCCGCCACCCCACTTGGCCGCCGAACTGAGCGTCCAGCTGTACGTTCCCGGATCCGAGGCACCCACCACCTTGTAGTACGCGAACGCCCGTGCACCGGAGGTCGAGGTGCTGTTGATGGATTTTGCATTGACCATTGCCGTCCAGCCGGCAGGGGCGGTCAGGTTCGGGTTGAGGTCCGTGGTGATGGAGGCGACCAGGACGTCACCCGCCGCGGTACCGGCAGGAACCGTCAATGACGCAGTGGTCACGGCAGTCCCGGAGTTGGAGGTGCTGGAACTCACCACGGTAATGCCGCCGGTTGCCGGCGGTGGTGCCGAGCCGACGGTGATGGTGGCCGTCGCCGACGACGATCCCGTGGCATTGGTCGCCGTGAGTTTGGCGGTGTAGGTCCCGGCCGTCGTGTACGAGTGGCTGGGGTTCTGTGCTGTGGACGTGCCGCCGTCGCCGAAGGTCCATGCCCACGAGGTGGGTGCATTGGTGGACGTATCAGTAAAGGCCACATTCAGGGGCGCGGCACCCGACGTCGGGTTGGCGGTGAATGACGCTACCGGAGCCTGGCCTGCGGGCGGCGGGGTGCCGCCGAGCGACCGGTCCGAGAACCAGTAGCGCTTTGCCACGTTGTCGCTGGCCATGACCACCAGTCCGGTGGTGTTGTTCACGCTCTGCTTGCTGGTGGTCACGTCATTGATGTTCGACGACGAGGCTGCCTGCATGATGGGCGTGCCGCGGCCGGAACCGAAGACGGGATTGTCCATGGACGCGGTCTTCTCATAGATGCTTCCCGCGACGCCGGAGTAGGCACAGCCGGAAACCGACGTTGGCGGTGCCGTGTGGAACGCCCGCACCAGGTTGTTCTGGGTGTCCAGGATGATTTGCGGCCGCGAGACGCAGTCGCCGGTCTTGGCAATCGTGGACTGCGTGAATGCTCCGGTGCCGGGCTTGAAGACCAGGAGGATCAGCTGCGGCAGCGTCTTGTCGCTGGAGATGTCATTCAGGCTCGTCTTGACCGCCGCGAAGACCCTGCCGGTGGTGTCCGCCTGCAGCGTCTTGAGGTTCAGGTGGTCATCGGACTGGCCGTTGCCGCGCAGGGCCGGCTGCAGTTTCCAGGAGGAGTTGGCAGCATCGGAATCCTTGTGCGTGGCCCACCAGACGGTGTCGGCCTTGTGGTCACTCCACATGACACCTACTTGCCCGTTGCCGAAGGCCACCACCGCGGAGATGTCATCCGGAGCGGGGTTCGGGTTGCTGACGGGAAGGACGAAGGGGGTCCCCCAGGAGGCGCCGCTGTTGGTGGCGGCGTTCATGTACACGGTGTTGGTGTATCCCGACGTAGAGTTTCCGGCCACCTGCGTCCAGGTCGCCCAGACCCGGCCGGTGGTGTCCTTATCGATCGTCATGGATTCACTGGAATTGTTGGTGATGGTGGTGGGGAATCCGCTGTCGAGCGTGTATTTGCCGCCGGCGTAGCTGTACCGGTAGAGCTTGGCCGGGGAGTTGGAAAGTGACGGCTTGGGTGTTCCATCGCCGGTGATGGTCACCACGTGGGAGGCAATGTAGAGGTGGGACCCGTCCCACATGGTGTCCGCCAAGGTGCTTCCCCTGGTGTCATTGACCACCCCGGTGTCCACCCAGCTGTTGGAGGCCCGGTCCAGCCGGTAGATGCTCCATCCGGTGCCGGACTTCCACATGTCGGCCCACCACGATCCGTCATTCCACCACAGCTTGCTTTGCGGCTTGTCCGACGTCGGCGGATTGGACACCCCTGAATACGCAATGCTCTGCGTGCCATAGACGGGATCCGCTAAGGCCGTACCGGGCAAACCGAGGATGGAGGCCGCCAGAACCATGGCAACGGCAAGGGCCTGGCCTGTCCGGCTGAAAAAGTGTCTGCGTCTGAGCTTCATAAGGGAACTCCTGGGGCATAGGAAGAATTCGGGGAACGTCTGCCCGTTTGGCCCAGTCACAAAGAGCTCTCAGCCCCCAAGTACCGAGAAGCGTATGCCCGGACAGGAGCTGGGGCAATGCAAGTGCCATACCTAAATAGGGGTTTCTCCCATCCCCCTACCTAACGTTTTCCCGGCACCCGGTTCCCCCTATACCTAATCTTTTCGGCCTCCCCCAAGCCCTTTACTTGCCTAACAGGGGGTAAACCCCAGGTAAAAAGTGAGTACCTACTACTCGTGATACCCGCATTAGGTAGGGGGTAGTCTTCCGGAACGGCCAGAGGATTGGCGACGGTTTGCTGGGGGGTCAGCGACCAGACCATGACCGGATGAAGCGTTAGTGCCACCGCCATAACGGCCGGCGGCCTTGTCAAGAATCCGAACTGTCATGAAGTGGTGAGGCAATTGTCGATTTCCCCCCAACTTCCAGCTCTCTTTTCCGAGCCGGGACATTTATTTCCACAAGCCTCAATCAGCGTGGTCATTCCCACCCTGAACGAGGAAAAGAACCTCCCCTGGGTTCTCCGCCGGATGCCCTCTTACGTCGATGAGGTGATCATCGTCGACGGCCGCTCGCAGGACAAGACTGTTGAAGTGGCCAAGGCCCTCCGCCCGGACGTGGTGGTGGTCAATGAAACCCGCAAAGGGAAGGGTGTGGCCCTCCGCGCCGGCTTCAACGCCGCCAAGGGGGACATCATCGTGATGCTGGACGCGGACGGGAGCATGGACCCCCAGGAGATTGGTTGGTTCGTTGCACCCCTCCAGCACGATTTTGATTTCGTGAAGGGCTCCCGGCACGTCACCGGCGGCGGGTCGGAAGACCTGACCCGGCTGCGGAAGGCCGGCAACCGGGCGCTGACCGGACTCGCTAATGCTGTACTGCACAGCAACTACTCGGACCTTTGCTACGGGTACATCGCCTTCCGCCGGGAATGCCTGCAGGTGCTGGAGCTGCAGTCGGACGGCTTCGAGATCGAGACGGAACTTATCGTCAGGGCCGCCAAGGGCGGGCTGAGGATCGCCGAGGTTCCCAGCCTTGAGCTCGACCGGATTTCGGGAGCATCCAACCTCCAGACGTTCCGCGACGGGTGGCGGGTGCTGCACACGCTGGCCCGGGAATGCACCCTGTGGGAGGCACCCACGGCAGGTGCCCGCCCGGAGGCGCTCCGCCGCGTGAAGTACACCTACTCCAACGTCCACTTCCCACGGCTTCCGGTGGATCCGCACAGCGTCCTCGCCCCGGCCGTAAAACAGCATGACACCCTCGTCGCGGCGGTGAGCCGGCATGCTTGACCGCATCAAGCCACTGTCCGTGACAGTGGTGATCTGCGCGTATACCTCCGAGCGGTGGGGAATGCTGCTCGACGTCATCGAATCAGTCCGCAACCAGACGCTTGCCCCGGACCAGGTGCTGGTGGTCATCGACCACAACGAGGACCTCTACGAGCGGCTCATCGAGATCGTCGACGACGTCACGGTGGTTGAGAGCGAAGGCCTGCCCGGGTTGTCAGGGGCCCGCAACACGGGCGTGGGGCTCGCCGAATCGGACATCGTCGCCTTCCTTGATGACGACGCCGAGGCGGCGCCGGACTGGCTCGAACGCCTGGTTGCGCTGTACGACGATCCGGATGTCCTGGGTGTGGGCGGGAAGGTGGTCCCGCTGTGGGAATCCGGCCGCCCGGGGTACTTCGCGGAGGAACTGGACTGGATTGTGGGCTGCAGCCATCGCGGCCTGCCCCGCGTCGCTTCGGAAGTCCGCAACGTGATCGGCGCCAACATGTCCTTCCGGCTTGAGGTGCTGCGCCAGGTGGGCGGCTTCAACCAGTCGCTGGGCCGCAAAGGCACGCTGCCACTGGGATGCGAGGAGACCGAAATCTGCATCCGCTCCCGGATGGGTTTGCCGGGTTCGCGGATCGTCTATGAACCCGCGGCGCTGGTACACCATCATGTTCCCGCATCCCGTGGGACATGGCGCTACATGATGTCCCGGTCCTGGGCCGAGGGATTGTCCAAAGCCCAGGTCAGCCAGTTGGTGGGCCACAAACGGGCACTCGGCCCGGAACGCCGCTACGTCCGCAGCGTGCTCCCGCGCGCCGTGTTCACCGGCCTGAAGTCGTGGGGGCGCGATGGCAGTCCCGACGGGCTGGGCCGTGCCGGCGCGGTCATCGCGGTCCTGGCCTGCACCGCGGCCGGGTACTTCCAGGGGCGCCGGCTTCAGCATTGGACGGGCCCGGAGGAAGAGGACGTGGTCCTGGTCCCGGCCGGGGCACAGTGGAGGGAAGTGCAATGAGCGAAGGTGCCGGCCAGGTGCTTGAGGATCTCCAGGGCGAGGCGCTGATCCTGGTGCCCGCCATGGAGTCGCTGTTGCCGCCGGCCTGGCCGGGGGCGCGGTGGATCGGGTCGGTGGACCTGGAAGACCTCGCGGACTGTTCGCGCTTTGAACTGGAGAACCATGCTGGATACGAGCGGGCACGGCTGCTGGTGCGTGCGTCGGGGGCTGTGCGGGGATTTGTCGACGTGCCGTCGCCGGCGGGAATCGTGGATCGGACTGTCTTCGAGGACGCCCTGGGGGCCCTGCCGCCAGTCGCATCGTTCCCGCCGGCGGTGACCACCCCGCACATCACGGTGGTGGTGTGCACCAGGGACCGCACCCTGCAGTTGCGGGGTGCGCTCCTGACCATCCTTGCCCTGGACTACCCGCACTTTGACGTGGTGGTGGTGGACAACGCCCCCGCCACGCAAGCCACTGAAGAACTGGTCCGGCGCGAGTTCAGGGACCAGCGGGTCCGGCTGGTGACCGAACCCGTTCCGGGCCTCTCCCACGCCAGGAACACCGGCCTTCGGCACGCCAGGGGAGACGTCGTAGCCTTCACCGATGACGACGTGGTGGTGGACAGGTCCTGGCTGCGGGAGATCGCCGCCGCCTTCGAAGCCGTTCCCGGGGCTGCCTGCGTTACGGGGCTGGTTCCCGCGGGAGAGCTCCGCACCCCCACCCAGGGCTATTTCGATTCGAAGGTCAGCTGGTCACGGAGCCTGGTTCCGCAGGTCTACTCGCTCGCCAACCCGCCCGCGGCGCTCCCCAAGTTCCCTTTCAGCCCCGGTGCTTTCGGTACGGGAGCCAATTTCGCCCTCAGGCGCCAGCCGGCACTTCGCCTCGGCGGGTTCGATCCCGCCCTGGGGGTGGGAACTCCCACGGGCGGCGGGGAAGACATCGACATGTTCACCCGGGTCATCCTCGCGGGGCACGCTTTGGTGGTCCAGCCGGCCGCCATTGTCTGGCACCGACACCGGGACGGCCTCGAAGACCTGCGGGTACAGGCGCGGGGCTACGGCAACGGCCTCGGGGCCTGGATGACGAAGGTGATGATGGACCCCCATACCGCGAGGCTGGCCCTGGCCAGGAGCTGGGGCGTTGGACTCGAGTTCCTGAACCGGCGCCAACAGGCCGGCCAGCCGGCGCTCCAGGGGCCGCCGATCCACAGTTCGCTGGAGGCCCAGGTCGACCGGCTCGTCTGGCTGCAGCTTCTGGCTGTGGCCCTGGGCCCCTACAAATATCTGCAATCGCGCAGGGCTGCCGCGGGCAGCTAAGACAACAGTCCACAGTCGGGGCCGTTGGCGGAGGGTCGCTCCACCGGCGGCAAGCAATCCAGGAGTTGAAACAGTATGGCGCTTCTCATCAGGGGTGACGTGTCCGGCCCGATGAACTCCCGCCCTTCACGCCGGCGCAGGCCAGGGTATTCCGATTACGTCCTGGCACTGCTCGGTGCCGTGACGGCGGTCCTGATCCTGTTCGACGTCGGGGGCGAGTCCATTGCGGGCGCCAAACTCCTGGTGTGCCTCCTCATTCCGGGCTGGGCACTGGTGCGGTGGGTCCGGAATGTGGACCCGGTGGCCCGCCTGATCTTCACCGTCGTCGCCGGCGCCACGGCACTTGCCCTGGCCGCCGCCGTCATGGGGTGGCTCCAGCTCTGGAATCCCCGGCCCGCCGCCGTCGGCATCATGCTGGCCTCCGCGGCCGCCCTCCTGGTGCCGGGGCCACTTAGCCCCCGGGTTGCCGCAACCCGGCTGCCACGTCCGGAGCTCAAAACCTATGCACCCTGGCTGGTTCTCCTGGCCGCCATGGTCACGTGGGCCGCTACATTAGGGCTCACAAACCCCCACCTCGGCGACCTCGGCCTGCTCGCCGCCTTCCCTGTCACCTGGTATGTGGCGCTGGCCCTCGTGGTGGCACTCTGCATCTGGAGCATCGTCCGGCAGGGCGAGCACTCCGGGTGGCTTACCGGTGCCTCGATCACGGGCCTGGTGGTCATCCTTTATTCTTCCGCCGGGCTGCTGGCCAACGTCCCGCGGCTGCCCTGGACCTACAAGCACATAGCCGTCACGGACCTGATCCAGACCACCGGCCAGTTCGACCCGGACATCGACATCTACAACCGCTGGCCCGGCTTCTTCCTGTTCAGCGCGTTCCTGGGTGAATCCAGCGGCTACAAGGACGCCATGGCCTACGCCGGATGGGCCGAGCCGGTGTTCGCGCTGATAAACGTCGCCCTGGTGCTTGCCATCGCCAGGACCCTGACAAAGAACCCGCGGATCTACTGGACGAGTGCGCTGGTTTTCGCCCTCTCCAACTGGCTGAACCAAAACTATTACTCGCCGCAGGCCTTCGCCTACACGCTGCACCTGACCATGTGCCTGCTGATCCTTACCTACCTTCGCGGCAACCCGGCCCCCTGGGTGCTCAGGCTTGAGGAGCGGCTGTCCGGCCGTTTCTCAAAAGAGGCCCCCGGGCCGGAGGAGGTCAGGACCTACAGCGGCCGCCAGCAGGCACTGGCCATCGCCGCAGTCCTGGTCCTGCAGGCAATGATTGTGATGAGCCACCAACTGACCCCGTACCTGGCCATCCTGGGGCTCTTCCCCCTCTTCCTGGCCCGCTACTTCAAGCCGGCCTGGGTAGCGCCCGCGCTGCTCCTGATGGCCCTGCTCTACCTCCTTCCCAACGCCGAGTTCGTCAAGGACAAGTACGGCCTGCTCAACGGCTTCGATTTCCTCGCCAACGCCGGCTACAAAGCCTCCAGCGGCGCACCGGGACCGTCCCTCCTCTCCGGACGGTGGCTGGCACGCGAAGCACTGGCGTTGTCCCTGTTCACCGCCCTGCTTGCGGGGTTGGGGTTCATCCGCAACATCCTCCGGGGCAACGTCCGCACCACCCTGATCGTGGGAACGCTTGCGGCAACCCCCATCATTGGCCTCTTCGGCACGTCCTACGGCGGCGAGGGCAGGCTCCGCGTCTTCATGTTCGCCCTTCCGTGGCTCGCCATCGGCGCGGCCTGGCTCTTCTGGTCCGGGAAACTCCCGGGCAGGAAGGCCGTCGTAGGCGCAACCTCGGCCATCTCGGTAATGGCCGTGCTGTTCACGGCCGTGTACTTCCAGAATGAAGCCAACGTCCGGGTACCGGCCGCAGACGTATCGGCCAGCCGCTGGCTCGACTCCAACGTCCGCCGGGGCGACGCAGTGGTGGAAACGAACTACCATCTGCCGCTGCTGGTCGGCTCGCACTACGCCTTCTACCTCCGCACCGGGCAGCTTGTTTCGGTTGCGTCGAAGCTGCACAACACCGCCCAGCCGTTCACGGGGGATGACATGCTGGCCTACGTGGACAAGACCCGGGCAGCAGCCAGGCTGCGCCCCTCGGACCGGGTCTTCGTGGTGGTATCGGACCTGCAGCAGCGTACCTCCACCGGCGTTCCACGCCAGTTCCCCAAGGATGTCCTGGTCCCGCTCGAGCATGACCTGAACGTGGCCAGGGGCACCGAGCTGGTGTTTGAGAACAAGTCGGTGCGGATCTACGAGGTTTCACGTGCTGACTGGGGAAAGTAGCGGACGGGTGTACCAGTTGTCGCTCGTCACGGTAACGTCGTTGTCCATCGTCGGGGCGGCGCTGCTGGCCCTGCACGCGGATTCCTCGAAGGTTACCGGGGCCCCGAAAGGGGATCTGCCGTCCTGGCGGCAGACCATGGTCCAGGACTTCGACGTCCCGGCCCCGCTGGGGGCCGTGGGCCAGGTGTACGGGCCGGACATGCGTGGGTATTCCGGTTTTTCCGACTCATCGGGCTTTGGCACGTACACGCCCGACGATGTCCTTTCGGTCCATGACGGCTACCTCGATTTCTACCTGCACTACTCGGACAGCAGGCCGCGGGTGGCCAGCGTCATTCCGTTCGGCTATACGGGCCAGACGTACGGAAGGTACTCGGTGAGGTTCCGGTACGACTCCACCCCGGGCTACAAGATCGCGTTCCTCCTCTGGCCGGCCAGCGACGACTGGAACGAAGGGGAGATCGACTGGCCGGAAGGAGCCCTGGACGGATCCCTCTACGGGAACTCCGCCATCAAAGGGACCCGCACGACCGACGGGATGGAGTTCGATCCCGCCGACAGGAAGTACTCGGACTCCCGCGCAGGCCAGTGGCATGTTGCCACCATCGAATGGAGCCCCGGCCTGGTCCGGTGGTTCCTGGACGGCGGGCTGGTGGACCAGACAACCAAACCCAAGGGTGTGCCGAACACGCCCATGCGCTGGACCCTTCAGGCGGAGACCGCCGATGACGCCAAAGCAACCTTTCCGGCCGCCGGCACGGCAGGGCATCTGCAGGTTGATTGGGTGGCCCAGTATGCCTACACGCCGTGAACGAACCAAGTGCCGCGACCGCGGTTTAGGACGATTTGGGGGATTGCACCATGGAAATCACCAGTGACCTTCCGGTTCCCGAAGAGCTGGGTCACCCGGGTGCCCTGACGGAGCCCGACGTTGGCGGAAGGCAACAGATTCACCCCCGGGTGGCAGCGGTCTTCGACACCCTCGACGGGACAGGGTTGCCGTGGCTCCTGCTCCGCGGCGAGGACGATCTGGCCCTGCCCGCGGGGGACGTGGACATCCTCGTGGACAAGCACCTCCTTTCCCGGCTCGACGACGTGATGGCGGCAGCAGGGTTCTGCAGGGTCCTTGCCTGGGGACACGGCAGCCACAGGTTCTACTTCAGCTACTCACCCGGCGACGGAGCCTGGATCAAGCTTGACGTCGTCTCCGACCTGGCGTTCGGCTCCTGCCAGCAGTGGCGCACCCCGTGGGCGGCCCGCTGCCTCCGGCGTAGGGTCCGGTATGGCTCCTACTGGATGCCCGACGCCGCGGACCAGGCCTGGCTGCTGCTGCTGCATCTGTTCATGGACAAGGGTGGAATCACGCCGGCGCGGCAGGAGGCTGCGCGGGCGGCTGCCAGGGTGGCGGCCGACGGCGGCAGGATTGCGGAGTCGGTTCGGCGCAGGGTGGGTGCAGGGCTGGCAACCGACATGTTGAACCTGGTCCTCGCCGGCCGGTTCGGGGATGCTCCCGCGATGGCCTCGCGGATGAGGGCGTCCTGGAGTGGCGGGGCGAACCCTGCGTTCATGGAAGCGGTCAGACGGACACTGAGGCGCTCGGGCGCCCGGCTCCGGGGGCATACTCCTTTGCTGGGCGTCATGGCTCCGGACGGAGCGGGAAAGACCACCCTGCTGAACGGACTCCACGCCGACGTGCCGCTGCCCACCAAATACGTATACATGGGCCTGTGGGGCGCGGGGCCTTTTGATGCTGTGCTCAACCGGATTCCGGGCGGAAGGACGGCCAAGAAGGTGTACCGGCTGGTCCGTGGCGGGATCCTGGCCAGGTTCTACCGCCGCATGGGCAAGGTGGTGCTGATGGACCGCGTGGCGTACGATGCGCTGCTGGCCGGCCCCGGCGGCGGTCCCCTGGCGCGGATCAGCAACGCCCTGGCCCTGGCCGTCATCCCTGCCCCGGACGTGCTCCTGGTGCTTGATGTTCCCGGCGCGGTGATGTTCGAGCGGAAAGGTGAACACAGCCCGGAGCTCCTGGAGTCCTGGCGGAACGACTACCTCCAGCTGGCGGGCCGGCTCCCCGGCAGCCGGGTGGTTGATGCGGCCCAGCCGGTGGAGGCCGTGCAGCGCGTGGCTACCGGCATCATCTGGGACACGTGCTCCCCGGCTGCCGGGAGGGCAACCACCGCAGGACGCGCCCCGCACCGCACCCCCGCCGTCGGCCCCACTTCCCAGAGCCCGGCCGCGGCGGAAACCGTCGCCGGCGAGGCCCTGTCCCTGCACCTGTGGCGGCTCCTTGACTGGCGGTTCCTGCTTCCGGTCCTGCAGCCGCGCACCCTCGGCTTCGCCGGAAGGGTGAGCGCGGAAACAGAATCGGCGCTGCGCCTGCTGGACCCGCAGGCTGTGCGGCTGGACGAGCCGGACACCGGGCCGGTCGGCCGGACGTGCGACGTGGTGCTGCTGGCCTCGCCGGGCCCCGGCCAGATCGAAAGCGCAGGCTTGGCACTGGAGCCGGGAGGCTGGATCTGCGTGGAAGCCAGCCGGTCCCTGCTCCAGCGTTCCGGACCCCGGACGCTGCGAGGGTGGAAACGGACGCTGGAACGCCGGGGTTACCAGGACGTCGCCTTGTACTGGAACGCCCCCAACCGGGAGCGGACAGCCCGGCTGGTTCCGGTGCGGTCCGGAGTATCCATCCGGGACACCCTGGCCCTGCGCAAGGATGTGCGCTTCGGGGCCCTCAAAGCGGCTGCGGTGCACATGGCCTTGGCACTGCACGTCTTCGACCTCCTGGTCCCCGAGGGCACCGTCACCGGGCGGCTTCCGGAGAGGAACGCGGCGCAATGAGCTTCATAGACCAGTTCCTGCGGGACCACTTCGACGAGTTTGCCCTGGACCAGTACGGCCTGGGCAAACAATGGGAGACACTGCTGCTGACCCCGCGGTTCGCAACCTCCCGGCACGTGGTGGCCCTGGTGTTCCCCTCCCGGCACAGCGAACCGGCCCTGGTGGTGAAGGTGCCGCGGCAGCCCGGGGACAACAGCGGCGTCCGCCGTGAGGCGGCCATGCTGGCCCAGCTCTCCGCCGCCGTCCGCGACTCAGGCGCCGGTGTTCCACGACTGGTGGGAATCCGGGACGTGGGGCCGTACACGGTGCTGGTCGAAACCGCGCTGACCGGCCTGCCGCTCGATCCCAGGACGGTGGCAGCGGATCTTCCTGCCGCCGTCGCCACCGGGGCCGCGTTCGTGGGGGCACTTCCCTGCACGCAGCCCGCCGCCGGCAACGTGGACTGGTACCAGCGCGCCGTTGCCGCGCCGTTGGCGGCCCTGGAAGGATTGGCCGGCCCGGATGCCCGGACAAACGAACTCGTTGGGCGCACGCACGAACTCCTTGCCCCGCTGCGCCGCTCGCAACTGCCCGCGGTCATCGAACACGGCGACCTGAGCCATCCGAACCTCCTTGTTAAACCCGGCGGCGCCCTGCAGGTCATGGACTGGGAACGGTCGCTCACGGATGGAGTGCCCGGGCACGACCTGGTGTTCTACCTCCAGTACTTGAGCGAATCCAGTGAACAGGCGTTCGCCCGGGAGGCCCAGATGGCGGCCTTTGACAAAGCCTTCGGCAAGGGCGGCTGGGCGCTGGAGCCGCTTTCCCGCCACCTTGGCATGAGGGGAGTGGACCTCTCACTCCTCCCGCTGCTGGTCATCGCCACGTGGGCGCGGTCCACCGCCACGCTCGCCGACCGGCTGGCGCAGGAGGCGGAGGCTGATCCGACGCAGGGAAACGGGAAAGTCCGGGCCGCCCTCCAGGCGGACAGGGACTTCTGGTTGTGGCGCCATGTTGTGGAAGCCGCGTAGGGCGGCCACCCGCTAGGAGGTCCGGCTTTCCGCCGCTCCCGGGTTTTCGTGGTTGCGCCGGAAAAGGCCCAGGATCTCGTCGTGCAGGTCCCGGTAGCCGAACCGCAGCACCGCGTACACCGCGCCCACTCCGGCCACCACCATGACAGCCAGCGTGGGGACCGGTCCCAGGGCATGCCGTGCCAGGTTGACCAGGCCCACCAGGCCCACCGCGGCGCCGCACACCAGGCCCGGAGCGGCGGCCCGCATCATCCGGCGCATCCTTGTCCCCATGACCTTGGCGGCTACTGCCTGCATGCCGAACGCGAAGACCACGGCCACCACCATCTGGGCGCAGGCGACCCCCACGATGCCCCACTGGGTGGCAAAGACCAGGGCCGGGAGGAGGACCACCAGGCGGACCACGGAGATCCAGATGGAAAGACCGGGCCGGCCCATCGCCTTGTAGACGTCATTGGCCCCGGCACCCAGGGAGCGGGCGGCCGCGTACAGGGCCAGGAATACCAGCGGGGTCACCGACTCCTCCCATTGCTGCCCGAAAAGGACCGGGACCAGGACGGGCGCCACTACGGCCAGGCCCACACCTGCCGTGATGCCGTAGAGCGCCTGCACGGTGACACTCTTCAGGTAGCCGTCCCGCAGCCGCTGCCGGTCGCCCCGGACCTGCGTGTACAGGGGAAACAGGACGGTGGACAGCACAAAGAACACGTTCAGGATCAGGGCCTCCGGCAGCCGGAAGGCGAGGGTGTAGAGACCCAGGGCGTGTGCGCCCAGCACAATGCCGATGACCAGGTAGTCGACGTCGAAGATCGCCCGGGCAAGCATGGTGCTGCCGGCGACGGGGGCGCCAAAGCGGACATTTTCCCCGATGGCGCTTTTGCTCACGCGCCAGATTTGCCAGGGCGCCTCGCGGCGGACCAGGAACCAGCAGGTGGCGGCATAGGCCACCGACCCGGCAGCCGTTCCGACGGCGAGTGACCAGGCGCCGTGGCCGGTGAAGGCCAGGTAGAGGGTCACCGTTCCCATGGTTGCGGCGCGCAGTACAGGAGCCGCCGTGAGCTGCCTGAACTTCAGGTCCCGGCGCATGATGGCTTCCGGGACGGCACCGCAGGCCGTGGCAAGCACCGAAACGCCAAGGACCTGCACCAGCGGGGCCACGCCCTCCAGCCCAAGGAGGTCCTCCACCGCGTCAGCAGCGAGCAGGGCCGCCACGGCCAGCACTGCGCCCAGGGCAACGGAAAGCAGCAGCGCCGACCTGGCGATGACCGGTGTCTTGGGCAGGTAGACCAACGCCTGGCCCACCCCGGCATCGGCGATGGTCTCGGCGTAGGCCATCAGCACCAGCGCCAAGGCGACGAGGCCGTATTCCTCAGGTGAGAGCAGCCGTGCCAGGACCACCGTGGTCACCAGCACGATCACCCTGCCCGAGGCGAAGGCCAGCCCCTGCCACAGGGCTCCCCGGACTCCCTTGCGCTCCAGTTCCCCCGGCGCGTACGTCATGGTTGCCTGTTCGTCCGGGTAAGCTCCCCCGCCGGGGATGAACCGGCCATGGCCGCACGGACCTCCGCCAGGTATTGGCCTGCCACGGTGTCCCAGGTGCGGACTGCGCCTGCGGCCGCCGTTCCGGCGGTGCCGTGGGAAGGCCCGGGCGGTTGCTTGGGGGCGGTGAGGTGCTCCACCACCTCGCGGACAAGAGTGTCCTGGCTGTCCCGAACGGCCAGCAGCGGATGTGCGGGAAGTTCCCTCGCGGCCACCGGCGTGGCCACCACGGGCAGCCCCGCGGCGAGGGCCTCCAGGACGGAGTTCCGGATACCCACGCCGTGTTCGTCCGGGAAAACCGCCACATCCGCGCCCTGGAACACATCCAGGATGGAAGGCACGTTGGCCAGGATATCCACCCGGGGTCCGGCCAGCGCCTGAACCGCCGGTGTGGGGCGCCGCCCTGCGATGACGAAGCGGGCGTCCGGGACCTCCCGCCACACCAGCGGCGCGATCCTGTTGACCAGTACCGTGGCGCTGTCCACGTTCGGCGCGTAGTTTAGGCTGCCTGCGAAGCACACCACGGGGGCTTTCCGCTCCCGGCGGGGACCGGTGGCCACCGCCGTGCCGTTGGGGATGCTCGTGACCGGCCTGCCCAGCGTGGCGGACCAGGCCGCTGCGTCCTGGGCTCCGACGGTCAGGAGCCTGGCCCGGGGCGGCAGCTGCCGTTCAGCGCGGGCGGCCAATTGTTCGCGCAGCCGGTAGGCGGGCCGGAAGGTACGGGCGATGGCGGTGTCCATGCCGGCCCGGATGGACCAGGGGTCCACTGTCTGCAGCACCAGGGGACCGGTGACGCAGTGGGACAGGAAGAGGGCATGGGGGCCATGGATCAGGGTGGCGTCCCGGCTTGCGGACAACCGGGCCGCGGCGGCGCGGGCGGAGGGGGTGGACCGCCGGTGCTTTCCCAATCCGGTGAGGCCGCCCATGGAGCGGGCAAAGGCCGAAAGTTCCTCGCGCGGGGCCAGTTCGTACATGGTATCGCAGCGGTTCCTGATCTCTGCCGGAACCGGAACAGGACCCGAGAAAGTCAGCAGCGTGACGGCAATGCCAGGGGGGAGGTGCAGGATTACTTCGTACGGGATCATCGAGCTTCCGTCCCCCAGTTCCGGATCCCGGTTGGGCACGCTTTCCGTCACGTACAGGAGCTTCATTGCAAGAGTGTACTGGATCACATCGTCGCCGGAGGGTTGCTTTAGGCAACCTTGAGGGAAGCCGAAAAAGGGCGACGGCGGGAGATCCCGCCGTCGCCCTTTCACCTGGGGGCGTGGCCTGCTACTGCCAGGCGCGCACGTAGTCCACCATCATCTGGGACGGCGCGCCGTAGGCCGGGTTCGTGGAGGAGGCGCCGACATTCAGCACGATGTACTGCGGGGCATTTCCGTCGTCGGTGGGGTAGGACTTGACCTTGACGCCGTCGAAGTACACGTCCGAGGAGTTTGCCATCCGGTGCAGGCCAAAGGTGTGGTACTCGTTGGCCCAGTTGCCGCCCACGCCGCCCTGGTTGTGGGAGCCGGAACCGGAGTGGTAGTTCACGGTCATCTTGGCCTGCAGGACCTCGGCGATGTCATTCTCGCCGGTGGCCGGCCACGACTGTCCGGTGGTCCAGAAGGCAGGCCAGTTGTAGAGGCCGTTGGCGTTGCCCGGGAACTTGATCCTGGCCTCGACGTAGCCGGTGGTGAACTGGAAGCCGGTCCCCGCCCCGCCCTTCGGGTTGGTGGATACCAGTCCGCCGGAGGTGGATGAGCTGAGCCCCAGGGCCAGGTTCCCGTTGGCCACGGAGACGTTCGCCGGGCTGGTGGAGACCTTGTTCATGGTTCCGCAACCGGGGGAGAACCAGCAGCCGGACCACTTCGCGGTGTCCAGTCCGGCCCCGTTGAACTCGTCGGCGAAGGTCATGGTCCAGTTCCCCGGGACCCCGGCGGGCGCAGGCGTCCCGGTGCTGGCCAGCTGTGCCGCCGCCGGCGCCACAGCGATGGGTGCTTCGGAGGGAGGGGCAGGGGCAGCGGGTGCCGGTACTGCTGCGGGGGCAGGTGCCGGTGCCTCTGCCGGCGAAGGAGCGGCGGCAGGAGCGGCCTCGACTGCCGGGACTGGCGTTGGAGCGGGGACCGGAATGTCCGGAGTTTGGGTGGGTGCGGCGCTGCCGGCATCCTCTGCACTCGCCACCCGCGCCACGTCAGCGGTTCCGTCACCGTGGGTCAGGCCCAGGCCAAGGGAACCTGCTCCGAGGAGTGCTGCGGCAAGACCGGCGGCAAGGGGCCAGCGGCGGCGCGCCCGGGCCGGAGCACCGGACTTGAAGGCCGGGGATGTCCGGGCGGGATCTGTCTCATTTTGATAACGGTGCGCTCGTTTGGCGCTGCCTTTGCGGGGTGCGGGCATGGGGATGCTACCTCTCGTCGCCTGCGGAGTTAGCTGTCGGGTTCGAATGAGGGCATGCGGCCGCGTGCTGCGGCTTCACCCCAAGGGCAGGCGCGTTGCCGTGCCCGGGACGCTTGGGTCCCCCGCCTCTGCCTGGAATCTGGTGATAATCACGGACGCGGCAGAGTTGGGCGGCATCCGGGACTGGAGCCGGCTGGGGGCGGCCCCCGGACGACCGTACACGAAAAGGGTCTGCGAATCACAATTAGGTAACGGACCTCACTGCGTTGGCGTGGCGCTCCCCTGTCGGCAAAGTGCATTGGTATGGGCGCCAGTGACGGCAGGGTTTTCCACATGGCTGAACCTGCGGCTGCTGCCCACCTCCACCGGGGCTAGCCTTGGGTCAAGCGCGAATCGCCTATCGGGTCCAAATGCACTAAGATATTGAAGTCTGTGCTGCGTCCTGCCTCCGTTCCGGCGGCAAGGCATTGCACGGAATCGCAAATGAACCTCCTGTTACGGAAATGCCGTAACCGCTTAGCCCAAAGGAGGTGGGTTCACATATGCGTCCTTACGAATTGATGGTAATCATCGACCCCGAGGTCGAAGAGCGTACCGTTGAGCCGTCGCTTCAGAAGTTCCTGAACGTCATCACCAACGATGGTGGAACCATCGAAAAGGTTGACATCTGGGGCCGTCGCCGTCTGGCTTACGACATCAAGAAGAAGTCCGAAGGTATCTACGCCGTGGTGAACTTCACCGCCAAGCCGGAGACCGCCAAGGAACTTGACCGCCAGCTGTCTCTTAACGAGACCATCATGCGCACCAAGATCACCCGCCCCGAAGAGCAGAAGGTTGTTGCTGAGTAATTCAGCACCGTCTTCATTCTTTACCCCGCAGGAAACGCACTCTTCACCCAGGATCGAACAAGGAGGCAGTAGATGGCAGGCGAGACCACCATTACGGTCATCGGTAACCTCACCAATGACCCGGAATTGCGGTTCACACCGTCAGGTTCGGCAGTAGCGAACTTCACCATCGCTTCCACCCCCCGCACCTTTGATCGCCAGTCCAACGAGTGGAAGGACGGGGAAACCCTGTTCCTCCGCGCTGCCGTATGGCGTGAAGCAGCCGAGAACGTCGCCGAATCCCTGACCAAGGGCATGCGCGTCATCGTGACCGGCCGCCTGAAGAGCCGTTCCTACGAAACAAAAGAAGGCGAAAAGCGCACCGTTATCGAGCTTGAGGTCGACGAAATCGGCCCCAGCCTGCGCTACGCCAATGCCAAGGTCAACCGCACCCAGCGCTCCGGCGGACAGGGTGGCGGCGGCTTCGGCGGCCGCAACAGCGGCGGTGGCTTCGGAGGAGGCAACTCTGGTGGAAATCAGGGCGGCAACTCCGGTGGAGGTTGGGGCGGCGGCAACCAGCAGGCTGCACAGGACGATCCCTGGGCTACGCCCGGTGTCTCCAACGCAGGCGGCTGGGGCAACGGCCCCGATTCCGAACCTCCCTTCTAAAACCCAAATAACGGCCCGGCGCCGGGACTGCCCGGGTGCGCCACGCACCCAAGGCACTGCCGCCGTCGGACCACCACCATCCCGTGGATCAATATCCACGGGCTCCCTAGAATAGGAGCTCCACGATGGCTAAGGCTGAACTCCGTAAGCCCAAACCAAAGTCCAACCCCTTGAAGGCCGCTGACATCACTGTCATCGACTACAAGGACGTAGCATTGCTGCGCAAGTTCATCTCCGACCGCGGAAAGATCCGCGCCCGTCGCGTCACTGGCGTCACGGTGCAGGAACAGCGCAAGATCGCCCAGGCAATCAAGAACGCCCGCGAAGTTGCTCTGCTGCCTTACTCCGGCGCTGGCCGCGGCTAAGGAAGGGATTAACTAACATGGCAAAGCTCATTCTGACCCACGAAGTCACCGGTCTCGGTGCTGCCGGCGATGTTGTCGAGGTCAAGGACGGTTACGCACGTAACTACCTGCTGCCCCGCAACTTCGCCCTGACCTGGTCGAAGGGTGGCGAGAAGCAGGTTGAGTCCATCAAGGCTGCCCGCGCCGCCCGCGAGCACGCTTCCCTGGAAGATGCTCAGAAGCAGGCCGCTGCACTGTCCGCCAAGCCGGTCAAGCTGGTCGTCAAGGCCGGCGAGTCCGGCCGTCTGTTCGGCACCGTCAAGCAGGGCGACGTCGCCGACGCTGTTGAGGCCGCTGGCCTTGGCAAGATCGACAAGCGCAAGGTTGAACTGCCCGCACACATCAAGTCGGTCGGTTCCTACCAGGCCAACGTCCGCCTCCACGCTGACGTTGCCGCTGTGATCGAACTGGACGTGGTGGCAGGAAAGTAATTTCCCCACTCCACGTCACGACCCCCGTCGCCGGACTCCGGCGGCGGGGGTCTTTCGTTTGTGCGGTGGTAGCCTGCTCCGGTGAACCCGAACCCCCGCCCCCGCCCCTTCCACCAAGTGGATGTTTTCGCCGGACTGGCCTACCGTGGCAACCCGCTCGCCGTCGTGCTTGATGCCCAAGGCCTGGACGCGGCGACCATGCAGCATTTCGCCAACTGGACCAACCTCTCGGAAACCACCTTCCTGTTGCCTCCCCGGGATCCCCGCGCCGATTACCGGGTCAGGATTTTCACCGGGAGCGAGGAGTTCCCGTTTGCGGGCCACCCGACTCTGGGCTCTGCCCATACCTGGCTGGAAAGCGGAGGGGTGCCGAAGTCCGACGGCTGCGTGGTGCAGGAATGCGCGGCGGGGCTTGTCCGGATCAAGCGCGACGGCGGGAGGCTGGCTTTCGCCGCGCCGCCCCTGACGCGATCCGGCCCCGTGGAGGAGCCCGTCCGCCGGCAGCTGGCAGCGGCGCTGCGGGTGGCCCCCGGCGACATCGTCGACGCGTGCTGGCTGGTGAACGGGCCGGAATGGATCGGTGTCCTGCTGCAGTCCGCCGGGCAGGTGCTGGCCCTGGAACCGGACCACGCAGCCATGGGCGACCTGAAGATCGGCGTCATAGGGCCGCATGCTCCCGGCACCGGCGCCGACTTTGAGGTGCGCACGTTCCTGCCCGGTGACGCGATGGCGGAGGACCCCGTCACCGGCAGCTTCAATGCCGGTGCAGCCCAATGGCTGATGGGAACCGGCAGGGCGCCGGAGCAGTACGTGGCTTCGCAGGGGACCGTGCTGGGCCGGGCCGGGCGCATCCATGTGAGCGCTGAGGGCGGGGACATCTGGGTGGGCGGCGAATCGACCACGTGCATCCAGGGAACCGTCCTGCTCTGATCAGGGTCCCGCAGAACCTCCGGGAATACTCCGCCACCTGCGGCAGTTCAACGGTATAGATGCAAACGCATGTATGATGATTTGAACGAGCACCAGGAGAATGCCATGGAAACCCGCCGCATCACAGTCCTCTCCGCAGGACTTGGCGTCCCCTCATCGAGCCGGCTGCTGGCCGACCAGCTTTCAGCGGCTGCTGCGAGGCAGCTTGAGGCAGGCGGCTACCAGGTGGCCGTGGACGTCGTCGAGCTCCGCGACCTTGCGGTGGACATCGCCAACAACTTCGTCACCGGCTACGCCGCCCCGAGGCTGGCGGACGTCATCGCGGGTGTGGAGGCATCGGACGGAATCATCGCCGTGACCCCGGTCTTCAGCGCCTCCTACAGTGGTCTCTTCAAGTCCTTCATCGACGTCCTGGATCCCAAGTCGCTGGATGGCAAGGCCGTCCTGCTGGGTGCCACCGGTGGAACGGACCGGCACCAGATGGTCCTGGACTACGCTCTTCGGCCCCTGTTCAGCTACCTTCGGACGATCATTGCGGCCACCGGCGTCTTCGCTGGGCCCCAGGACTGGGGAACCGCCGAGGAAGGCGGGGCATCCCTCGCGGACCGGATCGAACGTGCTGCCGGGGAGTTCACCCGCCTGCTGGAGGGGCTTCAGCCGGGCCGGAAGTCCGCCCCGCTGGAATCCCTCCCGTTCGAGCAGTTGCTGGCCGGTATTTCCGGATCCCGCTAGTCGTCCAGCAGGGCGATGAATTCCCGTGCCTGCTTGAGCGAGATATCGGAGTGCCGCGTCAGCGCCGTGGCCGCCGCCTCGGTGTCGCCGCTCCGGGCCAGCGTGCGGATCCTTCCGTAGATCTCGTCATTGAGCATGTTGCTGCTGACTTCCCGGGTCACGTCGCCTTTGCTGGCGATCGCCCGGTAGCGGTACGGGAACCGCTGCGGCTCGTCGTCGTCCTCTTCGATGACCGGTGCGGGCTCCTTGCCCACGTAGGGCTGGGGGTGGGCCGCCAACGCGCCCACCGCATCGCGTGAGGCCCGCAGCCCTTCACCGGTGACCTCGTAGTAGAGCTTGATGGCGGCCATGGCCTGGCCCTGTGCGATCAGGGCGTAGATCCGCCGGTGCTGTTCCTCCGTCAGGCGCCCGGCAGCTGTCCGGGCCAGTTCCTGGGGTGTGGCGGCGGGCTGGGACGGGGCGGCGCCGCGCGCTGCTTTGCGCCTGCGGGCGGCGCTGTATGCCACCAGGACCCCCGCAATCACCGCGAGCAGGATGAGGACCGGGGCCACAAGGGATTCCATTTTCATGAGCCGTTCTTTGTACTTCCTGGCCGTTGCCAGGTGAGGTTGCTTTGCTGGCCGGCCGCCCGGATATATTCCTGCTGCTGGTTGTGCTGCTGGGCGTTCTGGCTGGGGTGGGTAGCCGCCGCCAGGCGGGCCCTGGCAGCGGTGGCAGCCTGGACCTGGGCTGCGTAATGGCGTGCCGAGCGCTCGGCAAGCTCGCGCTGGTATTTGTCGGCTTCCGACGTTCCCGCATCACGTGGCCGCAGTGCGGTGGCAATGCCCCAGATGAGCGCCACTAAAGCTATCGCCGGCAACAGCACCAGCAGGAGATCGCCCATACGTAGAGCTTAATCCAGATTGGGTTTATCCACAGCAATATTCACGTGTGCGCATACAGGGCCGGGCGCGTGGCAGTCAAACTTCCGGTACGGAATATGAGGAGCACCACGGGCCTGCGGAGAGGGACGCTCCGGGGACCCTGCAGCCCTCCTGCCGCTGCACATCCCCTTCAGCGCCTGTGGATGAAATTCCTTGGAGGAAATATTTACTCCACAAGCAAGCCCTCCTGTTTCTGCAGGTCAGAGGCTGAAAGTGGGCCAAAAAAGTTTTGTGTCCACAGAGTTCCCCACAGGCTGTGCACAAGCTATGCCGCATACTGCACAGGTTATCCACAGGGCCTGCGGCATGCTGGCTTTGCGGGTGGCGCCGTGGCGGCTAGCGTAGCGGGGTACCTGTTCTCCACAGTCGAAACAGGGTCCCCTTGTTCGGTTTTCGGGGCTCTTCGCGCCGCCTCCCACGTCTCTCTGTGGAAAAGCTGTGGATATTGGGGATAACTCCGGCCCGGAGCTGGTTTCCGGACCCCGGAGCTTGATTGTCAGGGCCTGCGGGTAGACCTGGATGGGTGGCGGATCCGGTTGTCGGAGGCCGTGAACAGGATGGACCACCGGGCCGCACGCCCGGTACAAATGGAGGACGGCAGCTTTGTCAATCGCGCATCTGGACCCTGTTGAGGCAACCCGTGGATCGGACGCGAGCCGGAAGCCGCCGCAGGACATCGCCGCCGAACAGTCGGTTCTTGGCGGCATGATGCTGTCCAAGGACGCCATCGCGGATGTTGTTGAAATCCTCCGCGGCCAGGACTTCTACCGCCCGGCGCACGAGACCATCTACGAGGCCATTATCGACCTCTATGGCCGCGGGGAGCCCGCGGACGCGGTTACGGTATCCGATGAACTGACCAAGCGTGCCGAGATCAACAGGATCGGCGGCCCTGCCTACCTGCACGAGCTCATCCAGACCGTGCCTACTGCAGCCAACGCCGGCTACTACGCCGAGATCGTCGCTGAACGTGCGGTGCTTCGCCGCCTGGTGAACGCCGGCACCAAGATCGTCCAGCTGGGCTACGGCTCCGACGGCGAGGTGGAGGACCTGGTCAACCAGGCCCAGGCGGAGGTTTACGCCGTGGCTGAACGCCGCACCGCGGAGGACTACGTGGTGCTGAAGGACGTCATGGAGTCCACGGTGGACGAAATTGAGGCGTCCGGCCACCGCGGGGAGGGCATGACCGGTGTCCCTACCGGGTTCTACGAACTCGACGAGCTGACCCACGGACTCCACCCCGGACAGATGATCGTCATCGCCGCACGCCCCGCCGTTGGTAAGTCAACGTTCGCCCTGGACTTCGCCCGGTCTGCGGCCATCAAGAACAACCTCTCCACGGTCATGTTCTCCCTGGAAATGGGCCGGAACGAGATCGCCATGCGCCTTTTGTCCGCCGAAGCCACCATTGGGCTCCAGGACCTCCGCAAGGGAACCATCAAGGACGAGCAGTGGTCCAAGATTGCCACCACCATGGGCCGAATGAACGATGCCCCGCTGTTCATCGATGACAGCCCCAACATGTCCCTGATGGAAATCCGGGCCAAGTGCCGCCGCCTGAAGCAGCAGCATGACCTCAAGCTGGTTATTCTCGACTACCTGCAGCTCATGAGCTCGGGTAAGAAGGTGGAGTCCCGCCAGCAGGAAGTTTCCGAGTTCTCGCGTGCGCTGAAGCTCCTCGCCAAGGAACTCCAGGTTCCCGTGATCGCCCTGTCCCAGCTGAACCGTGGATCGGAACAGCGCCAGGACAAGCGCCCCATGGTGTCGGACCTCCGTGAGTCCGGTTCCATCGAGCAGGATGCCGACATGGTCATCCTGCTCCACCGCGAAGACGTGTATGACAAGGAATCACCCCGCGCCGGGGAGGCGGACATCCTGGTGGCCAAGCACCGTAACGGCCCCACCAAGGACATCGTGGTGGCGTTCCAGGGCCACTACTCCCGCTTTGCCAACATGGCGGGCGACGCCGGCGGTGGCGGCGGCTTCTAGGAGCCTTCGCTCCCGGTGCGGGAGGCGGCGCTGCCGGCAGGTCCCGCTGCGGCGAGAAGATGGTTCGGCAGGCGGTTCCCCGGGGCCGTACCCCGGATCTCGAGGAGTTCGCGGGCGTGGGCGTGGAGCCGCTTGTCTTCCTCGCTGACCGGCACCCATGCCGGGACGGGCACTGAGTTGCCTTCGTCGTCGCGCGCCACCATCACGGTGAGGCAATAGGTGGTGAGGTTCAACTCCCGGCCCTTTGGATCGCCGGAACGGACGTGGACCGCGATGTGCATGCCCTTGGTCCCCGTGTAGACCAGCCTCGCCTCCACCTCCACAACATGGCCAATCAGCAGGGGCCGGTAGAAGCGCACGCCGCCGGAGAAGACCGCCACGGTGTCCCGGCCGCAGTACCGGGACGCGCAGACGTACGCGGCTTCGTCGATCCACTTCATAACGATGCCGCCGTGCACCTTGCCGCCCCAGTTCACATCGGTAGGGGCGGCCATGAAGCGCAGCGTTACGCGTTCGGCCGTACCGGCGTCCGTATATTCCTGCCGGTTCATGGCTTCCACAATCTGCTCGCGGACCTTGATCCGGGCCAGTGCGTGGTCGCGTTGTTCGATCTCGGCAGGGGTGGCGGGTTCGAACTGCTGCACCGGGATGGGCTTGCCGTCCGCCCCGACCGCCACGAAGATCACCATGCACTGGCTGCGCATTGTGGCCGGCCCGCCTTTCGGATCCCCGGAAGAGACCACCGTGTGGATGTGCATGGAGGACCGGCCCGTATAGACGATGGTCGCTTCCACCTCCACCATGTCCCCGCTGTTGACGGGGTCGGCGAAGTGGATGTTTCCCACGTAGGCAGTCACGCAGTAGGACTTGGCCCATCCCACCGCTGCGGCGTAGGCGGCCTTGTCCACCCACTCGAGCACCGTGCCGGCATCCACCGAGCCGCTGTGCCCCACGTCGGTGGGAGCGGCGAGGAAGCGGAGGGTTACGGAGTTGGGACGGCCGGACTCAGTCATGCTGCGATCCTACTGGCGGCCCCGGTTACCGGCCGGTTGGCGCTGCAACAAAGCCAAGGCGCAGCTTAAAAGTCCGACGGCGGCAGGGCACCGTGGGTGCCTTGCCGCCGTCGTTCGGTCATGCAGGAGCCGTTAGGCGAGGACCGCCAGGCGGGACTCCGGGCGGCGGCCGAAGAGGGCGCGGTCCAGGGAAAGCCTGCCGGCTCCGGTGAGGGCCAGGGCGAAGGATGCCGCAGCCAGAAGCAGCACGAGTTCGTAGCCTCCGTTTGCCGCGAACACGCCGGCAGGCGCGTGCACCAGGAACAGGGCGCCCAGCATGTCCAGGACGAGGAGGGCGGCCACCACGCGGGTGAGGATCCCCAGGATCAGGGCAATACCGCCGGCAAGTTCCAGGACCGCAATGGCGGGCGCCATGACGTCGGCGGCCGGAACGCCCATCTTGGCGAAGGAAGCCTGGGTGCCGGCGATGGTCCATTCGTTGAACTTCTGCCAGCCGTGGGCTGCGAAGAGAAAACCAAGGATGATGCGGAGGGCGGCAAGGGCAGTAGTGGTCAGTGCTTGCTTGTTCATGCCTTCCACTGTTCCCGATATATAGTTGAAGTGTCAACTAAGTTGCCCTGGTTGTGGGATTTGTCATGCCGGAGGCGGTCCGGCCGGCAGGCGCGGTTAAGCTGGCAGCGTGCCCCAACAACCTGCCCTTGCCGCCGCGGCCGGCACCCGGGCCCCCGCCCGCGAAATTCTCCGCCTCGCCGTCCCTGCCTTCGGGGCGCTGGTGGCTGAACCCCTTTTCCTGCTGGCGGACTCTGCCATCGTGGGGCATCTCGGCGTCGCCCAGCTCGCGGGGGTGGGGCTGGCATCGGCCGTGCTGCAGACCGCCGTCGGACTAATGGTCTTCCTGGCCTACTCCACGACACCCGCCGTGGCCCGCGCCATCGGCGAAGGGCAGCTGGGCAAGGCGCTGGCCGCGGGGCGCGACGGCGTGTGGCTGGCAGCCCTCCTCGGCGTACTGCTGGCGGTGGCCGGGTTCGCCGCGGCCGAACCGCTCATCGACCTGCTGGGCGCGGAGGGCAGTGCCCGCACGTTTGCCGTCGACTATTTCCGCTGGTCCATGCCGGGCCTGGTGGCGATGCTGCTGATCTTCGCCGGCACCGGCGTGCTGCGGGGGCTGCAGGACACCCGGACTCCGCTGGTGGTGGCGACGGCCGGATTCGGCGTGAACATTGTGTTGAACCTGTGGCTGGTCTATGGCCTGGGCTTGTCCGTGGCAGGCTCGGCGATCGGCACCAGCGTGGCCCAGTGGGCCATGGCCGCGGTCTATGTGGTGATGGTGCGCCGGAACGCCGTCCGCCACGGCGTAAGCCTGCTGCCCAGCTGGCGGGGGATCCGCAGCATGACCCGCGTCGGATCCTGGCTCATGCTGCGCACGCTCAGCCTGCGGGCAGCCATCCTGGCCACGGTGCTGGTGGTGACGGCCCAGGGTGAGGTCAACCTCGCCGCCCACCAGCTGGCCATGACCATTTTTTCCTTCCTGGCGTTCGCCCTGGATGCCCTGGCCATCGCCGCGCAGGCGCTCATCGGGAAGGAGCTGGGTGCTTCGAATGCCGGCAGGGCCAGGCTTCTGACCGGCACCATGATCAGATGGGGCGCGGGGTTCGGCGTGGTGACCGGCCTGCTGCTGGCCGTGGTTGCCCCTTGGGCAGGAGCCCTGTTCACCCCGGATCCCCAGGTGCAGTCGGCGCTCACGGTCGCCCTCTGGGTCCTGGCTGCCGGGCAGCCCATCGCGGGTTACGTCTTCGTCCTGGACGGGGTGCTGATCGGCGCGGGCGACGCCCGGTACCTCGCCCTCGCCGGGCTGGTGAACATCGCCATCTACGTGCCGCTGCTGGCCTGGGTGGCATTCTCCGGTGCCACCGGCGCCGCAGGGCTGGGCTGGCTGTGGGCCGCCTTTGGTGTGGGATACATGGCCGCGCGGGCACTCACGCTGGGCGTGCGCGCCCGGTCCGACCGTTGGATGGTCCTGGGCTCCTTCTGAATCGAGTGCAGGCAAAGTGTGCGCAGTGCCGGTTCGCCCTTCCGGCAGCCCCCACTAAACTGGACCGGTGACGCAACCATCCACCCCTGCGGGCGCTGCCCCGGGAACTGCCCCCCGTAATGACCTTTGGAAGCCGGTCCTGCTGCGCTCGGCTGCTGCCCTGGCATTCGGTGCCGTGACGGTGTTTTGGACTTCGCCTTCCGTGGAGGTCATGGGCTGGGCCGGCGGCCTGTATCTCCTGGCCACGGGCGTGGTTTCCCTCCGCGCCATCCCTGCCGCGGGGATTGCCCCGAAGTCGCTCTCCGGCAAGCTGCTTTCCGCCGCCGGCGCCGTCCTGGCCGGCGCGGGCTTTGCGGTGCTCCTGCTGCACAGCGACCTGCTGTTCGGGGTGATTGCCGCCCTGGGCCTGGGGGTGGCCGGTGTCCTCGAGCTGGCCTGCGGCCTGCAGCACCGGGGCCGCCACGTCCTGGCGCGCGACTGGATAGCGTCCGGGATCATCGGGATTGGAACAGCGGTGCTGCTGCCGTTCTTCATCAACCTCGGCGCCCACGCCCTGCTGGGCGTGGCCGGTGGAGGGGCGATTATTTCCGGGGTCCTGTGGGTGCTGTCCGGCCTGACCCTGCGGCACGATGCCCGGGGCGGCGCAGGAAAGCCGTAAACTAGGAGGAGCGCCCTTCTACTTTCTGTAGAAAATTGGGTGCGAAACCGCAATTCGTACACCAGGCCGGCCGTGCGCCGCCTGCAGGGAGGAACCACCGTGGCTGACCAGCATCAAGGAAAACCGCGCAAGCTGCGGACCTCGGTGAAGGGGCCGCTGATGTTTTCGGCCTTCTGGGCCGTCGTCGCCTTCGTTGCAGTGTTGATCTTCGCCTCCGGGGGAAGCGCCCGGGCGCCCCGCTTTGACCTCGCCTTCACGGCGGCCGGCATCGCCTTCATCGTGACCCTGGTGATCGCGGCCATGCTCTCGATGAGCTACAAGGAGAACGCCGAACACCTGGGCAAGGGTTCGGGCGTGAACCTGAGCTCGGCGCCCAAGGCATCCCCCCACGGAGGATCCGGCCACGGCTTCGGTGCTCCGGGCAGCCAGAACCCGCCGGCATCCGGTGACGGCGCCGACGGCACACCCCAGCGCTAGGGCCACACCGGCGCACAACGGAACGCTGGCAGCGCCGGCCTGCTAGTTCGCGGCCGCCTGCCTGGCCCGGTAGGCCGCAACGTGGGCCCGGTTGGCGCAGTTTCCCGTGTCGCAATACCGCTTTGACCGGTTGCGGCTCAGATCCAGCACGGCGGCATCGCAGTCGTCGGATTCGCAGGTGCGCAGCCGCTCCATCTCCTTGCCGCGGATTACGTCTGCCAGCGCCATGGCTGCCTCGGTACTCATCCGGTCCGCCAGGGGAGCCTCCGGTGCCGTCGCGTGCAGATGCCAGTCCCAGCCGTCGTGCTTCATCAGCTGAGGCAGTGCGTTCGCGTCCCGCAGGAGCCGGTTGACTGTGTCAACGGCGGCATCCTCATCTGCTGTCCACACCGCCGCCAGTTCACGGCGCAGCTGCCGCACACTTTCCAATTCCGCGGCATCCCGGGCGCGTCCCCCGGAAAACCCCTCAGCGGCCAGGAAGGCATCCAGGTCCGCAACGGAGGCCAGACTTTCCCTGCCATTCGCGGACGTGTTGATGAGGTTTACCACCGTCCGCAGGGCCACCTCAGTGTCAGGGGCGAAAACCATGTTGACTCCTTACAGCACGCGGGCGTAGTGTCATGGGCATTACCCCACTTTACTCCTGACAGGAGGCGACGTTGCCTGCCGCCAACAACCACACCCCCACCGCGGAACTTCCCGCCGGGCGGCCCGGCTTCCTGGCCTCCGGAATTGGGACCGCGCTCTTCTCTTCCGCAGTCTTTGGCCTGTCCGGATCGTTCGCCAAGTCACTGCTGGAAACCGGCTGGTCGCCGGGGGCGGCCGTCACCGCCCGCCTGACGGGTGCCGCCCTGATCCTCGCCCTGCCCGCCGCCTGGGCGCTTAGGGGCCGCTGGCACCAGCTGCGCGACAACTGGCTCACCATCATGCTGTTCGGGCTCATCGGGGTCGCGGCCTGCCAGCTGTTCTACTTCAACGCAGTGGCACGGTTGTCCGTGGGAGTGGCACTCCTGCTGGAGTACCTTGCCCCGGTGATCATCGTCCTGTGGCTGTGGGCGGCCAGCCGCCGGCGCCCCCGGCTGCTGACCTCCGGCGGAACACTGCTGTCCCTGGCCGGGCTGGTGCTGGTCCTTGACCTCACGGGAGCGGTGAAAGTGGACCTGGTGGGCGTCCTCTGGGGCATGGCGGCGGCAGTCTGCCTGGCCATCTACTTCTTCATCACGGCCAGGGAAAACGACACCCTCCCGCCCATCGTGCTCGCATCCGGCGGTCTCCTGACGGGCGCGGCGGTCATGTGGCTCGCTGCCGCCACCGGCCTGCTGCCCATGGCGTTCAGTACCGCGGACACCACGCTTGGTCCCTGGACCACTCCCTGGTGGGTATCCCTGGCCGGGCTGGTGGTGCTCGCCACCGTACTGGCCTACACCTCGGGCATCATGGCCGCCCGGGCCCTCGGCTCCAAGGTGGCCTCCTTCGTGTCGCTCACCGAGGTCCTGTTCGCCGTGCTGTGGGCGTGGCTGCTGCTCGGGGAACTTCCCGGCGCCATCCAGCTCCTCGGCGGAGTCCTGATTGTCGGCGGAGTCATCCTGGTCCGGGTGGATGAGCTGCGGGCCCCCGCCCCCGCCGCCGCCGGAGAGCGCGCCGGGGTTCCGGCATCACCTCTGGAACACGCGAACGACGTCGAACCCGTCCCCTAGGCGGACCTGCACAGCCAGGCGCCGCCGTCGGACGCCACAAAAGATGCAACAAAAAAGGGCAGGGACACCGGTTGGTGTCCCTGCCCCCGCCAGCGGCGGTAAGCCTAGTGGGAGGCCTGGCTCTGCTCTTCAGCGTTGCGCTTGGCCTGCGAGCCGGCTTCCTTCAGTGCCTCGGCAACCTTCGTGAGCATCGCGGTGTGGGTACCGGACCACTCGTTGCGGAACTTGGTTGCGTCCGGGCCTTCCCAGTTGGTGCTGCTCAGAACCTTGGTGAGAGTGGACTTCTGCGTCTCGATCTCGGACGCCCCTGCCTGAAGCTTGCTGCCGAGCTGGCGAAGCTGCTCAACGTCTGCACCCCAAATAGCCATCAGTTTCTCCTTGTTAGAACGTGGATCCGAACCTGGTCGGCATCCCCCTCGGCCTCCCGGCTCATCCGGAAGATCCATTGCCTAAAACCTACCCCGGCCCGTAAAACGGTGTCGATGGGCAGCCCTGCCCATGCCGGGCTCCCCATGGACGCCGGGTGGAGACCATGAAAAAGGGGTCGATCCCAGGCGTTGGAAGAGCCTAGCATGGCGGTATGTGCCGGAATATCCGAACCCTCCACAACTTCGAGCCACACGCCACATCCGAGGAAGTGCATGCGGCCGCGCTGCAGTATGTCCGCAAAATCAGCGGCAGCACCAAGCCGTCAAAGGCCAACCAGGAGGCCTTTGACGACGCCGTGCATGAGATCGCGCACATCACGCAGCATCTGCTGGATGCGCTGGTGACGCAGGCCCCGCCCAAGGACAGGGAGGCGGAGGCGGCCAAGGCCAAGGCGCGTGCCGCGGTGCGGTACGGCGCGGCCTGAGCCCCCGCCCGCACCCGCCGGGACTGCGGCTACTTGCCGAAGCTCCGCAGCCGCAGCGAGTTGGTCACCACCAGGACCGAGCTGGCGGCCATGGCGGCGCCGGCGATCATCGGATTGAGCAGCCCCAGGGCGGCCACCGGGATACCCACCGCGTTGTAGAAGAACGCCCAGAACAGGTTGGTCTTGATGGTGCCCAGGGTCTTCCGGGACAGCTCAATGGCCTGCGCCACCTGGGCGAGGTCGTTGCCCATCACCGTCAGGTCCGCGGCTTCGATGGCCACATCCGTGCCCGACCCCATCGCAATTCCCAAGTCGGCCTGCGCCAGCGCCGCAGCGTCATTGACGCCGTCGCCGGCCATGGCCACCGTGGCACCGCCGGCCTGGAGCTTCCGTACTGCCTCGACCTTTCCTTCGGGCAGGACGCCGGCGTAGACATCGTCCGGAGCGATGCCGACGGCGGCAGCCACCCGGGCGGCCACGGCGGCGTTGTCACCGGTCAGCAGGATGGGCCGCAGGCCCAGTGCCTTCAGCCGGGCGACGGCGGCCGCGGACCCCGCCTTGACGGTGTCCCTGAGGCTGATGATTCCGGCGGCTTTCCCGTCCACGGCGACGCAGATGGCCGTTGCGCCGCCCTCTTCTGCCGATGCGAGCGTGGCCTGCTGGGCGGCGTCCAGAATGATCCCGTTCTGCTCCAGCCAGCCGCGCCGCCCGGCCATCACGGCCCTGCCCTCAACGGTTCCCGACACTCCGCCGCCCGGCGCGGAACTGAAACCCTGCACGGATGGCAACGCGCCGGCGTCGTCCGTGGCGCCCGTGGACGGGACCGCGGCAGCTGCGGCAGCGATGGCACGGGCCACCGGGTGCTCGGAGGCTGCCTCGACGGCTCCGGCAAGCCGGAGGACGTCCCGGTCCTGGAAACCGGTGAAGGCTGCCGTGGCGTCCACGGCCAGGACGCCGGTGGTGACCGTGCCTGTCTTGTCCAGCAGGATGGTGTCCACGGTGCGCGTGTCCTCCAGGACCTGCGGGCCCTTGATCAGGATGCCCAGCTGCGCGCCGCGGCCGGTGCCCGTCAGCAGGCCTACCGGCGTGGCCAGGCCCAGTGCGCAGGGGCAGGCAATGACTAGTACGGCGACGGCGGCCGTAAAGGCCTGCCGAAGGTGGTCGCCATCAGCGGCCGGGCCGGCGAGGAGGAGCCAGAGCACGAACGTCACGACCGCCAGTGCCAGGACCACCGGCACGAAGACCGCACTGATCCGGTCCGCGAGCCGCGCGATGGGCGCCTTCCCGGTCTGGGCCTGCGACACCAGCCGCGCCATCTGGGCAAGGGTGGTTTCGGAACCAACCCGGGTAGCCCGGACCAGCAGGCGGCCGGACGTGTTGATGGTGGCGCCGGTGACACGGCTGTCCGGCCCCACCTCCACGGGGACTGATTCACCCGTCACCAGCGAGGCGTCAACGGCCGAGGCGCCGTCCACCACCACGCCGTCCGTGGCGATCTTCTCTCCCGGGCGGACCACCAGGACGTCGCCCACCTGCAGCAGGTCGGCGGGGATCCTCTCTTCCTTGCCGTTGCGCAGGACCGTGGCATCCTTGGCACCCAGGTTCAGCAGTGCCTGGAGGGCGTCACCGGCCTTCTGCTTGGCATTGGCCTCCAGGTACCGGCCCAGGAGCAGGAAGGTGGTGACAACGGCCGCCACCTCGAAGTACAGGCCGCCGGACATGCCCTCCATGCCAGGGTGCTCAGTCATGCGCGGATCCGCCAGCAGTTGCCAGGCCGAGAACAGGTACGCTGAGGCCACCCCGAGGGACACCAGGGTGTCCATGGTGGAGGCGAAGTGCCGCGCGTTGACGGCGGCCGCGCGGTGGAAGGGCCACGCGGCCCACGTGACCACCGGCAGCGCCAGCACCGCCGCCACCCAGCCCCAGTTGGCGAACTGGAACGCCGGGACCATGCTGACCAGGAACACCGGGACGGTCAGGACTGCGGCCAGGATGAGGCGCGGGCGGAGCAGGGACGCGGGAATTGCAGCGGGCTCAGCTGCGGTGCCGGCGTCCGGGCCTGCGGGGCGCTGCTGGCGTACCCGGGCCTTGTAGCCGGCCGCGTTGACCGTATCCACCAGCTGCTCGTCGGTGACGCCGTCCGGGACCGTGACGTAGGCCGACTCGAGTGGCAGGTTGACCGTTGCAGCCACTCCGTCGAGCTTGCCGAGCTTCTTTTCCACGCGGTTGACGCAGGACGCGCAGGTCATCCCTTCGATGTCGAGTTCGACGACGCGGGTGCCCGGCGGGTGGAGCAGTTCCTGGTGGCTCATTGTCAGCTTTCCGGTGGGGGAAGGGTTTCTAGGCTTCGTTGGCAACCACCAGGTAGCCGGCTTCGGCTACGGCTTCGCCGATTTCCGCGGGGGAGAGTTCCTTGCCTGAAGTGATGGTCACGGTGGAGATGCCGCCGGCGTTCAGGTCCACGGCCACTGCTTCAACGCCGTCGATGGCTTCGAGTTCTTCGCTGACTGCCGACACGCAGTGTCCGCAGGTCATGCCCGAGACGCTGATGGTTGTGGTGGTGGGTGAGGTGGTGCTCATGGCTTGCTCCTTCATGTGGTGCCGGCGGTGGCCGGGTTGGTGTGGGGGTGTGTCAGCGAAGCAGCCGACCGATGGCGTCGGCAGCTTCCTTTACCTTGGCATCGATGGCTTCTGCGCGTGCGTCGGGGTCCGGCTCGGAGGCCGCCCCCACCACGCAGTGGCCGATGTGTTCCTCGACCAGCCCCAGGCTGACGGCGTGCAGGGCCTTGGTGACGGCGGCAACCTGGGTCAGGATGTCGATGCAGTACTTGTCCTCATCCACCATCCGGGCAATGCCCCGCACCTGGCCCTCAATGCGCTTCAGGCGGCGCAGGTAGGCGTCCTTGTTTCCCGTGTACCCGTGCTGTGGGGCAGTGCCATCCTCCCCAGCCGGCTGTTCGGCGGCCGCAGGGGCTTCTTCGGTAGCGTTCATGGAGCCAACATATACCCCTTGGGGGTATCAATGCAAGTACCCCCTGGGGGTATCTGCAGAAGTGCCGCGGCGCGCGGAAGGCCCGGTCCGTCAGGGCACAAAAAAGCTCCGGAGTGCGTTATTGGGGGATACGCACTCCGGAGCAGCTCTTGGGCAATTCCGGCTTCCACCTGGGTGGATCGGCCTTGCTTGAATCAGCTTACTGGCTGGTACGGGACTGCGCCAGCACCGCGAATAACTACTTTCGCTTTACTTTAATCACGCCCGGAACGGAGGCATTTTGCCCTGGATGCGCCGGTCATGGCCGGTCCTCATGGGCGGGCATCCGGTAGGGAACCACCAGCACCGGCCGGCTTTGATGGTGGCTGAGCCACGCCCCAACGGACCCACCCAAAGCCTCGGAAAGGCGATGGGACAATCCACGTTCCGAGGTTCCCACGATGATCATGGGGGCATCCACTTCCGCGGCCAGCTGTCCCAGCGCACGGGCTGCGTCGCCCGTAAGGGTGCGGAAGGACCAGTCAGGGGGGCTGCCACCGGGCAGCTTGTCCACGGTGGCCTGGACCTGTGCTTTGAGCTCCGTTGCGAGTTCCAGCATGTCGTCATCAGCGTCCGGGTGCCGGGAAAGGCGGTGGGCGGAGCGGGCCGGATCCCACTCCACGAGGTAGCTGGCTTCGTCCACGTACGCGCAGACCAAGGGGGCGCCCAGCCGGGCAGCCAGGGTGGCCGCGGTCTGGATGACCTCCGGGTGCTGCTTGGGCATGATCCCCACCAGCAGCGGGGCCCCGTCGAAATGTTCCCACGTCATGCTGCCCATTGTCCGCCCGCCCAAGGCCGCCTGAACAGGTACGTTAGGCCCGGGCACGTCCCGGAGCGCCGGGCCCGGAGCTAGGGAACTGCGGGGTAGGCGGTGACAACCACGTTCCTGCCCCACGGGTCTTCCGTGTAGCAGCTGATGAGGACCAACCGGTTGGGCACCATCTCCCAGACAGGGCTGTCCTTGAGGCCGGACTTCAGGTAGGTCGTGACGCTGTCCACGCGGTAGCTGATGGTTCCGGCCGGAGTCTGGACATCAAGCAGGTCGCCAATGGCCGCGGCGGAACTGAGGTGGTTGAACGGGGCGTCCGCGCCCTCCCAGCTGTGGCCGATGACGTAGGTGGTGTTGCCGGAGCCCTTCCCAGGAGTGCCGAAGGCCGTGAGCCAGTACCCGTCCTTGGTGGCAGGGGGTTCTATGGTTCGGCTGGCCTGGGCTTCTCCGTCCAGGTCCAGGGGTTGGACGGCTACGTCAAATGCGGCGGCCGGGTAACGGATATGGATTGGCTGGGCAGCCGGGGGAAGGGCAGGTGTTGCCGCCGCCGGACGGGCCGGAGCCTGGGCGGCCGCCCCTGCCGGCTGTGGCATGCCGGTCTCCGCCATCGGGGCCGCTGCCCCGGCAGGCGCCGCGGCGGCGCGGACGCCGGGAGTCGAAGTGGAGATGCCGGGGACCGTCAGCGTGGGTGCCTCGTGGAAGAGGGGTGCGCCCGCCGTAAACGACAGGAAGGTAAGGACGCCGCAGCAAAGGATGGCCAGATCGCCCCTGCTCCACCGCTGCCAGGTGGCGATGCGTCCCCCGGGCGCTGCGTGCCGGCGTCGGTCCTGTGGCATGGCATTTCCTCACGGGTGGTCGGTGGAAAGGAAGGAAGGCGCCCTGCCGGGCACTGGCAGGACGCCTTCCTTGTCGGGAAGCCACGGGAAGTGGCGGATGGCGGGCTAGCCGGCGGTGTGCAGCGGGCGTGGCCGGCGGCGTACTGCCACTGCTGCTCCTGCGGCAGCCAGCGCTCCCACACCTGCAAGCCAGCCGGGCGCGCCGTCAGCGGCGCCCACAGCCGTCTGGGCGTTGTAGCCCTGGTTGGTTCCCACACTGGCGGCCGCTGCGGCGGGGGCTGCCTTGGGAGCGGCGGCGGCCTGCTGGGCAGGCGTTGCCTGGGCGGGTACAGCTGCCGGTGCCACTGCGGCCGGTGGCACCACCGCAGGAGTTTCCGCAACAGGCGTATCCGCCGGAGGCTGCACCGCGGGTTGTTCCACGGGCTGGTCCACGACGACGGGCGTTTCGTTGGCCGGGGGTGTCACCGCTGGCGGTTGCTCAGTTGGCGGCGTGACCACGGGAGGGTCGACGACGGGGGGCGGGGTAACGACGGGCGGTGTGACCACGGGAGGATCGACGACGACCGGCGGATCCACGGGATCGAGCACCTCGCCGGGCGGCAGCGGGGCGCACTTGGCGACGTAGAGTGCCTTTCCGGCGCTGGTCCAGTTCTTGCCCGGCGATTTGGACGTCGGCGGAATGATGTCCAGCGGATGCTGGTCATGGCCGCCAAGCCCATTGATGCTGAATTCCAAAGGTGCCCAGGTGCTGCCGTCGCTGTGGCAAACGGTGACTTTCTCTCCCGCGGCCATGGCAGGCGCTGTGAGGCTGATCAGGCCGAGCCCAACCACCCCCAGTGTGGCTAAGGTGCGTTTCATGTCTTCTCCCCATATGTGCGTGAAACGGACCATGGCGGGGGACGGCCAGCGGTGGCGCCGTATGCCCCAGCAGCACGGTCAGCTTGCTTTGAGATTTCAGGCTAGGGGCGCCTCCCGGGGCAGTCGCCAGTAGGGGGTACTTGTCTTTCACCGGCGCAGGCCGGCCAAGTTACCTGCCAGTACCCTAAAGCCGGCCTGGGCCACCTGCTTCCGCGCCGGGACCTTGTCCGCTGCGTGGGCCGCGCCTAACGTTTTAAGTGAAGCAAGGAGGGGAATCGTGGAAATCTTCATGTGGTGGCTGGACCTGGACCTCGCCAGCAAGGAGTGGCTGCGCCAAAACCTTCATTCAGAGGAACTTCCGCTTCCGGTGCTCCAGGGGATCGCGGAGGCGGGCGGTCCGCACCCCGGCAACCCCGCTGCTGTACTGACCGCCGCGGACTGGGACTTCATCGAGACCCAGTCGGAATTCGTGGACTGACCCCCGACCGCCGGCAGTTCGGGAGCTGAAGGGGGCCTGTACCCGTTGCGCCTTGGCCACTGCGGTGGTTGCATGGTCCGCATGGCAACGGCGGCAGAATCATTCCTCCTGGCAATCGGCACCAAGAAAGGGCTGTGGCTCGCCACCAGCCCGGACAGGCGGGAGTGGTCCTTCACCGGCCCGCATTTCCTCATGGCTGAAATCCCCAGCATCGGAATCGATACCAGGGAGGGCCGCACCCGCATCCTGGTGGGCGTCCGCAGCCCGCACTGGGGGCCCACGGTTGCACACTCCGATGACCTGGGCGCCACGTGGTCCGAGCCGGAACATGGTGCCATCACGTTTCCCGAGGACACCGGCGCCGCCCTGGACCGTGTGTGGCAGATCTACCCGGACGCAGAGTCCCGTCCCGGGGTGGTGTGGGCGGGAGCGGAGCCCATCTCCGTGTGGAAATCGACTGACGGCGGCGAGCACTTCGAGTTGAACCGGGGCCTGTGGGACCACCCGCACCGCAGTGAGTGGGGAGCAGGCTATGGCGGTGCGGCGGCACATTCGATCGTGGTGGACCCTGCCGGTGAAACCGTGCACGTCGCCATGAGCACCGGCGGCGTGTACCGCTCGCTCGACGGCGGCAGGTCCTGGGAGGCGCGTAACAAGGGCATCTCGGCCTATTTCATGCCGGACCCCAACCCGGAGTTCGGCCAGTGCGTTCACAAGATCGCTGCCGATGCCGCGGTGGCAGGACGCCTCTACGCACAGAACCACCACGGGGTCTACCGGACAGACGACAATGCCGACAGCTGGAACTCCATCGCAGAGGGCCTGCCCGCGGACTTCGGCTTCGTGATGCTGACGCATCCGCGCCGGGACGGCACCGCCTGGGTTGTTCCGCTGAAGGCCGACGGCGAACGCATTCCTCCCGACGGAAAGCTCGCCGTCCACCGCACGGACGACGCCGGGAACAGCTGGAAGCGGCTCAGCACCGGACTCCCCGGGCACGAATACAACAGCGTGCTCAGGGACGCCGCCTCGGTGGACACGGCCGAACCCGCCGGCGTCTACTTCGGCACCCGGGGCGGGACCGTCTACACGAGTGCGGACGAAGGGGAGACTTTCAGTGAAGTGGCATCGCACCTGCCGGACGTCCTCTGCGTCCGGGCGGCAGTGGTGGCCGGTGCCTGAGATCTCGCTGCTGCTTCCCGGTGTCCTGCAGCCGCTGGCCGGCGGGCAGGCCGTCCTGTCCACCCGGGCCGACGGGCCGGTGACGGTGGCACACCTGCTTGACGCGGTGGCCGCGGACTATGCCGTGCTGGGCCGGCGGCTCCGCGACGAGACCGGGGCCCTGCGCAAATTCGTCAACATCTATGTGAACGGCGACGAAGTCCGGCGCCTGCAGGGCCTGGACACCGAGGTACAACCGGGCCAGGAAGTGCTGGTGATCCAGTCCGTTGCGGGTGGCTAAGCCGCGCCCGAAGTCCTGACCGCCAAACGATTCCAAAATCGTTGACAATTTCGTCCGCGATCCGTACCGTCGGTTTCGTGCAGTGGTGATCGACTGCACCCATTCCTAGCGATGATGCGACAGGAAGGTACAGGGTGGCCGCGAGCCTGAGCCTCAAGGACGTCAGCCTGCACTTCGGCGGGGTCAAGGTGCTGCAGGACGTCAGTTTCGACGTCGAGCCCGGCGTGATCTTTGGCCTGGTGGGCCCGAACGGTGCCGGCAAGACCTCCCTGTTCAACTGCATCAGCGGCCATTACCGGCCAAGCTCCGGTTCGATTTCCATCGACGGGACCGAGGTTTCCGGGAGCGCCCCGTCCCGGATGGCCCGCCTTGGACTTGCACGCACCTTCCAGCATCCGGCACTGCAGCTGAACGCCACAGTTCTGCAGAACGTGCTCCTCGGAGGGCACACGCGGCTGCCCGGCGGCCCGGTCTCGTGGGCGCTCAGGATGCCCTACACCGTCCGGGCCGAGCGCGCCGTCCGCAGCGAGGCGCTCGAACTCCTCGCCAAGGCCGGGCTGGGCTGGGCGGCGGATGTGCCTGCCGACGAACTATCCCACGGGCTCCATAAAGGCATCGAGCTGTGGCGGGCCCTTCTTTCCAGGCCCGCACTGCTTCTTCTCGACGAGCCGGCAGCCGGGCTCTCCCACGGGGAAGTTGAACAACTCATCGCCACCGTGAAGCGCCTCCGCGCCGAGCAGGACGTCACCATCATCATCGTGGAGCACCACATGGGACTCATCTCCGCGCTCACGGACCAGGTGGTGGTCCTGGACCACGGACGGAAGCTGATGTCGGGAACTGCGGCGGAGGCCCAGTCCGATCCGCGCGTCATCGAGGCCTACATTGGGAAGGACGCCGCTGATGACGCTGCTTGAACTCACGGACGTGACAGCGTCCTACGGCCCCGTGCAGGTCCTGGACGGGGTCTCGCTCAGCGTGCCGGACGGCGGGTCCGTGGGCATCCTGGGTGCGAACGGGGCGGGCAAGACCACCACGCTCCGTGCCATCAGCGGCAACGTCAGGACCGGTGGACGGATCAGGTTCGATGGCCGGGACATCCGGGGCCTGCGGCCGGACCAGGTGGCCGCGCTGGGCATAGCCCACGTACCCGAGGGCCGGGGCACCCTGGGCCAGCTGAGCGTGCGCGAGAACCTGATGGTGGGCTCCTACCTGCGCAAGGACCGGAAGGCCATCGCCGGCGACATTGACTACTGCCTGGACCTGTTCCCGCAACTGCAGGACAGGGTTGGCTCGCGGGCAGCGGCACTCTCGGGCGGCGAACAACAAATGCTCGCGGTGGGCCGCGCCTTCATGGCCAAACCCAAACTGCTGCTCCTGGATGAAGCCTCGCTGGGGCTGGCGCCCAGTACCGCCAAGACCGTCTACCAGGCCATCCGGCGGCTGCGGCTCGAATCCGGGATCGCCATGCTGGTGGTGGAACAGAATGCGAACCTCGCATTCTCCTTGGTGGACACCGCTACCGTCCTGGAAACGGGCCGGAACGTCCTCACCGGAACCTCGGCCGAACTCAAGGGCATGGACGAAATCCGCCGCGCCTACCTGGGGGGCTGAGCGTATGGGAACCTTCATCCAACTCGTCGTCGACGGCCTGGCCACCGGCTCCATCTACGCCGCCCTGGCCCTGGCCATCGTGCTGGTGAACCAGGCCACCGGCCTGATCAACTTCGCGCAGGGCGGCATGGCCGTGCTGTCCGCCTACATCGCCTACGTTTTCGTGCAGCTCGGCCTGCCGCTCATCCTGGCCGTCATCATTGCCATTGTCCTGTCCTTCCTCTTCGGCGCACTGGTGGAACGCTTCCTGATCCGGCGGTTTGAACGGGGGGATCCGGACACCGCAGTGGTGGTGACCATCGGCCTGCTCACCCTGGTCACCGGCATCTGCGCGGTCCTTTGGGGCTACAACAACCTGGGCTTCCCGTCGCTTTTCCCGCTGACCAGCGTTGAAATCCTGGGGGCCGTGGTGAGCGTCAGGTCCCTTGCCACCGCCGTGACCATCGTGGTGATCATGGTGGTCCTGCAGCTGCTCTTCCTGCGCACCAAGCTGGGACTGGCCCTTCGCGCCGTTGCCGACAACCCGGCGTCGGCCGCTTTTTCCGGCTTGCCGGTGGGCCGCCTGCTCATGGTGGGATGGGGACTTGCCGCCACCCTGGGGGCGATTGCCGGCGTCCTGGTGGCTCCGCAGCTGACCCTCACGCCCGGCATGCTGGACACCGCACTGGTCTACGCGCTCGCAGCCGTGATCCTCGGCGGCCTGACCAGCCCCATCGGCTGCGTGGTGGCGGCATCGGCCATCGGTGTCCTGGAAAACCTGGTGGCCGTCTACGTTCCCCTCATTGGCCACGACCTCAAAATCGCCGTGCCCTTCGCGCTGATCTTCGTCATCCTCATCGTTCGTCCCCAGGGCCTGTTCGGCAGAAAGGTCGTGGTGAGGGTCTGATGAACGCCGTTGCCGCCACCGCCCGCAGGCCTTGGGTCCGGATTGTCCTCGCCGCCGTCGTGGCCGTGGTGCTGATCGTGGCCCCGCTGGCCCTGCCGGCCTTTGCGAACCAGACGCTGGTCCGTATCGGCGTCTATGCGGTGGCGGTGCTCGGGCTGAACATCGTCATGGGCTACACAGGCCAGGTCAACCTCGGGCAGATCTTCTTCGTGGGGTTGGGCGCCTATGTCACCGCGTACGGCGTCAACCATGGCTGGAACATCCTGCTGGTGTTCGCCGCCGCCTGCGCCGTTGCCGGCGTGGTGGGGCTGCTGGTGGCCCTTGCCGCCGCCCGCCTGGGCGGCCTTGCCATCGCGATGGTCACCATCGCCCTCCCGATCGTCGGCGTGCCCCTCGCCAAGCGCCTCTCCGAATTTACCGGCGGCTCGCAGGGGATTTCCGCGCGGTTCACGGACGCCCCGGACTGGTCCGGGCTGGACAACGACCAATGGCAGTTCTACATCGTCCTGCTGGTGGCGGCCGCGGCCTTCCTGCTGGCGCGGAGCCTGGTCCGGGGCAAGTACGGGCGGGCATTTGCGGCCGTCCGGGAAAACGAGGCCGTTGCGGCCTCCATGGGCATTTCGCCCTACCGGACCAAGGTCCTCGCCTTCACCATCGCCTCAATCTTCGGCGGTGCCAGCGGCTTCCTGTACCTTGCGGCCGTGCAGTACACCTCGCCTGAGACCCTTAGCTTCGGCCACTCCATCAGCCTCCTGGCCGCGATGGTCATCGGCGGGGCCGGAAGCATCGCCGGTTCCCTCCTGGGAGGCGCCTACTACGTCTTCGTCCCGCAACTGACCAACGCCATCGACCCCAACCTCACCACCATCAGCCAGGGTGCCATCCTTCTGGCGGTGCTGTTCCTGCTGCCCGGCGGCCTGGTCAGCCTGCCCCGGGTGGTGCGGCGGCTGGCCCGCCGGACCGATGCCGCCCGCGGCCGCTCCACCGGCCGTTCCACCGCGGCCCCTCCAGCGCAGACTTCCGAGCAGAACGCTCCAGCGCACCATCCGGTACCGGACAGTGCGCTGGATGGACACGAACAAACAGAGAGGCAGGATGGACCATGAAGATGAGAAAGAAGCCCGGCGGGGTCCTTGGCATCGTTGCCGTGACGGCCGCCGTCGCGCTTTCCCTGTCCGGATGCAGGGGTGACAGCGGCGGCCAGGGCGGCGGTTCGGCGTCCTCCCCGGGGATCACGGACTCGGCGATCACGCTGGGGATCACCACGCCGCTCAGCGGCGCCACCGCCGGGCCGGGCAAGTGCACGGTCGCCGGGGTCTCGGCGTACTTCGGGGCCGCGAACGCCGCTGGCGGGGTGAAGTTTGGCGACGGCAAGACGCGCACCGTAAACATCAAGTCCTACGACGACGCCTACGACCCGCAAAAATCCCTGGCCAACTTCCAGCAGATGGTGTCCGACAACGTGTTTGCCGCCACCGCCGGCCTGGGGACGCCCACCAACAGGGCGTTCCGGGACGCTGCCATCAGCCAGAAGGTCCCGCAGGTGCTGGTGATGACCGGTGACCCGCTCTTCAGCGACCGGAAGCAGAGCCCCTGGCAACTGGGCTTCGTGCCCGTCTACCAGAATGAGGGTGCCGCGTTCGGAAAGCTCCTGGCGAAGTCGGGGGCGCAGCACAAGGTGGCCATCCTGTCGCAGAATGATGACTACGGCAAGGGCTACGTCTCGGGCTTCAAGGAGGCCATCCAGGGGGCGTCCAACATTTCGGTGGTGGGCGAGCAGACCTATGAGGCCACCGACACGTCCGTTGATGCCCAGCTCACCCAGCTGGCCTCCTCCGGGGCGGATGTCTTCTTCAACGCCATGTCCATCACGCCGCTGACCATCGCCTCGCTGCAGAAGGCGCAGCAGATCGGCTGGAAGCCCAGCTGGTTCCTACCCTCCAACACGTCCAGCCCCACAGCGATCCTCGAACCGGGTGGCGCCTCCGCCTACCCCGGCATCTACTCAGTGTCCTTTGCCAAGGCACCGCAGAGCCCGGCGTTCGCCAAGGACCCCGACGTCGTCAAATTCCTCGACGAACTGAAGAAGTACGGAAACTACCCGGACATGCCGGCCTTCCCGCACTGCATGTGGAGCTACATGGTGGGGGCCACCCTTGAAAAGGCGTTCCAGAACATGAAGGAGCCCACGCGGGACAGCTTCATGACGGCGCTGCGGGATATCAAGGACCTGAAGGCGCCACTGATGCTGGAGGGCACGTCGGTCAACACCACGGTGGATGGCCAGCCGGCCGTGTCCTCGGTGGTGGTGCAGAAGTACAACGGCAAGGGCTATGCAACGGCCGAGAACTTTGGCTGACTAGGGCGGGTTTCCGCTAGGCGCGGGCGGCGCTTGGCTCCGGCCGGGCGCCGCCCCCGGATTCCAGGGCGTCCACCAGTTCCAGCCCGCGCCGGGCCCATGCGATCTCTACGAGGGCCCGGTCCACCAGGCCCTCGTAGGTGAACCTTTTAAAAGCGATGGTCCGTTCACGGTCGGCCGGATCGGTCACGGCCAGGCGGCGCACCAGCATTGGGTTGTCCACTTGGTCGATGCGCTGGAGCTCACCCTCCCATTGGGCGAGTTCGGACTCCCATTGCTCCTTGTGCCGGCGGAAGAACGCACGGGCGGCCTCCGGCGACGCCGCTTCAAGGTAGGCGGCCCGCAGGTGGGCGGGGTCGCGGACCCGGGCGTACTCCAAGGGCGTCTGCATCCAGTCGAGGAAGGCCTGGTTTCCGGTATCCGTCACGTGGTACAGCCGCCGCGTGGCGCGCTGGCCCCGGGGCTGCTCCTCACCTTCGATGAGGTTTTCCGCCTCCATCTTGCGCAGCTCGGGGTAGATCTGCGAGTCGGGCGCGTGCCACACGTGCCCCACCGACATGGAGAACTGCTTCTGCAGTTCGTAGCCTGACAGCGGGCCCACGCGCAGCAGCGCAAGCAGCGCGTACCGAAGGCTCATGCGGTACTCCTCCAAGGGCTCAAGGAAGGTGCGGGGGCGCCTGCGCCCCCGCACTCCGGGGTCCCCAGCCTAGGCCGACTGGTAGTTCGTCCGCCACCCGCCGTGGTACGTGGCGCGCGCCACGGTGGAGTAGGGCACGGGGCTGACCACGGCCCGCACTTCAGTCTGCACATGGGGTTCGACGGCGGCCTTGGCGGTTCCGCCATTCGGCTCACCCCACACGACCTTCAGTTCCGTGCCTTCCGGGACGTTGGGATCGATGGTGGCCAGCGACAGGGCCCGGCGTTCGTTGGCGCTGTAGCCGGTGAACATCGAGTAGCCCACCACCGTTCCGTCGGCGTCCACCACCGAGTCGTAGTTGGCCGAGCCGTAGTTTGCCAGGGGCAGGTCAAAGAACTTGTAGCTGGGTCCGTCCACGTTGAACAGCGACGCGAAGATGGAGGTGACATCTTCCGCGTCCCAGGCCAGGGTGACCTTCTTGCGCTGGGCGGCGGGGTCGATTTTCTGGAGTGCGTCGCGGCCAATGAAGTCGTGGTCGAACTTGACGAACGAGCCGTAGCCCAGCTCCCACGGGGTCAGGTAGTAGTCCTCGATGTTCCCGGACACAAACGAGCCCGCCAGGGTCCCGGTGGCTTCGTAGCCGTCAGCGGGCAGCCATTCGCGGTAGCCGCGCTCCGCTTCGCCGGTGTAGATGGCGGGCAGCGGCGACGGGATCCAGCCGGACTCGAGGGTGTTGGACGGGTACGCCCGGGAACCGACGGGGACCAGCCCGAACTCGGCTCCGGCCTCCACGATCGCGTCGCGGATGCGGTCGTGGTCCGCGTACGGTCCCCACACCTCCAGGCCCGGTGCGCCGGCCATCCCGTGCCGCAGGGTGCGGACGGTGGTGCCGGCGATGGCCATGGTGGACATGTTGAAGAACTTGAGCTGCTCCAGTGCGCCGCCGTTGAGCTTTTCGATGACCTGCCAGGCAGCGGGCCCCTGGATCTGGAAGCGGTAGTACTGGCGGGTCACGGGGTGGCCGTACGGCCGCGACGGTGAGCGCCGGTCCACAGTGATGTCCAGGTCCCGGTAGCCGCCCGTCTCGCCGTGGTAGAGCAGCCAGTTGGCCGCCGGGGACCGACCGACGTACACGTATTCGTCCTCCGCCTCGTGGAAGAGGATGCCGTCGCCGATCACGTGCCCGGACTCGGTGGTGGGCACGTACTGCTTGGCTTTGTTCACCGGGAAGGTGGCGGTGGAGTTGATGGCGGTGGCGGTGATCAGCTTGATCGCGTCCGGGCCCTTCAGGAACAGGTTGTCCATGTGGTGCGACTGGTCGTACAGCACGGCCGTCTGCCGCCACGCGGTCTGCTCCTTGATCCAGTTCTGGAAGTCGGCCGGGACCACCGGGTAGATGTAGGAGCCGATCTGGGAGTTGCGGAGGAGGTCAACCGCCCCCTTCGACGCGTCGAGGACTTCCTGCAGGTTTTTCGGTGCCACGTTGAACCTCTTGTTCTGTATCGGATTGGTGGTGGGTCTTTAGAAGACGATGGTCTGGTTGCCGTGCCGGATGACCCGGTCCTCGGCATGCCACTGGACGGCGCGGGAGAGCACCGCGCGTTCCACGTAGGCGCCGCGCGCCTGAAGATCCAGGGCGGAGTGCCCGTGCGTTACGCGGGCCACGTCCTGTTCGATGATGGGCCCCTCGTCCAGGTCCTTGGTCACGTAGTGCGAGGTGGCGCCGATCAGTTTGACCCCCCGCTCCTTGGCCTTGCGGTAGGGCGCGGCGCCCACGAACGCAGGCAGGAAGGAGTGGTGGATATTGATCAGCGGCACGGAAACCGCGTCCAGGAATCCGGGGGACAGGATCTGCATGTACCGGGCCAGCACCACGAAGTCCACGTTGCCCTCCAGCAGCTTCAGGATCTGGGCCTCCGCTGCTGCCTTGTCCGGCCCGGCGGAGGGGACGTGGAAGAACGGAACGCCAAAGGCCCGCACATCCTCGGCCGTGTTCGTGTGGTTGGAGATCACCATGGGAATGGTCACCGGCAGTTCACCCCTCCGGTGCCGCCAGAGCAGTTCCAGCAGGCAGTGGTCGGAGGTGGATACCAGGATGGCCATGCGCTTGGGGATGGAGCGGTCGGTCAGGGTCCAGGACAACCCCAGCGGGGTGAGGGTCCTGGCGAGGTCGGCTTCGATCTCAGGCATCGCGGCGGCCAGGTCCGGCCGGTTGAAGACCACCCGCTGGAAGAAGTCGCCCGACGAAGGATCACTGGAGTACTGGTCCAGGGAGACGATGTTTCCCCTGTTGCGGGTCACCAGGGCGGCCACCGCAGCCACGATGCCCGGCTGGTCCGGCCCGTGGACGATCAGGCAGGACTGGTCCTTGCGGGATTCAGTATGCAGGACCATCGGATGCCGTCCTAGCCCTCTTCCGCGGTGAAGTGCCGGACCCAGTTGGCCGTGGCCAGCAGGCCGCCAAACGTATAGAAGTGCAGGCCAACCTGCCCCGGGAGGTGCTGGTCCTGGCCGGGCGCACGGTCGGCAAGGACGGCGGCCAGGTCGTTCACGAACCGGTCCGGGCCGGCATCGCCCATCAGGTTGGTCAGCGAGAAGCCGTATTTCTTCACGATCATCGCGTTGGCGCCCACCCCGAAACGGCGCGCAAAGCCCAGGAGCCGTTTGACTCCCGCCGGGCCGGGGGTTCCCACGCGGATCGGTGCCTGGATTCCCCTGGCCCGGACCTCGGCGATCCACGCAGCCACAGGTTCGGTGTCGAAGGCGAACTGGGTGATGATGGAGGCGCCAAGGTCCTGCGCGGCGAGGGCTGCGGTCTTGTCCTCCAGCGCCCGCCAAAGGTCTTCCTTGCGGATGTCGGGATGGCCCTCCGGATATCCGCCGATTCCCACTTCCCGCACCCCGAACTGCTGCAGGAGGCCGGTGTTGACCAGCGCCAGGGAGTCTTCGTACGGGCCCTCGGGTTCTGCGGGGTCGCCGCCCACCACGAAAAGGTGCTCGGCGGCGCCCACTTCCGCCAGGCGCTGAAGGAACTTTTCGAGCTCGCCCTTCGATGCCAGCCGGCGCGCAGAGACGTGCGGCACGGGAATGAATCCCAGGTCCCGGGCGGCCTTGGCGGCGGCCACCCGCATCTCCAGGTCCTCGTTGCCGAGGAAGGTGACGTTAATGCGGGTGCCCGGCGGAATCCTGTCTTTTGCTTCGATGAGCGCGGGAATGTCCTTGCCGGTCATCTCCAGCGAGAAGTTGTTGATGAGTTCCAGGGATGCTGCCCGGTTGGGGGCGGGCATGATTCGAGTCGCCATCAGGTCATCCTTTCGGCGGGTGCAGCGGTGCACCCACCTCCAAGATTACCTATGTGCATAGGTAATGTCGATAGCTATTGATGGAATCCGGAACCTTCCGGTCCGCCGTCCGTTCCGGGCCTACCCCTGTGCTGCTTCCGGTTCCAGATGGGCGATGGCACGGGTGTCCTGGAAGGCCCGGACTCCTTCAATACCCTGTTCCCTGCCCATGCCGGACTGCTTCATTCCGCCAAATGGCGCGCGCAGGTCCAGTCGGGTTGCCCCGTGGTCGTTAACCCAGACGTAGCCGCAGACCAGGCGTCCGCCCACGCGGTCGGCCGCTGCCGGGTCGGCGGTCCACACCGAGCCGCACAGCCCCGCCCAGGTGGCGTTCGCCGCCTCCACCGCCTCGTCCTCCGTGTCGAACGGGATCAGGGGGATGACCGGCCCGAACTGTTCCTGGGTGACAACCCGCAGCGAGGGGTCCGGGTCGATGACCAGTGCCGGGCGCAGGAAGTTCCCGCCGTGCAGTTCAGGGTCCGAGGGAAGGGTGCCGAATTCCCTGACATCCGCGCCCGCCTCCTTGGCCTCCTCGATGAGCTCAGCCACGAAGGCCTTTTGTACGGGGGAGTGCAGCGGACCCATGGTGGTCCCGTCGTCGAGCCCGTAGCCAATGACCGCCTTCTCCAGCCGCTGCGAGAGCCCGGCCACCACCTCGTCCAGGCGCGACCGGTGCACATAGACCCGCTTCGCGTTCATGCAGATCTGGCCGGTGGTATCGAAGATCGCGGCGTAGAGCCGGTCCAGGTGGGTGTCATCGAGGACCGCGTCCGAGAGGATGACGGCGGCATCGTTTCCGCCGAGTTCAAGCGTTACCCGGGTGAGTGACTTTGAGGCCATTTCCATGATGCGCTTGCCGCCGCCCACGCTTCCCGTGAAGCAGACCTTGGCGATGTCCGGGCTGGTGATGAGCGCAGCCATGTCCGCGTCCTTGCCGGTCACCACGTTCAGCACTCCCGGCGGCAGCTTTTCAGCAATCCGCTGGACCACGCGTGTCGTTGCCAGCGGCGCGGTGGGTGGCGGCTTAACGATCGCCGTGTTTCCCGCCAGCAGTGCGTGCGGGAGCGAGGCCGCGAGGATGGCAATGGGCCAGTTGAACGGCACGATGACCGTCACCACGCCAAGGGGCTGGAAGGTGACCGACGTGGAGACGGGAATGCCGGGCGCGGGCGGCAGCACCTTGGCGGTGTCGACGTCGGGGGCCAGTTCCAGGGCGAGGTTCCACCTGATCTCGAACACCAGGGAGTCCACCCAGGCTTCCATGCGGATCTTGCCGTTTTCCTGCGAGAGGATGGCGGCATCCTCATCACGGAAATCCGCGATGCCCTCCAGTGCCTGCCGCATCCGGTCTGCGCGCTCCTGTGCACCCAGCGCCGCCCATCCGGGATAGGCCGCCTTGGCCGCGGCGATGGCATCCTGGACGTCGGCGGGGGCGGCCGCCGCGGCGTGGCCCACCACTGTGCCAGGCTTGCCCGGATCGGCAATGTCCATGGTGGCGGCGGCCTGGCGTTCGGTGCCTCCGATGAAGAGGCCGGTGGTCACCGGGGCGGACGTATCCACTGTGTTGGTCATGATGGTGCACCTCTCTGTGCGGTACTGCCGGGATCCTTTAATTTTCTCACTGGGGGATGTTTGGCGTTCCGTGGGTATGGAATGTCTCGATGGTTTTCATGCCCCAGGCCTGCCCTTTCCTGCGCTCCTCCTGGCTCCACTCCACCACGGGCGAGTCCGGGTCCAGCAGCAGGCGGGCACCGGCGTTGGCCAGTTCGATCCGATTGCCGCCGGGCTCCCAGACGTAGAGGAAGAACGTCTGGTTGATGGCGTGCTTGTGCGGACCGGACTCGATGTGGATGCCGTTTTCAAGGAAGATGTCCGCGGCCTTCAGGATGTCCTCGCGGGTATCCGGGGCGAATGCCACGTGGTGGAGCCGGTTGCCGTGCTTGAGCCAGTCGTCGGAGTAGACGATGTCATAGGACTTGTTGTTGAAGTGGAACCACCAGGCGGCATATCCGCCGTCGTCGAGCCGGATGCGTTCACTCTCCCGCCCGCACAGCGCGTGGGCCACGAACTCCCCGTTGGCCACCACGTCCTTGGCCAGGAAGTTGATGTGGTCCAGCCGGCGGGCGTTAACGCCCCGGCCGGGGAAGGCCGAGGCCTGGTTCTTCAGGGCGGGTTTGTCGTCCGTGGCCACGTACCGTTCGGTTTCGTAATAGATGCCCATGAGGTGCCCGTCGGGGTCCCGGAAGGAGTAGGTGGGCCCGGTGCCCACCTCGCCGTCTTCCCAGCCGATGCCCAGGCCGGTGGCTTCGATGGCGTTGACCCGGCGCTCCAGGGCCTCCTGGCTGGTGGTCCGGAAGGTGGTGCGCCCGACGCCTGCGTCGGCTGAGGCGGTGAGCTTGAGGGTGTAGCGCTGGTATTCGTCCCAGGTGCGAAGGTAGGCGGACTTCGTGCCGGCGCTGCCGGTCTCCGCTACAACGCGCATGGCGAGCAGGTCGCGGAAGAACCACAGGCTTTCCTCGAAGACGGGGGTCAGCAGTTCCACGTTTCCCAGGTGGGCGACGTCGAACGAGGTATACCCGGTCATGAAGCTGTCCTCTCTCAAGGGGTCGTTGTGCAGTGGTTAGGGGCGCGGGCGCGGGAAGACGCGTCCTTCGAAAATCTTCCGTGCTGTCCTGAGGGCAGTTGAGCGGGTCACCGTGCAGCCGTCCGGGGTCTTCTCGATGGCCACCTCGACGTCAAAATGGCCGGTGGGGTGTTCCACCCGGAAGGGTTCCCCCGGTGAAGGAAGCGCGGCCAGGTCATGGCCCACCGACCCCTCCGCCAGCACACCCGCCGCCACCGTGAGTGCTCCGAGCACGCCGATGGAGGTGTGGACCCGGACGGGAAGGAAGCTGCGGGTGGCAATGGCGCCCCCGGCCCGTGGCGGCGCCAGCAGCACCAGCTTGGGCACGGTGGCAGCGCTGACATCGCCCATGCCCATCAGGTCCGCCGCGGCGAGGCGGATCCCGGCCAGCCGTTGTGCCAGGTCTTCATTGGCCTCGAGGTCTGCAGGGGCCTCGTTCCCGGTGATGCCCAGAGCGGCGGCACGCATCAGGACGGTGGGCATTCCGTTGTCAACGCAGGTGAGGTCCACGCCCTCCGTGTGGTCCAGGGTCCTGCCCGTGGGGAACAGGGCGCCGGTCGAAGACCCCGCCGTGCCCTCGAAGTTGAGCCGGATGGCTGCCGCCGTCCCCGGAACGCCATCGATCGCCACCGCACCGCCTGCCGCCGGGCCGTCGTCGTAATCCACCACGCCGCCGGGCGTGGCAAACCGTGCGGTGGCCATGCTGCCGGTGTTCAGCATCCGGATGCGCACCTCGGTGTGGCCGTCGGCTGGCTGCACCAGGCCACGTTCCACGGCGAAGGGCCCGACGGCGGCAAGGATGTTGCCGCAGTTCTGCCGGCTGCTGACAAGTGCGGTGTCCACAGCGACCTGGAGGAAAAGGTAGTCCACGTCCGCGCCGGCGTCCGGAGACGGCGCGATGACGGCAACCTTGCTGGTCAAGGGGTGCGCTCCACCCAGTCCGTCCACCTGGCGGGGATCAGGAGAGCCCATGATCCGCAGCAGCAGGTCGTCGCGTTCTCCGGGGTCGGCAGGCAGGTCCGACGCCAGGAACAGGGCACCCTTGGAGGTCCCGCCCCGCATCAGGAGGCAGGGGATCCCCTCTGTATCGGGCATGTGCACCCTCGCGTTCCACGGCGGGCATGGTGCCTGGGCGGCCCATGGTCAGTCCTTTCCGGCGGACAGTGCCAGAAAACCACGCTCTGGAACTCTGGTCAAGACATCCGATACAATTTTGTTAGCAATCGTGTTGGTACTGGACGTCCCGGGCTGCTTTCCACCGTGGACCGAACGATGGAGTTCGCAGTGACAGGGATTTGGCAGTGACAGGGTCTTTGCAGGAGGCGCTGGACCAGGCGGCTTCACCGGTCCAGCTTTTGCGCGATTCGCCCGCCAGCCCCCACGTTTTTCCCGTGCGGGCCGAGTTCAGCAACTGGCGCTCCGAGCAGAATTCCTGGCGTACAGCCTGTGCCCTCCTGGACCAGTCGCACCACATGACCGATCTCTTCCTCTCCGGACCGGGCGCGGAAGGATTGCTGCGCGGGCTCGCGGTGAACTCTTTCGCGAACTTTCCCGTGGACCGTGCCAAGCAGTTCATCGCGGTGAACCATTCAGGGCAGCTCATCGGCGACGCCATCTTGGCACACCTCGACGAACAGTCCTTCAACCTGGTGGGCCACCCGATGGCCATCGACTGGGTGCAGTACCACGCCGAAACCGGAGGCCACGACGTTGAGGTCTCCCGGGACGGAAACTCGATCGTCCGCGCCGGTGACCCCCGGCTGTTCCGCTACGAACTCCAGGGGCCAACCGCCCTGGCCCTCGTCGAAAAACTCACCGGCGCCCCTGTGCCGCAGCTCGGTTTCTTCCACATGGGGCACCTCCCCATCGCCGGATTGCAGGTCCGGGCGATCCGGCACGGCATGGCCGGGCAGCCCGGCTATGAGCTGTTCGGCCCTTGGGCAGAGGGCGAACGCGTCAGGGACGCGTTGCTGCAGGCCGGCGGCGAGTTCGGGCTGACCCAGGTGGGGGCTAAAGGCTACTCGACGGCGAACCTTGAGTCCGGGTGGGTGCCCTCGCCCGTCCCGGCGGTCTTTACGGACGAACGGTTGCGCGGCTACCGCGAATGGCTCCCGGCGTCAGCGGCCGGTTCACTCGGCGGGAGTTTCGATTCGGCGGACATCGAGGATTACTTCCTGACCCCGTACGAGCTCGGGTACGGCCGCTCCGTCGCATTCGACCACGACTTCGTGGGCCGTGAAGCCCTGGAGGCGCTCTCCCGCACACCCTCCCGCCGCAAGGTGACACTCGTCTGGAACCCGGACGACGTCCAGGACGTGATGGGTTCCCTCCTGCGTCCCGGGCTTCCCGCCAAGTACATCGACATGCCCAAGGCCCGCTACGCCCTGTTCCAGGTGGACCGGGTGCTCCAGGGCGGCGTAACGGTGGGCCAGTCCTTTGACTGCGGCTACATCGCCAACGAGCACTCCTTTGTTTCCCTGGCGGCGGTGGACGGACTGGAGGACGGCGCCGAGGTCACCGTGCTCTGGGGCGAAGAGCCCAACTCCGCCAAACTGCAGGTGGAACCCCACCGGCAGGTCCCCATCCGGGCCACCGTCGCCCCCGCTCCCTTCGTGCAATACGCACGCGAGAGTTACCGCGCCACCCACTGAACTGCGCCACCCCTGAACCGAAGGAGAACAGCCCATGGCCCCGAAATCCCTGCAGGACGTGCTCGATGCGGCGGGCAGCACCGTCGAACTGCTGCGCAATTCCCAACTTGGCACCTACATCTATCCGGTGGTTCCCGCCGAGTTCACCAACTGGCGGCGCGAGCAGCGCGCATGGCGTGAAACGGCGGTGCTCTACGACCAGTCCCACCACATGGTCAACTTCTTCGTGAAGGGCCCCGATGCGCTGAAGCTCTTCTCGGACACGGGCATCAACAGCTTCGCCAACTTCCCGGTCAACACCGCCAAGCAGTTCGTGCCCACGGCCTCCAACGGCGGGGTGATCGGCGACGGCATCCTGTTCCACTTGGAAGAGCAGGAATTTGTCTACGTTGGCCGCGCGCCGGCCGCCAACTGGCTCCAGTTCCACGCCGAAACCGGCGGATACGACGTCGAATGCACCTACGATGACAGGTCGCCGTCACGCCCCTACGGCCAGGCTGTCGGCCGGAAGTACTACCGCTTCCAGATCCAGGGCCCCAGCGCCTGGCAGATCATCGAAAAGCTCAACGGCGGGACGCTGGAGCAGGTGAAGTTCTTCCACATGGGCCACCTGGGCATCGCCGGGGAGCAGGTCCGCACGCTGCGCCACGGCATGGCGGGAGCCCCGGGGCTGGAAATCTGGGGACCCTACGAACAGCACGGAAAAATCCGGGATGCCGTGCTCGAGGCCGGGGCTGAGTTCGGGCTGGAACCATGCGGGTCGCGGGCCTACTCCTCGAACACGCTCGAATCGGGCTGGATCCCCTCGCCGCTGCCGGCCATCTACAGCAGCGACGCCGAGCGCGCCTACCGTGAATGGCTGCCGGCCACCAGCTACGAAGCGGTCAACGCGCTCGCCGGCTCGTTCGTCTCCGGCAACATCGAGGACTACTACCTGACCCCCTGGGAACTGGGCTACGGCTCCTTCGTCAAATTCGACCACGACTTCATTGGCCGGGACGCCCTCCAGCAGATCGACCCCGCCGCGCAGCGGAAAAAGGTCACCCTCGCCTGGAACGATGAGGACCTGGCCACCATCTGGGCATCGTTCCTGGACCGCGACAAGCCCGGCTACCAGTTCTTCGACGTCCCCAACGCCAACTACGGGTCGTCCAACTACGACTCCGTCATCGACGCGGACGGGACGGGGGTGGGCCTGTCGCTCTTCACCGGCGTGACGGCCAATGAACGCCGGGGCCTCTCGCTGGCCACGGTGGACCCCAACGTGGAGATCGGTACCGAAGTGCGGGTTGTTTGGGGCGAACCCGACGGCGGATCCCGCAAGACCACCGTGGAACCGCATGAACAGATCAGTGTCCGGGCGGTCGTCAGCCCGGCGCCCTACGCGGTCACCGCCCGTACCGAATACCACGGCGGCTGGCGGACCGCGGCCGCCGGTGCACGGTAGTCCGGCGGGAACGGCCGGCCGGCCTGTCGCCGTCCTGGGCCTGGGGGAAGCCGGGAGCATCTACGCCCAGGACCTGGCCGCCCGTGGATTGCGGGTGACGGGAACGGACCCTGCTGTCGACGCAGTCCCGCCCGGGGTGCTGCGGGCCCCTGGCATCAGTGAAGCAGTGGCGGGCTCCGGCCTGGTGATCAGCCTGGTGGGAGCCCGCGCGGCCGAATCCGTCCTTGAGGAGGCGCTGGCCGCGATGGACCCGGCGGCCATCTTCGCGGACCTCAACACCACCGGACCGGACCAAAAGCGGCGGCTCGCGGAACGGGCGGCCGGGAGCGGCATCCTTTTCGCCGATGTCGCCGTCCTGGCGCCCGTTCCGCGGGGCCGGATCAGTTCGCCCCTGCTGGTCAGCGGCACGGGGGCGGACGCGTTGGTGGCCCTCTTCACCGGATGGGGCATCCCGGCCACCAACGCCGGAAGCGAAGCGGGAGCGGCGGCCGGCCGGAAGCTGCTCCGCAGCGTCTTCATGAAGGGGCTGGCCGCCACTGTCCTGGAGTCAGTCACGGCCGCCGAGGCGGCAGGGGCAAAAGACTGGGTCATCAGCCAGATTGCAGCGGAACTTGGCCCGTCAGGCGATGCGCTGGTGGCGCGGATGCTTGAGGGCACGCGGCTGCATGCCGTCCGCAGGGAGGCAGAGATGGTTGAGGTGCGGGACTTCCTGGAGTCGCTCGGGACCGCCCATCCGGTAACGGACGCCAGCATCGAGTGGCTGCATTCGCTCGCATTCCGGCAGCAGGAGCCGGAGGAGGACCAGGTTGCGGACAGTCCTTCCTGACTACGCCCGCAACCGTCTTCCCGGACTTGCTATGCAACCCGCCAGACGCTGCACTCGTCCGTATTGATTGCTTTGCGCACGCCGCTGATGCGGTCCAGGATCCAGACCACACCGATGCCGGGTGCTGTTTCCTGGACGCTGCCGCGGCGGATCACCACGTCGTCGTAGGAGGGCCCCACCGACAGGCGGGCTTCGATTTCATCGCCGCGGTGGAGCTGGTCCAGGGCGCGGACTCGTGTTACATGCGTGGTCGCTTTCTTCAACATCGCTGGGGCCTCCTGGCTGGAGCTGGTGCCGGCTCTTGCCTGCACTACCAAGTGTGGGCCTGGAATGTTGCGTACCGGTTTCCCCGCGGTTAGGGCCCGGTTAGTTCTTCGCGCCGCCGCGGTTTCAGGCCACGGCCCCGCTCCGGTAGGCCGCCAGGAACGTGGAAATCCTCCGGACGGCTTCCTCGATGTCCAGCACCGAGGGAAGGATGACAAAGCGGAAGTGGTCCGGCGCAGGCCAGTTGAAGGCCGAGCCGTGGGAGACCAGGATCTTTTGGTCCCGCAGCAGGTCCAGGACGAATTTCTCGTCGCTCTCGATCGGGTACAGCTCCGGGTCCAGGCGTGGGAACAGGTACATGGCGCCCGACGCCGGGACGCAGGTGACGCCGGGAATGGCCGTGAGCAGTTTGTGGGCAAGGTCCCGCTGCTCGCGCAGCCGGCCCCCCGGCTTCACCAGCGCGTCGATGCTTTGGTAGCCGCCGAGGCAGGTCTGGATGGCGTGCTGGGCGGGAACGTTGGCGCACAGGCGCAGCGACGCGAGCAGTTCCAACGCTTCACGGTAGGCGGCGGTGGCAGCCAGCGGGCCGGTAATGGCCACCCATCCGGCCCGGTAGCCGGGCATCCGGTAGGCCTTGGACAAGCCGCTGAAGGTCAGGCAGCACACGTCCTCGGCCACCGCGGCGGTGTGGATGTGCGTGGCGCCGTCGTAGAGCACTTTCTCGTAGATCTCGTCGGAGAACAGGACCAGGTTGTGCTTCCGGGCCAGCCCGGCGAACTGTTCCAGGATGTGCCGGGGGTAGACGGCGCCCGTGGGGTTGTTCGGGTTGATGATCACGATGCCCTTGGTGCGGTTGGTGATCTTCGCTTCCACATCGGCCATGTCCGGCCACCAGTTCTCCGCCTCGTCGCAGACGTAGTGGACGGGCTTGCCGCCGGTCAGGGTCACGGCGGCCGTCCACAGGGGGTAGTCAGGTGCCGGGACCAGGATTTCGTCGCCGTTCTCCATGAAGGCCTGCAGGCACATGGAGATCAGTTCGCTGACGCCGTTGCCGATGACGATGTCCTCGACCCCAATGTTCATCAGGCCCCGGGTCTGGTAATACTGCGAGATGGCGGTCCGGGCCGTGAAGATGCCCTTTGAATCGCTGTAGCCCTGGGCGCCGCGAAGGTGGTGGATCATGTCCACCACCACGGACTCGGGCGCTTCCAGCCCAAAAGGCGCGGTGTCCCCAAGGTTCATCTTGAGGATCCGGTGCCCTTCGGCCTCCATGTTCTTGGCGGCCTCAAGGATCGGCCCGCGAAGTTCGTAACGGACGTTCCGGAGTTTGCTGGAGTGTTGCATGGCGCGCATGGTTGATCTTTTCACAAAGCACGACGGCGGGCGGCGGGGGAGGCCACTCCGTGGACGCCTGCTGGCACAACGCACCTTATTCGATAAGTTGTGAACTTGTAGTACTGCCTTCCTGCGGTGGTGCACGGCGGAACCGGAAGGAAGTACCCCACGTGGGCGGTGTGCTGATCGGACTGGCGGTGATCGGCGTCGTCATTGCCGTCGGATACCTTGCCGCGCGCTGCGGCCTGGGCGATGAACCCACCATCAACGCCCTGACCCGTACTGCCTTCTTCATCACCAACCCGGTCCTGCTGTTCACGGTGGTGCTGAAATCGGATCTGTCCGTGGTCTTTTCCGCCTATGTTCCGCTGGCCATGATCACTGCGGCGGCCACCGCGCTGTTATACGTGGCCGCCAGCCGGATCTGGTTCCGGCGGCCCCTGGCTGAGACCGCAGTGGGTGCCATGGCCGGCTCCTACGTCAACGCCAACAACATCGGCATCCCCATCACGCTCTATGCCCTGGGGGATGCCACCCCGGTGGCCCCGGTCCTGCTGGTCCAGCTCCTCCTGTTCGCCCCGCTGGTCCTGACCCTGCTGGACCTCGCGGAAGCCGGCCGGTTCTCGCCCCGGCTGATGCTCACGCAGCCCTTCCGCAACCCCATGATCATCGCCTCGCTCCTCGGTGTGGTCCTGGCGGCGTTCCACGTGGAGCTGCCCGCCCCGGTGATGGCGCCGCTCACCCTGCTGGGCGGTGCTGCTGTCCCGGTGGTGCTGCTGGCTTTCGGCATGTCGCTGCGCGGAACCAGGATGCTCCGGAGCGGCGGCCACACGGCCGAAATCCTCACTGCCACGGCACTGAAGTCCGCTGTGATGCCGGCGGTGGCGTTCGTCGTCGGACGTTTCCTGTTCAACCTGGACCACCACATGCTCCTGGGCGTGGTGCTCATGGCAGCGCTGCCCTCGGCCCAGAACGTGTTCCTGTTCGCCAGCAAGTATGGGCGGGGCGTGGCCGTGGCGCGCGAAACCATCCTGCTTTCCACGGCCGCCGCTGCGCCGGTGCTGGTGCTGGTCGTGTGGCTGCTGGCGGCCTGAAGCGGGCGCGCCGCCCTACCGCCCGGGCCACCGGCCGGGCAAGAATGGGCACATGGAACTTCCCGTGATGCCGCCCGTCCCGCCCATGCTTGCCAAGGCCGTCAGCGGCATCGACGGTATTCCCGGCGGCGGGGACCTCAGCTACGAACCCAAGTGGGACGGCTTCCGGTCGATCATTTTCCGTGACGGCGATGACCTGGAGATCGGCAGCCGCAACGAAAAACCCATGACGCGGTACTTCCCGGAACTCGTGGCCGCGCTCAAGGAGAACCTGCCCCCGCGCTGCGTGGTGGACGGCGAGATCATCCTCGTGGGGGCGTCCGGGAACAGGCTCGACTTCGACACCCTGCAGCAGCGCATCCACCCTGCCGCCAGCCGCGTGAAGCTCCTGGCGGAACAAACCCCGGCAAGCTTTGTGGCCTTTGACCTCCTGGCCCTCGGCGATGAGGACTACACCGGCAGGCCCTTTGCTGAGCGGCGCGCTGCGCTGGAGAAGGCGCTCGCCGCGAGCAAGGCACCAGTGCACCTCACCGCGGCCACCACGGACAAGGACACGGCCGGGCACTGGTTCGAGCAGTTCGAGGGGGCCGGATTGGACGGCATCGTGGCCAAGCGGCTGAACGGCCGGTACGAACCCGACAAGCGGGTGATGTTCAAGGTCAAGCACGAGCGCACCGCGGACTGCGTGGTGGCCGGCTACCGCCTGCACAAGAGCGGCCCGGACGCCATCGGCTCGCTGCTGCTGGGGCTGTACAAGGACGACGGCGGCCTGGCCAGCGTGGGAGTCATCGGCGCCTTCCCGATGAAGCGGCGGCAGGAGCTGTTCCAGGAACTCCAGCCGCTGGTGACCGATTTCGACAACCACCCCTGGGCCTGGGCCAAGCAGGAAGAAGGCGAACGGACCCCGCGGAACGCGGAGGGGAGCCGCTGGAGCGCCGGCAAGGACCTGTCCTTCGTTCCGCTCCGGCCCGAACTGGTGGTGGAGGTCCGCTACGACCACATGGAGGGTGACCGGTTCCGCCACACTGCCCAGTTCAACCGCTGGCGGCCGGACCGGGACCCGGAATCCTGCACCTACGCGCAGCTGGAGGAGCCGGTGAACTTCGACCTCGCCTCGGTGCTGGAGACAGGGCGGTAGCCGGAGACTGGCCCAGTCTTAACGGCCTGGCCCAGTTTTAACGCCGGAGAGCCCGCCATGTGGGGGAATGGCGGGCTCTCCGGCCTGAAAACCGGGCCAGGCTGTACGCGGCGGACGGCCTACTTCAGGCCGAGCTGCTTGGTGGGGATCCGGAAGGATTCCTTTGCGGTCAGGGCCGAGACAGCGGCCACCGCGCAGATGATGGCAGTGAAGATGCTGATCTGGACCCAGCCGCCGGGCTTGATGCCGCCCATGGCAGCCACGATGGCGGGCGCGAACCCTGCCATCAGGAAGCCCAGCTGGGTTCCGATGGCCAGGCCGGAGAACCGGACCTTGGTGCTGAACATTTCGGCGTAGAAGGAAGGCCAGACGGCGTTGGCCGCCGCGTAGCCGCACGAGAAGTAGCCGATGGCGGCCAGGAACATCAGCGGGACGCTGTGGGACTCCAGGCTCAGCAGGAAGACGGGGGTGAGGACCGCGCTGGCCAGGGCGCCGTAGATAAAGACGGGCTTGCGGCCGATCTTGTCGGCCAGCATTCCGAAGAGCGGCTGGGTGCCCAGGGCCACGATGTTGGCGGCAACGACCAGCCACAGGGTGGTGGTGCCGTCCACGCCGGCAACGGTCTTGGCGTAGCTGATGGCCAGGGTGCCGAAGACGGTGGAGACGGCGGCGATGAAGGCGCAGCAGATCACGCGGAGCACGTCGCGCCAGTGGCCCTTGAGCAGGTCTGCCACGGGCAGCTTGGCGATCTGTGCGTTCTTCCGGGCTTCCTCGAAGGCGGGCGGCTCGTGCAGGGTGCGGCGGATGAGGAACGCCACCACAACCACCGCGGCGCTCAGCCAGAACGGGATGCGCCAGCCGATGCCGAACTTGATCTCGTCCGGCAGGGCCAGGACGGGGATGAACACCAGGGCTGCGAGGATCTGGCCGCCCTGGGTGCCGGTGAGGGTCCAGGAGGTGAAGAAGGAGCGGCGGTTGTCCGGGGCATGCTCCAGGGTCATGGAGGAGGCGCCGGCCTGCTCGCCTGCCGCGGAGAGGCCCTGGCAGAGGCGGGCCAGCACCAGCAGCGCCGGAGCCCACCAGCCGACCGTACGGAAGTCGGGCAGGCAGCCGATGACGAAGGTGGAAGCACCCATGAGCACCAGGGTGAACATCAGGACTTTCTGCCGGCCCACCCGGTCGCCGAAGTGGCCCAGGATGATGGCGCCGATGGGACGTGCCACGTACGCGAACCCGAAGGTTGCGAAGGACATGATGGCGGCGTTGGCATCGGCGTTGGGGAAGAAGACCGTGGGGAAGATCAGTGCTGCGGCCGAGCCGAAGATGAAGAAGTCATAGTATTCGACGGCGCTGCCCAGGAAGCTGGCGAGGGCGGCCTTCTTGGGTGTCCCGGCGGAGGTGAGGGCACCCGCCCCTGCGGACGGAAGTGTCTTGCTCATGGTGTTCCTTTGGTGTGACGACATTGTCGCGGATGAATCTGGGGGGGCGCAGCCGCCGATGCCTTGGTGCGGGCGGGGGATGCGGCTGGAGTCCGGTGCAAAGACCCGGCAGTTGTAGCCACATGGTGGGAGCTACTTTTGCGATACAGAAACTATGACTGTGAGGGCAGTCACCTGTCAAGAAAATAATCACCATCTAGAAATAGCTCTCACATTGTGGCAACATCGAATGCATGAGTGTGAACCAAACCACAGCGGTCAATGAAGAATCCGCTGCCGCCGCCCGCGCCGGAGAGCCCGTGAATGCCATGCCGCCGGAAGGCAAAGTGGGCGCCCGTCCCGCCGACCGCACGGACATGGTGGGCAAGGCCCTGGGGCTGCTGGTCCTCCTGGGTGATGAACCCCGCGGTGCCAGTGCCGCAGAAATTTCCCGCCGCGCCGAACTTCCCTTCAGTACCACCTACCGCCTGCTGGGCTCCCTGACCCGCGACGGCTTTGTCGACTACGAGCCGGACGGCCGCCGCTACCACCTGGGCCTGCGGATCTTCCAGCTGGGGCAGCGCGTCTCCAACCACCATGGCTTCGCGGGTACGGCCATGCCCATTCTCCGCCGGGTCACCGAGCAGACCGGCGAGGCGACCATCCTCAGCGTCCGCGACGGCCTGCACCACCTGACCGTCAGCAAGGTGGACGGGCCGCAGACCTTCCGTGTGACCAGTGACCCCGGCCACCTCGGCTCGCTCTCGACCACCGCCGTGGGCAAGGCCCTGGTGGCTTTTGCCGAGGATGCGGAACGGGAAAAGCTGCTGGCGGAGCTCCCGCTGGAGGCGCTGACTGACAAGTCCGTGACGGACCGCCGCGCTTTCCGGGCTGAGATCGAAAAGGTCCGCCGGCAGGGTTACGCCGTCATGGACGAGGAGAACGAGGCGGGGATGCGTGCCGTGGCCGTGCCGCTGCTCAACGACCAGGGGCACGCCTTCGCCTCGCTGGCAACTGCCGTGCCGGTCTTCCGGCTGGACCTGGAGGGGCTGGTGGCGCACGTTCCCCTGCTCCAGGAAGCCGCCGCCGAACTGGCGGCCAGGCTGCCGCAGCGATAGCACCAAGGGGCCAGCAACCGTCCCCGGGGCGACCCTTTTGTTCGCATGAAGAACAATAGTGCGATAAGTGAACATTTGTTGTACCGTAATCCCTATCACCCCGCAGCGCGGCCGAGTTCCGCGCCTGCCCGGTGCCGTACCAAAGGAGCTGCACGCATGAGCAATCGAACTGAGTCCTACCTTGTAGGGCTGGTTGGTGATGGCGTTACGCCATCGCTCACGCCGCCCATGCACGAACGGGAAGGTGACGTGCAGGGCCTGCGCTACCTGTACCGTCCCATCGACCTGCTGGAACTGGGGCTGACCGGGGAATCGGTGGGCGCCATCCTGGACAGTGCCCGCATCCTGGGCTTCAACGGCCTGAACATCACCCATCCCTGCAAGCAGCTGGTCCTGCAGCACCTGGATGAGGTCAGCCCGGACGCGCGCCGCCTCGGTGCCGTCAACACCGTGGTCATCCGGGACGGCCGCTTCATCGGCCACAATACCGACTTCTCCGGCTTCGCCGCCGCCCTCGCCTCCGGCCTTCCCGGCGCCCGGCTGGACCGCGTGGTGCAGCTCGGCGCGGGCGGTGCCGGGTCCGCCGTCGCCTATGCCCTGCTCAGCGCAGGCGTTAAATCCCTGGACCTGGTGGACATGGACCCCGCCAGGGCCACCGCACGGGCTGCCGAGCTGCAGGGCTTTTTCCCGGACAGCACCGTCACGGCCCGCACCACGGCGGAGCTGCCGCAGCTGATGCCGCTGGCCGATGGCCTGGTGCACTGCACACCCGTTGGAATGGCAGCCCACCCCGGCGTCCCGCTGGACCTTGACCTGCTCGAGCCCCGGCACTGGGTGGCGGACATCGTCTACCGCCCGATCGACACCGAACTGGTCCGCGGCGCCCGCGCCAAGGGCTGCGAGGTCCTGGATGGCGGCAGGATGGCAGTGGGCCAGGCCGCCGACGCGTTCCGGATCTTCACCGGCCTGGACGCCGACCCGGAGCGCATGCGCTCGCACTTCCTGGAGCTTGTGGCCGCCGAGGAGGTGACCGCCTGATGCGCACCGGAATCGCCACGGTCTGCCTCTCCGGCACCCTGAAGGAAAAGATGCAGGCCTGCGCCATCGCCGGCTTTGACGGCATCGAGATCTTCGAGCAGGACCTGGTCACCTCACCGCTCAGCCCCGAAGACGTGCGGAAGATGGCAGCGGACCTGGGGCTCGGCCTGGACCTGTACCAGCCCTTCCGCGACTTCGACGGCGTCACCCCGGACCTGCTGAAGGCCAACCTCCGCCGCGCCGAGGCCAAGTTCAAGCTCATGGCCCGCCTGGGCATGGACACCATCCTGGTGTGCTCCAACGTTGCCACCGCCACCATTGACGACGACGCCGTCCGCGCCGAACAACTGGCACAGCTCGCAAACCTGGCGGGGGACCACGGCGTCAAGGTGGCCTATGAGGCCCTGGCCTGGGGCAAGTACGTCAACGACTACGAGCACGCCTACCGCCTGGTGGAGATGGTGGACCACCCCAACCTGGGAACCTGCCTGGACTCCTTCCACATCCTGTCCCGCGACTGGGACACGGCGCCGATCGAGGACATCAACCCGGACAAGATCTTCTTCGTCCAGGTGGCGGACGCCCCCAAGCTCTCCATGGACGTCCTGTCCTGGAGCCGTCATTACCGCGTCTTCCCGGGCGAGGGGCAGTTCGAGCTGGCCAAGTTCATGGGCCATGTGGTCCGCGCCGGCTACACCGGACCCGTGTCGCTGGAGGTCTTCAACGACGTCTTCCGCCAGTCGGACGTCGAGCGCACCGCGGTGGATGCCATGCGGTCCCTGATCTGGCTGGAGGAGCAAAGTGCCAAATGGCTCGCCGGCGCCGAAGCCGCGCCCGGCAACGCAGCCGCGCTCCGCCGTCGTTATCCCATGGAACTTGCCACGCTGCCCAAGGTCAACGAACCTGCCGGCTTCAACTTTGCCGAGGTCAAGGCGGACGATACCGCCCAGCTGGAGAAGCTCCTGGGCCAGCTCGGGTTCCAGTTCGAGGGCCGCCACCGCACCAAGGACGTCCAGCTGTGGACCATGGGGCAGGCCCGGGTGATCATCAACGAGCAGGCCGCGCAGCACGCCGAGCCGGCCATTGCCGCGCTGGGGTTCGACGTCGATTCCCCCGTGATTGCCTCCGCGCGGGCCCAGCAGCTCAAGGCCCCCGTGGTGGCCCGCAAGGTCCAGGCGGACGAGGAAGTGTTCCAGGGCATCTCCGCCCCGGACTCCACCGAGATCTTCCTCTGCCAGGGCAGCCCGGACGGAACCGCGGCGTGGACGCACGAATTCGGGGAAGGGCTGGAACACCCTTCGGCAGGAGCGAGGGCGGTCATCGACCACGTCAACCTGGCCCAGCCGTGGCAGCACTTTGACGAGGCTGTCCTCTTCTACACCAGCGCCCTGGCCCTGGAGCCCCAGCCGTTCGCCGAGGTACCCAGCCCCAGCGGCCTGGTCCGGTCCCAGGTCATGCAGACCTCCGACGGCGCCGTGCGGCTCGTGCTCAACCTGGCACCCATCCAGCAGGCACGGAACCAGGCCCGCAAGACCTATCAGGAACACATCGCCTTCGCCGTGGAGGACTTGGTGGCTACCGCCCGGGCCGCCCGGGACCGCGGCCTGGAATTCCTGCAGATCCCGGCCAATTACTACGAGGACCTGGACGCGCGGTTCGACCTGGAACCGGGATTCCTGGCCACGCTGCAGGAACTCAACCTGCTGTTCGACCGGGATGCCGAGGGCGAGTTCCTGCACTTCTACACCGCCACCGTGGGCAGCGTGTTCTTCGAAATGGTCGAACGCCGCGGCGGCTACGACGGCTACGGCGCCCCGAACGCCCCGGTGCGGCATGCGGTCCAGTACGACTCGCTGCACCGCACCACTTAAACCCGCACCACCCAGTACCCAGACGCAACAAACCCAACAGATCAGAAAGGAGCCAGCCGTGAAGGAAGACATCAACGCCGAGCTGGAGTCGGAGGAGCTCGTGCCCCCGGCCGAACCCAAGGCTGCCCACCAGCCCCTGGACAAGGCCATCGAGTCGCAGGCGGACCTCAGCGCAGAGATCAGCGCCATCGGCGAGGCTTACCGGCGCGCCCTCAAGGACGGCGGCCAGCCGGAGATCCAGCCGCGCCTGGACTACCCGCCGTACCGCAGCAGCATCCTGCGCCACCCCACCAAGAGCCTGCAGCACGCGGACCCGGAAACCATCGAGCTGTACTCGCCGGCGTTCGGGCACCAGGACGTGCACGCCCTGGAATCGGACCTCACCATCCAGCACAACGGCGAACCGCTGGGCGAACGGATCATCGTCTCCGGCAAGGTCCTGGACGGCGACGGCCGCCCGGTGGCGGGACAGCTGGTGGAAATCTGGCAGGCCAACTCCTCCGGCCGCTACATCCACAAGCGTGACCAGCACCCCGCGCCCATCGACCCCAACTTCACCGGCATCGGCCGCTGCATCACCGGCCCGGACGGCTCGTACCGGTTCATCACCATCAAGCCCGGCGCCTACCCGTGGAAGAACCACCTGAACGCGTGGCGGCCGGCGCACATCCACTTCTCGCTGTTCGGCACCGAATTCACCCAGCGGATCATCACCCAGATGTACTTCCCTGGCGACCAGCTGTTCCCGCTGGACCCGATCTACCAGACCATCGTGGACCAGGACGCCCGCGACCGGCTGGTGGCCACGTATGACCACAGCATCACCGAACCCGAATGGGCCCTGGGCTACAACTGGGACATCGTCCTGACCGGTCCCAAGCGGACCTGGACCGAAAACGAGGCGCTTGGCGCCGCAGGCGACGAGGAGTAGGAAAGATGAGCACCAAACTGGTACCCACCCCCGGCCAGACCGTGGGCCCGTTCTACGGCTACGCGCTCCCGTTCGAGAAGGACAACGAACTCCTGCCCCCCGGCTTCCCGGGCTCCATCCGCCTGCAGGGCACCGTCTACGACGGCGCCGGCCACACCATTCCGGACGCCATCCTGGAAATCTGGCAGCCCGACGCGGACGGCAAGGTTGTCCAGCGCACCGGTTCCCTGGTCCGGGACGGCTACACCTTCACCGGCTGGGGCCGCGGCGCCGTGGGCAACTCCGGCGTCTTCACCTTCACCACCGTCAACCCCGGCCCCACCAAGCCGGGTGCGGCCCCGTTCATTTCCGTGGCACTCTTCGCCCGCGGCCTGACCAACCGGCTGTTCACCCGCATCTACCTGCCGGAGGACACCGAGGCACTGGCCAATGACCCGCTGCTGAGCTCGCTGGAGCCGGAGCGCCGCGAGACGCTCATCGCCCGCCGCGACCCCGACGGCGGCCTCACCTGGGACATCCGCCTCCAGGGTGAGGGCGAGACGGTCTTCCTGGACTTCCAGTGACCCACGCCGCCGCTTTGGGAGACCTGCGCGCCTTCGCGGAAGAGGCCGACGCCGGCCTGCTCACCCCCGTCTCAGCGTCGCCGTTGGTGGCGGCGCTGACGGGGGACCGGGCAGTGCTGGCGGCCATCCTCGCCGTCGAAGCCGGCTGGGCCGCCGTGCTGCAACGGGCCGGGCTGGCACCCGCCGGTTCGGCCGCCGTCGTCGCCTCCGCCGCCGAGGCGGGGCGCTACGACCTGGCCGGTATTGCGCTGCGCGCCCAGGGCGGCGGCAACCCGGTGATCCCGCTGCTGGCGGACCTCCGGAAGAACGTGGCGGCCCTCGATGCCGCCGGGGTTGGTGCCGCGAAGGCCGTGCACACCTCCCTGACCAGCCAGGACGTGCTGGACACTGCCCTGATGCTGCTGGCCCGCAACACCGTCCACGCGGTGCTGGCGGACCTGAAAGGCACCACGACGGCGCTCGCGGACCTTGCCGGGCAGCATGCGGGCACGCTGTGCGTGGGCAGGAGCCTGACACAGCATTCGCTGCCTTACACCTTCGGGCTGCGGGCCGCGCAGTGGTTCCAGGGCGTGGCCGCCGCGGGGCGGCAACTGGAAAACCTGGAGTTCCCGGTCCAGTTCGGCGGGGCGGCGGGGACCCTCGCCGCCGGAACCGTGCTGACGGATGGCTCCCAGGCCACGCCGTTCACCTTGGCCGACGCCCTGGCGGCCCAACTGGGCCTGGCCCCGGCCGCGGCTCCTTGGCATACCAACCGCCTGGCCATCACATCCCTGGGCCATGCGCTGGCATCCGTGCTGGACGCCTTCGGCAAGATCGCCGCCGACGTCCTGTTCCTGAGCCGGCCTGAGGTGGCTGAAGTCGCCGAACCGCGGGCCGCCGGGCGGGGAGTCTCATCTGCCATGCCGCAGAAACAGAACCCGGTGCTGTCCGTCCTGGTCCGCAGCGCCGCGCTGCAGGCACCACAGCTGGCCGCCCAGCTGCATGTGGCTGCCGCCAACTTCAACGACGAACGCCCGGACGGCGCCTGGCACACCGAATGGGCTGCCCTCCGCCAGCTGCTGGCCCTGGCCCTCGGCGCCGCAGGCCATCTGCGGGAACTCGCCGAAGGGCTCCGGGTGTTCCCGGACGCCATGCGCCGCAACCTTGACCTGTCCGGCCCGCTGCTGCTGGCTGAGGGCGTCAGCGCCGCGGTGGCCCCCCTGCTTGAGGAAAGGGACGGACTCAGCGGCAAGCAGCAGCTGCAGGACGTGGTGGACCAGACGCTGCAGGCGCCCCCTCCGGAGCAAGCCGCCACCTACCGCAAGCTGTTCCGCGGTGCCGTCCCCGCCGCCGTCGTCCCTGACGCCCGGCTGGAGGAGCTCCTGGACCCCTCCAGCTACCTGGGCCAAGCGGCGGAGATCGCCCGCCGCGTCCTGGCCGCCTTTCCCGAATTCACTTCCCCTACCACCGACGCGAATGGAGCCTCCCGTGGCTAAGCCGGCCTTGAAAGCAGCGCTGCTGTCCCCGCAACGTCCCCTGGGCGACCACCCCCTGATGGTGGTGGGACCCTCCCTGGGCACCTCGTCGATCCTGTGGAACAGGGTGGCGTCCCTGCTCGGCAACGACTACGACGTGGTGGCCTGGGACCTTCCCGGCCACGGCGTCTCACCCGCCGCCACCGAAGCTTTCGATGTCGCCGCGCTCGCTGACGGCGTCGTGGACCTGGTGGACTCCATCGCCCCCGGTGAAAACTTCCACTGCGCAGGAGTCTCCCTGGGCGGCGCCGTCGGCCTTCAGCTGGGCATCAAGCACGGGGAACGGCTGAAGAGCCTTTCCGTGCAGAACAGCGGCGCCAAGATCGGCACCCCCGAAGGGTGGCTGGAGCGCGCCGAGACCGTCCGCACCCAGGGCACGCCGGTCATGATCCAGGGGTCCGCGGAGCGCTGGTTCGCGCCGGGCTTCATGGACCGGGAACCCGATTTCAGCAGCCGCCTGCTGCACGCCCTGCGCGACGCCGACCGGTTCAGCTATGCCTTCTGCTGCGAGGCGCTGGCCGCCTTCGACGTCCGGCAGGAGCTGGGCAGCATCACCGTCCCCACCCAGGTCATCGCCGGGTCCCTGGACGGCGTCGCCACGCCCGCCATGGCCGAGGAAGTGGCAGCGGGAATCACCGCCGGGGGCGGAACCGCGACGGCGGTGACCGTGGAGGGCATCTCCCACCTGGCACCCGCCGAAGCTCCGGCACACGTTGCGGACCTGATGCGCAGCCTGGCCAGCTGGGCCGAATCACGGCAGGCCGCCCAGTGAGCGGCGCTGAACACGACGGGGCGCAGCGCCACGGCGTGGTCCAGCCCGGCGCCACCAGCCAGGAAATCTACGACGGCGGCATGGTGGTCAGGCGCGAGGTGCTGGGCGACGCGCACGTGGACCGGGCCAACGCCAACAAGGACGAATTCACCGACGACTTCCAGGACATGATCACCCGCATTGCCTGGGGCGGAATCTGGACCCGGCCCGGCCTGACCCGCCAGATGCGCTCCGCGGTCACCATCACCGCCATGGTGGCGCACGGCCACTGGGAGGAGCTGGCCATGCACATCCGCGCCGCCCTCCGGAACGGCCTCAGCAGGGATGAGATCAAGGAAATCCTGCTGCAGACCGCCATCTACTGCGGAGTCCCCTCCGCCAACACCGCCTTCAAGACCGCCCAACAGGTCTTTCGAGAAATGGACACCACCCGATGAACCAGGCTTTTGTGTACGACGCTGTGCGCACCCCCTTTGGAAAGTTCGGCTCCGGCCTCGCCGCCGTCCGTCCGGACGACCTTGCCGCGCACGTGATCAAGGAATCCGTCAAGCGGGCGCCGTCCCTCGACGTCGAGCGGATCGATGAGGTGGTGTTCGGCAACGCCAACGGTGCCGGTGAGGAGAACCGCAACATCGCCCGGATGGGCACGCTGCTGGCCGGGCTCCCGGTTTCCATCCCGGGCACCACGGTGAACCGGCTCTGCGGGTCCTCCCTGGATGCCGCCATTATTGCCTCCCGCCAGATCAATGCCGGTGATGCCGACCTGATGTTGGTCGGTGGCGCCGAGTCGATGTCCCGCGCGCCCTGGGTGCTGCCGAAGACGGAGAAGCCGTATCCGGCCGGGGACATGACCCTGGCGTCCACGACGCTGGGCTGGCGCCTGGTGAACAAGGCGATGCCGAAGGAGTGGACCATCTCCCTGGGCGAGGCCACCGAGAGGCTCCGCGAGAAGTACGGCGTGACCCGGGAGGCGCAGGATGAGTTCGCCGCTGCCTCGCACAACCTGTCCGCGGCCGCCTGGGACGAGGGCTTCTACGACAACCTGGTCGCCCCGGTGCCGGGCACGGACCTGGTGCGCGACGAGGGCATCCGGGCGGGTTCTTCGGCGGAGAAGCTCGCCGGGCTCAAGACCGTGTTCCGGGCAGAGAACGGCACGGTCACCGCGGGGAACGCGTCCCCGTTGTCCGACGGCGCCTCCGCGGCCTGGATCGGGTCCGAGGCGGCCGCGGGGCTGCTGGGCCTGGACCCGCTGGCGCGTATCGCCGGGCGTGGCGCGCACGCCAACGATCCGCAGTACTTTGGCTACGCCCCGGTCGAGGCGGCGAACAAGGCCCTCGAAAAGGCGGGCATCGGCTGGGAGCAGGTGGGCGCTGTCGAACTTAACGAAGCGTTCGCCGCGCAGTCCCTGGCCTGCATCAACGCCTGGGGCGTCGACCACTCGATCGTGAACCGGCACGGCGGGGCGATTGCCATGGGGCACCCGCTGGGTGCTTCCGGGACCCGGATCCTGGGCACCCTGGCCCGGTCCCTGCAGACCTCCGGCGAACGCTGGGGTGTCGCTGCCATCTGCATCGGCGTGGGTCAGGGCCTGGCCGTCGTGCTCGAAAACATGACCGCCGCCGGAGCCAACACTGGAAAGGACCAGTAATGCTGAACTTCGTAGATTCGGTCCAGGACGCCGTCGCCGGCATCAAGGACGGCTCCACCGTGATGATCGGCGGGTTCGGCAACGCCGGCCAGCCGTTCGAACTGATCGACGCGCTGCTGGACTGCGGCGCCACGGACCTGACCGTGGTGAACAACAACGCCGGCCAGGGAGACCAGGGCCTGGCCCTGCTGATCAAGGAGGGCCGGGTGAAGAAGATGATCTGCTCCTTCCCGCGGCAGTCCGATTCCTGGCACTTCGACGCCAAGTACAAGGCCGGCGAAATCGAGCTCGAACTCGTCCCGCAGGGTAACCTTGCCGAACGCATCCGCGCCGCAGGGGCTGGCATCGGCGGGTTTTTCACCCCCACCGGCTACGGCACCATGCTCGCCGAGGGCAAGGAAACCCGGATCATCGACGGCCGCGGCCACGTGTTCGAGACCCCCATCCACGCCGACGTCGCCCTCATCAAGGCCCTGAAGGCTGACGGCAAGGGCAACCTGGTGTACCGCAAGACCGCCCGGAACTTTGGCCCCATCATGGCAGCGGCCGCGAAGCACACCATCGTCCAGGTCTCCGAGATCGTGCCCACCGGGGCGCTGGACCCGGAGAACGTGGTCACCCCGGGCATCTACGTCAACAGCATCGTCAAGGTTGCCGGGAGCGGCAGCACAGCAGGAAAGGCGGCCTGACATGAGCGTGCAGTCCAACGAAAAGTCCCTCCAGACCTCGGCGACGCCCCTGGGCCGGGATGACCTGGCCCGGCTGGTGGCAAAGGACATCGCCCCCGGGTCCTTCGTGAACCTCGGCATCGGCCAGCCCACCCTGGTGTCCAACTACCTCACCGAGGACCAGAACATCACCCTCCACACGGAGAACGGGATGCTGGGCATGGGCCCGGAAGCCAAGGGCGACGAGATCGACGAGGACCTGATCAACGCCGGCAAGATCCCCGTCACCGAACTCCCGGGCGCGTCCTACTTCCACCACGCCGACTCGTTCGCGATCATGCGCGGCGGGCACCTGGACATCTGCGTCCTGGGCGCCTTCCAGGTCTCCGCCACCGGGGACCTCGCCAACTGGCACACCGGCGCGCCCGGGGCGATTCCCGCCGTCGGGGGTGCCATGGACCTGGCCACCGGCGCCAAGGACGTCTTCGTGATGATGACGCTCCTGACCCGTGAAGGCGCGTCCAAGATCGTGGACGCCTGCACCTACCCGATCACCGGCGTCGGCTGCGTCACCCGCGTCTACACGGACAAGGCCGTCTTCCTCACCGGCCCGGACGGCGTCACCGTCCGTGAAACCTTCGGCTGCACCCTCGAAGAACTCCAGGACCTGGTGCCCGTCCCGCTGAAGGCCACGCCCGCCGCCGGATGAGCCTGCGCCCGTCACCGCACCTAGGATTGGTAACCATGATTGACGCCGCAGGCACAGATACCCAGGCCGCCCCGCAGGCCAGCGACCAGTACGTCCAGTCGCTGGCCCGGGGCCTGGCCGTGATCCGCGCCTTCGACGCCGAGCGCCCGGTCATGACGCTCACCGAGGTGGCCTCGCGTACCAACCTGACCCGGGCCACGGCCCGCCGTTTCCTGCACACCCTGGTGGAGCTCGGCTACGTACGCACCGACGGCAAGACGTTCGCGCTCACGGCCAAGGTCCTCCAGCTGGGCTACGCCTACCTTTCGGGGCTTTCGCTGCCGCAACTGGCGCAGCCGCACCTGGAGGAGCTGTCCCTCAAACTGGGCGAATCCACGTCCGCGGCCGTGCTGGACGGCACGGATATCGCCTACATCGCGCGGGTGACCAGCCGCCGGATCATGACCGTCGGCATAACGGTGGGTACCCGGTTCCCGGCGTATGCGACGTCGATGGGCCGGGTGCTGCTTGCCTACCTGCCGCCGGCCGACCTTAAGGCGTACCTGGCGGCGGCCGAAATCAAGCCGCTGACGCCCCGCGCCCTCGGCACCGTCCCGGAACTGCTGAAGGTGCTGGACACCGTCCGGGCGCAGGGCTGGTGCCTCCTGGACCAGGAGCTGGAGCTTGGCCTCATGTCCGTGGCCGCCCCGGTCTATGACGGGGCCAAGGTGGTGGCGGCGGTGAACGTTTCGCTGCAGGCCCAGTCCGTGGAGGCCAAGCCGGATCCGCAGGCGTACCTGGCTTCGGTGGCGCAGGAGATCGTGGCCACGGCCAAGCTCATCTCCGCGGACCTCACTGCCCGCGGCTGACTTTATCCGGAGCTTAACTGAAGAGGACGACGGCGGGTGCTTCCCGCCGTCGTCCTCTTCAGTTTTGCGGTGTGGCTGCGAAGGCCGTTACTTTACGTGGTTGCCCAGCTCGCGGAGCGGGGTCTTTGCAGTTTCGCGCGCCCACCAGGCGCCCGCCACCGCGAGGATCGAGGAACCTGCCACGATCCAGGCTGCCGGTCCCCAGTTCGCCTTGTCGGCACCCACCAGGGCGGTGCCGAGCAGCGGGGTGAAGCCGGCGCACAGGATGCCGACCTGGAGTCCGATTGCCATGCCGGAGTACCGGACCTTGACGTTGAAGAGCTCGGAGAACCAGGCCGGGTAGATTGCGTTGGACATGGAGTAGGTGCCGGCGGTGATCAGCGTACTGGTCAGGAAGATCATGGGGATGTTTCCGGTGGAGATCACCCAGAAGTAGACAAAGATCATGGCGCCGGAACCGAGCACGCCGCTGATGAAGATGGGGCGCCGGCCAAAGCTGTCGGACCAGCGTGCCATCAGGGGCTGGCTGGCGATCGCCAGCACGTTGCCCAGGATGCTGACCCAGAGCATGGTGGAGGCGGGGACGCCCACCGACACCGCATAGGCCAGGCCGAAGGACTGCATGAACGTGTTGGTGACGGTCTCGAAGGACATCAGCGCCACCTGGAAGAACTGGGCCGGGTGCGTCTGGAACATCTTGGCGAAGGGGAGCTTCACCAGTTCCCCGTGGTCATGCTTTTCCTCAAAGACCTCCGGCTCCTCCAGCGAGCGGCGGACCAGGTAGGCGACGATCAGGACCACCAGGGAGAGCCAGAACGGGATCCGCCAGCCCCAGGCGAGGCGGTCCGCCTCGCTCATGGCGGCCACGGGCAGGAAGGCCAGGGACGCGAGGACGATGCCGGCGGAGATGCCGCTCATGGCGAAGCTGGCGAAGAAGCCGCGGCGGCCTTCGGGTGCTTCCTCCGTGGACAGCGCGGAAGCACCTGCGGTTTCCGCTCCGGCCGACAGGCCCTGCATCAGGCGCAGCACCACCAGCAGTGCCGGGGCCCAGTAGCCGGCTGCGTTGAAATCGGGCAGGGCGCCGATCAGGAAAGTGGCACTGCCCATGAGCACCAGGGTGAGCACCAGGGTGTTCTTGCGGCCGATCTTGTCACCGAGATGACCGAACACCACAGCTCCGAAGGGCCGTGCGACGTAGGCGACGCCGAACGTCGCAAAGGAGGCGATAAGGGCCACCGTGGGATCGCCGGCCGGGAAGAAGATCTTCGAGAACACAAGCGACGCGGCGGTGGCATAGATGAAGAAGTCGTAGTACTCCAGGGCGCCGCCAAGGAAGGCAGCCAGCGCGGCTTTCCGGGCGCGCTTGAGCTGGCGTTGTGCTTCAGGCGTTGACTGCGCCTGGGCTCCTGCTGCGATGTGGGTCATGGTGGGGTTCCCTTCCACGCTGAAGGTGGGGATCTGTCATTATTTGTACGCAATGCGAACAGGTGTGCGGAATGCGCCTAGAAAGAGGATACTAGGCCGTGACGCCAATCACAACGGCAAAAGGAAAGGTGCATCATGGCCGAACGACGCGGGCACGCATCCCGGCTGGTCCTGATCGGTTCCGCCGCATCACAGGCCATGTCCCCCGGCCTGTGGAATCCGGTCCTGCAGGAACTCGGCAGCGGGTGGACCTATGAGGCCTGGGACGTGGCGCCGGACGCCGATCTTGGCGCCGTCCGGCGCAGGCTCCTGGAACCGGACATCGTGGCGGCCAACGTGACCATGCCGCACAAGCACTGGGCGGCGGAAACCGCTGATGAAGCCACCAGGCCCGTCCAACTCAGTGGTGCCTGCAACCTGCTGGTACGGCAGGACCGCCGGCTGGCGGGGCACAACACGGATGTTACCGCCGTGGGCGTCCTGCTGGAGGGCTGGTACCAGCGCCACGCGCTGTTGCTGGGTGCCGGGGGAGCAGCCCGGGCGGCCTTGATCGCGCTGAAGGACAAGGTGGGAAGAGTGTCCATTGCGGACCGCGATCCCCACGCGTCGGAGGAGCTGCTGGACCTCGCCAACGGCTTCGGCATCGAGGCCCGGGCCGTCACCTGGCAGGAGGCGCAGGATCTGGCGCCCGGGGCGTCCCTGATTGTCAATGCGACTCCTGTCGGGAAAAAGGCCACCGACGGTCCGGTCTGGGGCGGCGCCCGGCTGGCCCCCGATGCTGTGCTCTACGACTACGTCTACGCCGGCCATGCCACTGCCAGCGTGGAGCGGGCCATGGAGCTGGGGGTCCGGTGCATCGATGGGTGGGACCACCTCCGTGAGCAAGCCGTGGCCATGGTGCCCCTCCTCGGCCTGGACGGGCGGGCCTGCCAGCTGCTGGAGCAGACCCTGGGAGAGCTCCGGGAAAAGCACTGAAAGGCGGACGCGCCGAACGATAAGATCAAACAGGCACCGCAGGCCGGCAGGCCGGCGCAGGCACGCCAACCGTTCAGAGAGGAACAGCAACGTCAATGGAGGAGCAGGCAGCCTACTTCGTGAAGTCGGTTGAGAAGGCATTCGACGTCCTGCTCGCTTTCACTCCGGACCAGCCCCGGCTGACCGTGTCGCAGGTGGCTGCCCGGACGGACATGACCCGTGCCTCCGCCCGCCGCTTCCTGCTGACCCTGGCGGACCTCGGGTACATCCGCGCCGAGGGGCCGGCCTTCGAACTCACGGCCCGGTCCCTGGACGTCGGCCGTTCCTACCTCGCGGGCCTGACCTTGCCCAGGGTGGCCGAGCCCCATCTCAGGGACCTGGCGGCGGAGCTCAATGAAACAACAGCCCTGTGCATCCTCGACGGCGGCGACGTGGTCTACGTGGCCTGCGTGCCGTCTCCGGGGCTGCTCAGCGTTTCCATCACCGTCGGGACCCGCTTCCCGGCGTGGGCAACCTCCATGGGCCGCGTCCTGCTTGCCGGGCTGCCTGGCCCACAGCTGGAGGAGTACCTCCGGTCGGTCCAGCTGCGCCGCTTTACCGACCGCTCAATCGGCAGTGTGGAGGACCTCAGGGCAGAGGTGGAAGCGGCGCGGACCAGGGGCTGGTCCATGGTCTCCCAGGAACTCGAAGAGGGCCTGCGCGGTGTGGCCGTCCCGGTCCGCCGCGGAAACGAGGTTGTTGCCGCGGCCAATGTGTCCCTGCAGACACACCGGGCAGCGGCCCGGGATATCGAGGCAACGGTCCTCCCGCAGCTGACGGAGGCCGCGCGGCGCATTGCACTCGATTACGGCGGTCCTGCCGTCCGCGCCGTTTAATCCACGTACCGCAGCCCCGCCGCTTCAAGCGGTCCGCGCATGTTGTAGATGTCCAGGCCGAGCTCTCCTGCTGCGAAGCGCCCGCGCTTGGCTTCTTCGTTCTCTTCGCGTTTCCTGGCGGCTGCCGCTACTTCGGCGGCGCGGGCGGCGGGCACCACCACCACGCCGTCGACGTCGGCAATCACCACGTCCCCGGGGGTGACCAGTGCGTTGGCGCAGACCACCGGGACGTTCACGGAACCGAGCGTTGCCTTGACAGTGCCTTTGGAATTGATGGCGCGGCTGAAAACGGGGAAGTCCATGGCCTGGAGTGCTGCGACATCGCGGCAGCCGCCGTCGATGACCAGGCCGGCTGCGCCCTGTGCCCGGAGCGACGTTGCCAGCAATTCGCCGAAGAAGCCGTCCTCGCATTCCGTGGTGCACCCTGCCACCACCACGTCTCCGGGCCGGAGCTGTTCGGCTGCAACGTGCAGCATCCAGTTGTCGCCGGGCTGGAGCAGGACGGTGACAGCGGTGCCGCACAGGGTGGCGCCGGGGTAGACGGGGCGGATGTAGGGCCGCATGAGCCCCAGGCGGCCCATGGCCTCATGCACAGTGCTGACGCCGAACGCGGAGAGGGCCTTGACGGCGTCTTCCCCGGCGCGGGTGATATTGGTGTGGACCACGCCGAGTTCCTGCATCATTGTTCCCTCCGAAGGCATGTCACCGGCCCTGCTGCGTGAGCAGGGCGTCAAGGCGTGGATAAACGTTGCGTGCGTTGTGTTCCTGGATGGCGCCCAGTTCGGCCTCGTCAAGGCCGGCGTCGTCGATGTAGCGTGCCGTGTCGTCGAAGTGGTGGCCGGTCCACGGGTCGATGTCCCGGACCGCGCCGATCATCTCGGAGGCGAAGAGGATGTTCTGCGTCGGGATGACTTCCAGCAGCAGGTCGATTCCGGGCTGGTGGTAGACGCAGGTGTCGAAAAAGACGTTCTGCAGGAGGTGTTCTTCCAGTGCGGGCTTTCCCAGTGCCATGGCAAGGCCGCGGAAACGTCCCCAGTGGTACGGCACTGCGCCGCCGCCGTGGGGGATGACGAGTTTCAGGGTGGGGAAGTCCGCGAACAGGTCGCCCTGGATGAGCTGCATGAACGCTGTGGTGTCCGCGTTGAGGTAGTGCGCGCCGGTGGTGTGGAAGGCTGGATTGACGCTGGTGCTGACGTGGACCATGGCGGGGATGCCGTACTCCACCATCTTCTCGTAGACCGGGTACCAGTACCGGTCCGTCAGGGGCGGGGCAGTCCAGTGGCCGCCGGACGGGTCCGGGTTCAGGTTAAGGGCCACGGCCCCGTAATCCTCCACGCAGCGGGTCAGTTCAGGGAGGCAGGTCGCCGGGTCCACGCCGGGGGACTGCGGAAGCATCGCGGCCGGGACGAACCGCTCCGGATAGAGCATGCTGACCCGGTAGCAGAGTTCGTTGCAGATGGCAGCCCACTCGGCGGAAGTTTCAAACGACCCGATGTGGTGGGCCATGAAGGATGCCCGGGGCGAGAAGACGGTGAGGTCGATGCCGCGCTCGTCCATGAGCCGGAGCTGGTTCGCCTCGATGCTCGCCCGCAGGTCGTCGTCGGAGATCTTCACATCGGCACGGGATGGGGGCGGCGAGGCATCCTGCAGCGCTGCCACCTGGCGCTCGCGCCACTCCCCAAGGGCGGCTGGGGCCGTGGTGTAGTGGCCGTGGATGTCAATAATCATCGCGCATGCTCCTGGCAGGGGCGCCTGCAGAACGACGCCGTGCTAACTCGATAACCGCACAAGCAAATGTTGTCAGCAATATAGCTAACAATCAATGGTCAGCACGGGGTCCGGGCGGCCGGGTCTGGAGTACGCTGAATCCGGAAAATTGTCAGCAAAATTGGCAACCGGCTGAACAGGGAGATGGTGGGCTGTGGAGACCATGGACGGAACGGGCCGGACCCTCACCGCCGCCGAACTCGCGGAGCTGCTGCGCACCGCCATCGTCAGCGGCGAACTGGTCCCCAACCAGCGCCTGGTGGAAGGCGACCTCGCCGCCGAGTATGGAGCCAGCCGGGGAAATATCAGGGTGGCGCTCTCGGAGCTGAGCGTTGAAGGCCTCGTGGAACGCGTCCAGAACCGGGGCGCCAGGGTGCGCGCCGTCTCGGTGGACGAGGCCGTTGAGATCACTGAGGTGCGCGCAGCCCTGGAAGCCCTTTGTGCCCGCAAGGCAGCCGAACGGGCCACGGACAGCGACATCGCCGAACTGCAGGAGCTGGCAGCCCGGATGAAGGGCGCCGTGGACCGCGGAGACCGCGAGTCCTACTCGGAAGGCAACCAGGCGATGCACGAAAAGATCATTGCCATGAGCGGGCAAAAGACCGCCGCGGCAACCATCCAGCGGCTGCGCGGACAGGCGGTCCGCTTCCAGTTCCGGCTGGCGCGCCAGCCGGGGCGCCCGGCCGTCTCGCTCCCGCAGCACCTTGCCGTCATCGATGCCGTCTGCGCCCATGACGCGGACGCCGCCGCCGAGGCCATGCGCGTCCATCTCGAAAGCGTGGCGGACGCCATCCGCGCCAGCAACAAATAACCCGCCCGCCGCGCCAAGGGACGCCCAGCCCCGGGAGGACGCGCGCTGACAGGCGAATCGTTACCCACAAGCTCCCCGCCGACTACTCCCGCCGAGGGCCGCCGCGCTCTAGACTCAACCCAACTGCGTGCAGCAGAGCCGCTGCACAGCTCGTCAGGAAGAGGAGTCGGCGGGTGAAACTGGGGATTCCGCGGGAACGCAGGGAGGGCGAGCGGCGTGTCGCCGCCACTCCGGATACTGTCAGGGAGCTGGCGGGGATGGGACTGGACGTCCTGGTGGAAACCGGGGCAGGGGACGGCGCGGGACATGCCGATCCCGCCTACCAGCAGGCCGGCGCCACCATCGTCCCTGTACTGGACACCTCAGCCTTGGATGTCCTGGCCCACGTCCGGCCCCTTGACCCGCACACTGCCGCGTCCCTGCCAAGGGGAGCCGTGACGGTGGGCCTCGCGTCGCCATCGTCCGAACTGCCCGCGGTGCAGGCGCTCGCTGACACCGGAGTGACTTCCTTCGCCCTGGAACTGGTGCCCCGCATCTCCCGCGCCCAGTCCATGGACGCCCTGACCTCCCAGGCCCTGGTAGCCGGTTACCGGTGCGTCCTGGAGGCAGCCATCAGGCTTCCCCGGTTCTTCCCGCTGTACATGACCGCGGCGGGAACCATCCCGCCGGCCCGCGTCCTGGTGCTCGGCGCCGGCGTGGCAGGGCTGCAGGCCATCGGCACCGCCAAGCGGCTCGGGGCACGGGTCTTCGCCAACGACATCCGCCCCGCCTCCGCCGACGAGGTCGCCTCGATGGGCGGCACCTTTATCCGGCTGGACCTCGAAACCGCTGAAGCGGCCGGCGGCTACGCCAGGCAGCTGAGTTCCGACGCCGGCACGCGGCAGCGTCAGCTGTTGGCACCCCACGTGGCGCAGTCGGACGTCCTGATTACGACGGCGGCCGTCCCCGGGCGCCCGGCGCCCCTCCTGGTGACCCGCGGGATGGTGCAGGGCATGCGCCCGGGGTCGGTCGTCGTCGACCTCGCCGCCGAGTCCGGCGGCAACGTGGAGGGCTCCGTGCCCGGCCGGGACATCCCCATCCCCACCGCCGACGGAACGGGCCACATCACCCTGGTGGGGCTGAAAGACCCCGCCTCCGCCATGGCATCGGACGCCTCACGCCTCTACGCCAAGAACGTGGCCAACCTGCTGGCCCTCCTGGTCCGCGACGGGACCCTCGCGCTGGATTTCAGTGACGAAGTGGTGGCCGGCGCATGCCTCACCCACGCCGGGGAAGTGCGGCACCAGCCCACCGCGGACCTGCTGGCGGCACGGACGGCCACGGCTGCGGCCGGGCAGGAAGGAGCGCGCTGATGGACGGGATCGCGCTGCTGACCATCACCGTGCTGGCGGTGTTCGTTGGCTTCGAGGTGGTCTCCAAAGTCTCCAGCACCCTGCACACGCCCCTGATGTCCGGCGCCAACGCCATCCACGGGATCATCCTGGTGGGGGCCATCATTGTCGCCGGCCAGGCAGCGGACCCCTGGGTGCTCGCGGTGGCGCTGCTCGCCGTCGTCCTTGCCACGGCCAACCTGGTGGGCGGGTTCGTGGTGACGGACCGGATGCTGCACATGTTCCACGGCAAAAAGGACGCCGTGAAGGCGGGCGCCCAGCCCAAGGCAGGCAGCAAATGAGCCTCCTCGACCCCGTCTGGACTTCCCTGCTTTACCTCGCCGCTGCGGTCTGCTTCATCCTGGCCCTGCGCGGACTCAGTTCCCCGCGGACGGCCCGCCGCGGAAACCTGGTGGGGGCACTCGGTGCGCTGATCGCCGTCGTCACTGTCTTCCTGTCCGCCCGGCTGGAGAACATCCCCTGGATCCTGGCCGCCATCGCCGTGGGTTCCGCGGTGGCGGCGCCCGTGGCCCGGCGGGTGAAGATGACGCAGATGCCACAGCTGGTGGCGCTCTTCAACGGGGTGGGCGGCGGCGCGGCAGCCCTGGTGGCGCTCCTGGAGTTGGGGCATGCGGACAACCCCTGGATGCGGGTGGCGATCGTCTTCACGCTCCTGGTGGGGGCTGTGTCCTTCGCCGGATCAGGCGTCACGTTCGCCAAGCTGCAGGAACTGATGACCACCCGGCCTGTCGTCTTTCCGGGCCTTCCCGTGGTGATGGCTGTGGTCCTCCTGGCCGCTATCGCCGCCGGCGTCGCCGTGGTCCTCACCGCTTCGCTGCCGCTCGCGGCGCTGTTGCTGGCCCTGGGCCTGGCCGCCGGCGTGCTGCTGGTGCTGCCCGTGGGCGGCGCCGATGTGCCCATCGTCATCTCGCTGCTGAACGCCTTCACCGGCCTGGCCGTCGCGGCATCGGGCCTGGTGCTGGGCAACGTCCTGCTGGTGGTGGCCGGCACCCTGGTGGGAGCCTCCGGCACCATCCTCACCCGTGCCATGGCGGCTGCCATGGGCCGGAGCGTGGCGGGCATCCTGTTCGGGGCTTTCCGGGGAGGTTCGACGGCGGGGTCCACGGCTGTGAGCGGGCGTCCGGTCCGCTCGTCTTCACCGGAGGACGTGGCAGTCCTGCTGGGGTACGCCCAGCGGGTGATTATCGTCCCCGGCTACGGGCTGGCGGTGGCACAGGGCCAGCACACGGCCGCGGAACTGGCGCTGGCCTTGGAAGCCCGGGGCATCGAGGTGGACTTCGCCATCCATCCCGTGGCCGGCCGGATGCCCGGCCACATGAACGTCCTCCTGGCGGAAGCCAACGTGCCCTACGAGTCGCTCAAGGAGATGGGCGAGATCAACCCGGAGTTCAAGACCACCGATGTGGCCCTGGTGGTAGGCGCCAACGACGTCGTGAATCCGGCCGCCAAGACGTCCTCCGGGTCGCCGATTTACGGCATGCCCATCCTGGAAGTGGCCCAGGCGCGGCAGGTGGTGTTCCTGAAGCGCTCCATGCGCCCGGGCTTCGCCGGCATCGAAAACGACCTGCTGTACGAGCCCCAGACCTCCCTGCTGTTTGGTGACGCCAAGGACTCCCTTGCCCAGGTGCTGGGTGCGGTCAAGGCGTTGTAGGCCGCCGCGCTGCGCCGGACCGCCCCCGCGGCGGGATACCCTTCTTTCAGAAGCCTGCTTTCCATTCGCCATTAGAGGACGCCATGACTGAGACCAGCTCCACTTCGCCCAAACGTGCCGCCATCATCGTCAATCCCGCCAAGCCGGTGGACATCGACGTGCGCGGCCTGGTGGCCAAGCACTGCGTGGAAAACGGCTGGGGCGAAGCCATCTGGCTGGAAACCACCAAGGAGGACCCCGGGGTGGGCCAGGCCAAGGAAGCGCTGGCGCAGGGCGCGGACATCGTCATCGCGGCCGGCGGCGACGGTACTGTCCGTTGCGTCGCCGAGGTGCTGTCCGGCGGCGATACCCCCATGGGCCTGCTGCCCCTGGGAACCGGCAACCTGTTGGCCCGCAACCTGGGCATGGACGTCACCGACTACGACGGCGCCATGGCCGGCGCCCTGATCGGTACCGAACGGAAGATCGACGTGGTCCGCGCCCGCCGCAGCGACCCGGATAAGGACCAGCTGTTCCTGGTCATGGCCGGCATGGGTTACGACGCCACCATCATGGCGGACACCAATGAGGACCTGAAGGACAAGGTGGGCTGGCTCGCCTACGTGGACGCCGGGATCAGGAACCTGCCCGGCAAACCCGTCAAGGCCACCGTGGTGATCGACGGCAAGCAAGTGGTGCACCGGGGCGTCCGCAGCGTGATGGTGGGCAACTGCGGCAAGGTCCAGGGCGGCCTGGAGATCTTCCCGGACGCCAAGGTGGACGACGGCCTGCTGGACATTGCCGTCCTGGCGCCGCACCACGGCAAGCTGGGCTGGCTGTCCGTGCTGGCCGGCATCATCGGCAAGGGCAAGAACAGGGACACCGCCGTGGAGTACTTCCAGGGCAAGACCGTTGAGATCACGCTGGAGCACAAGGACGACTACCAGCTGGACGGAGACCACGAGGGCGAGGGCAAGCACGTGCTCATGACCATGGAGCCCGGGGCCCTCACCCTGCGCATGTAGGGGCCTGCTGCTTCAGGGAGGTTTTGGGGCAGGTCCGCTAGCCCAGCAGCCGTCCCCAGCGTGGGTCCAGCAACGGCGCGCCTGCCAGTTTCAGGGCGTGCCAGAGGGTGACGGCCACGGAGTCCAGCACGGGAATGCCGGTGGCTTCCTCGATCTCTGCGGTGATGTTGGCTCCGTAAAGGTTGGTGCACAGGTACACCAGTGCGTCCGGTGCCGCGGCAGCCAGTTCCAGGGAGCCCGGGCGCATCTCGTCGTCGGTCACCCGGGCAAAGGACTCGTTGTCGCTCAGGCCCAGCGCCCGGTGGTCCACGGTCTTGATGCCTTCACGCTCGTAGGACGCGATGACCTGGTGGTTCACGTCCCCGGTATAGGGCGTGAAGAGGCCGATCCGCTCGGTGCCGAAGGCCCGGAAGGCCTCAAGGTAGGCCAGCGTGGAGGTGGTGGCCGGGATCCCGGTGGCGGCAGTGATCCCGCCGGCCAGTTCCTGGTCGTGGGCTGACCCCAGCCATGAACCCGAGGTGCCGTTCCAGGCAATCACGTCCACATCCGCCGTCGCCAGCAGCCTGGCTGCCTCCTCCATGACGGCGGGGTCGAACTGCCGGTTGGAGGAATCGTCCAGGGCGATGCGGGTGACCGGGATCCTGGTGAAGTGCACCGTGACATCGGTGCGGCTGCCCAGGATGCGGTAGGTCTGGGGTTCCAGGCAGGTGTTGGAGGACGGCACGATCATGCCGATCCTGCGGGGGCGTGTGGTTGCGGGCATGGGGGCTCCTAGCGGACGGCGGCAGGCAGGTGGGAGGCGTCGGCGGCGGCGGACTGGTGCTGCCGGAAGCCGTTGCGGTTGACGAAGCGGCCCACGGCGCCGGGGTCGTGGAAGCCGTCTGCGTCCAGGACCACGCGCCCGTTGGAGACCACGACGGCGGGCCAGCCCGTGAGTGCCTTTCCGTCGAAGGGCGAGAAGTCGGTTCCCATGTGCAGGGCGCCGCCGTTGACCGTGCGTTCCTCTGCAGGATCGAAGATGACCAGGTCGGCGTCGAACCCCTCGGCGATGCGGCCTTTGCCGGGGACGGCGTTGATCCGGGCCGGCTCCGCAGCGAATGCGCTGACGAACTGCTCAACGGTGGCGCCGGCGGAGGTCATGGCGGTGAACGTGACGGGCATCCGGGTTTCCACGCCGGGCAGCCCGTGGGGCATGGCGCGTACATCATCGGTGCGCTCGCGCTTCTGGGAGAGGTCGTAGCAGGAGTGGTCGGAGGACATGGTGTGGATGGCGCCCGAGACCAGCCGCTCCTTGAGGGCGGCCACGGTTTCCGCGCTGCGCATGGGCGGGCAGCAGGCGAACCACTCGGGGAAGGTGGAGGCGTAGACGGTGTCGTCCAGCGTGACGTAGTGCGGGCAGGTCTCGGAGTAGGCCTCGAGCCCGCGTTCCCGTGCCTGGGATACCAGGTCGACGGCTCCGGGCGTGGACTGGTGGACGAAATAGACCGGCGCGCCGGTGTATTCGGCCATGGCCAGGGTTTCCTTGACGGAGATCTCCTCGGCCAGTTCGGGCCGGGTCCGGTGCAGGTGTTCGATGCCGATCCGGCCGTCCTGGGCGTGCTGTTCGGTGCAGTCGGCGATGATGGGATCGTGCTCGGCGTGGATGTAGGCCAGGCCGTCCAGCCGCACCATTTCGCGCATCACCTTCAGGATGGTGCCGCCGTCGGCCATGGTGGTGCCGCGGTTGGTGGTGTACATCTTCACCGAACGGACGCCCTCGGCGGCCAACTGCTCCAGCTGCCACGGCACGGTTTCGTCCCAGCTGACCACGGCGCCGTGGAGGGCCACGTCGCAGCGTGACTGGGTGGCCAGTTCCTTCTTGTGCAGGACGGCGGCGAGCGGGGTTTCCTGGGCGTCGCGGGGGATGCCGAAGTCGATGATGGTGGTGGTGCCGCCCCACAGTGCTGCGGTGGATGTGGTCCGGTAGTCGTCGACGGTGCGGAAGCGGCCGGTCACCTGCGCCACGTGGCAGTGTCCGTCCACGCCGCCGGGGATCACGAGCTTGCCCGTGGCGTCGATGGTGCGGTCTGCCGCCGGGGCGGGTTGGGCGGCGCCCACAAGGGCCGCGATCCGGCCTCCGGAAACCACGATGTGGGCTTCCTGGCGGCCGTCGCTGTTGACCACGGTGGCGTTGGCTATGACAAGTTCTGGCTGGTGGGACATCGGTGTCCTCCTGGGGTTTGGGTCGTGTGGTTCAGGCCGTGGGCTGGGGTGTGCCGGCGCGTTCCTGGCGGGCGGCGAGGGCCGCGTCCAGGTTGCCGGACAGGCCCTTGCGGTCCTTCGCCGGGGGCGGGGCGAAGGCTCCGGCGCGGTGGGTTCCGGACTGCAGTGCGGCCACGGCCTCCGAAATGCGGATCCCGGCGGAAATGCCGTCAACCACCGGGACGGGGATCTGGCCGTTGAGTTCGCGGGCAAGCCCGGCCAGAGGGGCGCCGGCGAGGATCACGACGTCGGCACCGTCCTCGGCCACGGCCTGCCGGCCCAGCGCCAGCAGGGTTTCCCGGAAGTCCTGCTGCACGGAAGCGATGCTGGTGAGGGAGTCGTTGATGGAGCGGATGGAAGCCAGCCGGCCGGACAGGCCGAACCGCTCCACGCACTCGCGGTACCAGGGCTTGATCCGGTCCGAGATGGCGATGATGGAAAAACGGTGGCCCTGCAGGGCGGCTGCGCACAGTGCAGCCTCGGTGATGCCGATGACGGGGATGTCCGCCAGTTCCTTGAGGGCCGGCATGCCCGGATCCCCGAAGGCTGCCACCACCACCGCATCCACCGGGTCTGCTCCGGGGCGGGTGTGTTCGGCGATGATTTCGGCCACCGCGCCGGCGGCGATGAGGGATTCGACGCGGGTCTCGATGTATTCGACGCCGTGGCCGGCCGTCCGGACCAGCAGTTCAGTGCCGGGGGAAGCGGATCGGAGCGCCTCGGATTCGATCAGCGCCGTGACATCTGCGCTGATGTTGGGGTTGATGACCAGGAGTTTCATTTTCTCTTCCGGTGGAATTCTGGTTCGGTCTTTTGGAAGTCCTCAGGGAACTGGTCCCGGTACTTTCCAATGTGGGAGGCGGACTGGGCGGCTGCCTTGTCCGGATCGCCGCTGGCGATGGCGGCATAGAGTTCGCGGTGTTCGCGGATGAGCTCGGGCAGGTCGCTGACGTGCCGGAACAGCCAGTGCATGCGGCCCTGGAGGGGCTCCAGCGCGGACTTGAGGAAGTTGTTGTCTGCGATGGCGGTGATGGCGTCATGGAATTCACTGTTGGCGCGGTGCGCCTCCATCACCGCCCCCTTGGCCAGGAACGCCTCCGCGTTGTCCAGCAGCCGCTTGAGGTAGGAAAGGTCGTCCCTGGTGGCCCGCTTGGCGGCGAGCCTGCAGGCCAGCACCTCCAGGGACTGGCGGACGTCGAAGAGGTCCTCCACATCCTTGGGGCTGAGGCTGCTGACTTCGGCGCCGCGGGCGCCGCGGTCACTGATGAGGCCTTCCTGGCGGAGCATGCGGAGCGCTTCGCGGACCGGCAGCCGGGATACGGAGAATTCGGCTGCGAGGTCGCGCTCCACGAGCCGCGTGCCGGGAGCGTAGTGTCCTTCGAAAATCCGGGTGCGGAGGGTGTCCCGGACAGTCTCGCGGAGGGGGCGGTCCTTGTCCTGGGTCTCTTCTGCGGTCAGCATGATGCTCCATTCGGATTTTGTGCGGCACTGCTCCCGGCTGCGGGGGCATGTGTTTGCAGGTTTCCCTGCGAGGGTCAGCTTAGACAGGAAGCCGCTTGTTGTAGTTCAGGGTGAGCACTGATGCGCCCATGATCACGGCGGAACCCACGAAGTACAGCAGCGCCCAGGTGTAGGAGCCGGTGGCCCCCACGATCAGGCCAACGACGATGGGGGTCACGAAACCGGAGATGTTGCCGCTGAGGTTCATGGCACCGCCCAGAACGCCGGCATTGGTGCGGCCGCCCAGGATGGCGGGGATGCTCCAGAACAGGCCCACCCAGCGCAGGAAGAACAGGACCAGCGAGAGCAGGACCACGGCGGTGGTGGCATCAGGGACCACCGTTACGCCCACCAGGCCGCCGATGACCACGGCGCTGGAGATGCCCAGGAGGGTGCGCATGACCAGGTTGGCGGAGGCGCCGGAGGCGCGCCACTTGTCGGCGATGGTGCCGCCGATGATTTCGCCGACGAACCCGGCACCGAAGATGACCAGCGTGGACCAGCCGATGGTCTTCAGGTCGAAGCCCTTGGCCTGGGCCAGGTACAGCGGGCCCCAGGTCAGCAGGCCGTAAAAGACGCCGTTGAATCCCAGCCAGCCCAGGCACATGGCCCAGAAGGAGCGGAACTTCAGGTAGGGGAGCAGGCCGCGCTTGCCCTTGCTGCCGTCCATGGCTGCTTCGGCGTCCTCGGCAGCATGCGAGGCTTCGATGTAGGAGGCCTCGGCGTCGTTGACGCCGCGGTGCTGGCGGGGATTGTCCCGGACATACCACCAGACGGCCAGGCCCATCAGCACGGTGGCGGCACCGGCGATGACGAAGGACCAGCGCCAGCTGCCGGTGGAGGCGATGAGGCCGGCGATAATGATGCCGCCCAGCCCTGCTCCCAGGGGTGCGCCGGCGTCAAGGATGGTGGCGCCGCGGCCCCGTTCGGACTTGTGCATCCAGATGGCGTTGAGCTTTCCGCCGGCAGGCATCACGCCGGCTTCGGTTACGCCGATTCCAAGCCGGGCGATGAACATGCTCAGGAAGCCGCCGGCCATGCCGGACGCCGCTGTGGCAGCACCCCAGCCGATGCAGGAAGCGGTCATGACCTTGCGGGGACCGAATTTGTCGATCAGCCAGCCCACGGGAACCTGCATCAGGGCGTAGGTCCAGAAGAAAGCGGACAGCAGCAGGCCCACCAACTCCGGAGCGAGGTTGAATTCCTTCTGGATGATGGGCAGCGCGACAGAGATGGAGCCGCGGTCGATGTAGTTGACGGAAACCAGAACGAGCAGGAGCAGGAACATCTTCCAGCGGACGGAGGTGCGCCGTTGCGTTCCGCCCTTTCCGGATTGTTCGGTGGTTTGGGGTGCGGCCTCGTCGGACGTGGCCGTTGTTTCGGTGTTTGGGATGGACACAGCTTCTCCTTCACGGGGAAGTTTACGGATGGGAGGGTTCGAAAAGATGTGTGGTGCGTCGCGGGCAGGATGGGGCCGGCCTGCGGAGTGGGAGCGGCCGCTGGACGATCCGGAGCGTGGAGCGGATACTCTTTTGGGATCCCAAATTGGGATCCCAAAATCAAAGGTAGAAGTGACTCCCGCCACTGTCAAGGGGTTTCACGGTCCGATGAGCCCGGATGGCCTGCAAACGGATTGTGACTGCCCGTGGACCTAGGCGCGGGAGTCCTCGCGCCGGTGGGACAGGATCTCGGCAAGCTCCGCCAGCCGGTGCGCCCGGGCCGATTCGGCCGGGGTGAACGGCTCGCCCGGCCGGGCAAAGGTGATGGGGCCATGCCAGGCCGTGGGGATCTTAAGCCGGGTGCCGTCGTCGGCCGCTTTGGTGCCGGCGTCCGACGGCGGCACAATCGTTGCGTGCAGCAGCTCGGCCACCGCCAGGGGCAGTTCCTCCGGTGCAGCCGCGATCCTCGAGGCAAGGCTCAGGGCCCTGGTCTGCCCGTCCGCCATGGCCAGCGCGGTGGTGGGCCAAACGTGCGAACGGCTCCCGCCGCCGTCGGCAAGCGCGGCCAGCAACTCACGCTCGCCCACGGTCCCTGGAGCCGAGAGCACGAACTCGTCCAGGACCCCTCCCGGCACCGGGTGGACGTGGATGCCGAGGATATTGGTATCCAGCCGGGACAGCGCCCGCGTGACCCGCTGCAGCGATCCCGGCTGGTCCTGGAGCATCGTCCGCGCCCGCCACAGCGCCGGGGCGGCGGCCAGCCGGCGGCGGTGCCGCAGCGCGGGGGCATGCAGCCAGCCGCGCAGGATCCGGGCGGCGGACGGCTCGGCCACCCAGATCACCAGGACCGTGGCGGTGAGGGTCAGCACCAGCACCTTCGCCACGTAAGGGAGGTGCGTCTCCACCACCAGCGCATGCACCAGGAGCTCGATGGGCAGCATCGCGGCCACGTTCGCCAGGGTCAGCCGCGCCTTGGGCGGTTCCGGCATCCGGCCGCAGACTTCACAGCTCAGGTCAGCGGCGGGCGAGTTGTGCGGAGGGCGCTTCATGACTCAAGCATCATGGGGCGTTGTTTCCGCCGCATTGCCTCCCGATTCCGTTCATGGGAACGTGCCGGGCGGTCCCGGGGGTCTGGGCCGTAGGATTTACCAGGAACGTCAGCGCGGCCGCCACCCCGGAATCCACCCCCAAGGAAGGCGCTGCCCCCGTGAAGATGCTTGCTGAGATGTTCAGCATCGCCCCCGGCAACAAGGACCACCACCCGGCACTGAGGTGCGCCGTCGGCGTCTTCGTGCCCCTGATCACCCTGGTGCTGCTGGGCAGGCTGGACCTGGCAATCTTCGCGTCGTTCGGTGCCTTCACCGGAATCTACGGCCGCGGAGAGCCGCACGCCGTCCGTTTTGTGCTGCAGCTGCGCGCCGGGCTGCTGATGCTGCTGGTGATCCTCCTCGCCGCGCTCGCCGCCCGGATGGGTCCAGCCTGGGGCCTGGATGCCGCCGCGCACACCTGGCTGCTGGTCCTGGCCACCACCCTGGTGGCCGGCGGGTGTTCGGTGGCGATCTCCTGGCTGCGGCTGCGCCCGGCGGGCTCCCTCTTCCACATCTTCGCCTTCGCCGCCATCGCCTCCATTCCCAACCAGCCGCCGCTGTGGCAGGGCATGCTGGTCGCGGTCCTCACCACGGTGTTCGCCCTGCTCATCGGCTTCTCCTCCCGGATCCTTCCCAGCCACCGCACCCCTTGGGCCAGGCCTCCCCGCATCCGGCGGACCCCGGCGGAGAAGCGGACGGCGTGGCTTGAGGGTTTCGGCTACCTGGTGGCGGCAGGCCTGGCCGGCTCGTTGGCCACGTGGGCCGGCGGCCGGCTCGGCTTCGGCCACAACTACTGGGCGATGGTGGCCGCCGTGGTTCCACTGGTGGGGCACACCACCAGGCACCGGGTGCGCCGCGGCATCCAAAGGATCATCGGCACGGTGCTGGGCCTGCTGGTCCTGGCAGCCGTCTTATTGGTGGGCCTGCAGCCCTGGCAGACGGTGCTGGTGATGGCGCTCTGCCAGTTCGGCGCGGAGATGTTCATCATCCGCCAGTACCTGGTGGCCCAGGTGTTCGTCACACCCCTCGCGCTGGTGTCCACGCTCCTGGTGGTCCCCGCCTCGGCGTCCATCCTGCTGCGGGACCGCATCATCGAGACCGTCATTGGCGCCGCCGTCGGCATCGCGGTGGTGCTCGCCCCCGGCGCGTGGCGGCGCCTGCGGCGCAAGCCGGAGCAGGGCCCGACGGCGGCGTGACAGCCGTCCGGTAAAGCGCCTGTGGGTGCGCCCCGCCTTTGGTCCGCCGGGCGCGGTATGCTGGACTTCCCATTCAACGGAAGGGCGTGCGGCCGTGGCGAACTCAAGCTCGGGCGATTCGGTGGTGGACCGGATTGTGCGGCTGATCTCCGCCTTCCCCCAGGACGTCGCCGATCTCCGGTTGTCGGAGCTTGCGGAGCGGTCCGGCCTCCCCCTGACCACCACGCACCGGCTGGTGGGCCAGCTCGCCGGGCATGGCCTGCTGGAGACTGCCCCCGGGGGAACGGTCCGTCCCGGCCTCCGGCTCTGGGAACTGGTGAACCGCGCCTCTCCCGCTCTGGCGCTGCGCCAGGCCGCCATGCCCTTCATGGAGGACATCCAGCAGGTCCTGAACCAAAACGTGAACCTTGCTGTACTGGACGGCTGGGAGGCGCTCTTCGTGGAGCGGCTCTCCCGGCGCGGCTCGGTGGCCAACCGCGCCCAGGTGGCAGGCCGAATGCCTGTCCATATCTCGTCAGCCGGCCTGGCGCTCATGGCCCACCAGGACAGGGCGCTGCAGAACGAGTACCTCGGCCAGTTCCACGATCCCGACGGAAAGCTGACTGCCGATGACGTGCGGACCCTGCTCGCGGACACTTCGCGACAGGGTTTCGCGCAGCTGAAGGGCGTGGTTGACCCGGACACGTGGGGCATAGCCGTGCCCGTCCTTAACCGCCGCCGGCGCGCGGTGGCGTCTCTCGGCGTCGTGGTTCCATTGCGGGAAATGCGGCTGCAGGCGCTGGTTCCCGCGCTGCAGACGGCGGCCCGCGGCATTGCCCGCGGCCTCGCCGAGGCCTGATCCGGCCCCTCACACCACCCCCGGAATCCGTTGAACGGAATGCCTGTAACGCCGGTCACCCGGCCTGGCGCACACTGAACCCAGGCACCCATTCCGGCCCCACTCCCGGGCCCCGCAACGAAGCGAGACAAAGCCATGGCACGAAAAATCATCACCACCCAGGTAGCCATCATGGGAGGCGGTCCGGCAGGGCTGATGCTTTCCCATCTTCTGGCCAAGGCAGGCATCGAGTCCACGGTGATCGAGATCCGCAGCCACGAGGAAATCTCCCACACGGTGCGCGCCGGCATCCTGGAGCACGGAACAGTTAACCTGCTGGTGGACAGTGGCGTCTCGGACCGGGTGCTGCGCGACGGCGACCGGCACGACGGCATCGAGCTGCGCTTCAACAACGAGAGCCACCGCATCGACTTCAAGGACCTCGTGGGCGAGTCCGTGTGGCTGTACCCGCAGACGGACGTCTTCCTGGACCTCGCCGCACGGAGGAAGGACGACGGCGGCGACGTGCGGTACAGCGTCACCGACACCACCGTCCACGACCTGGAGGGCAGGCCGAAGGTCTGGTTCACCGATGCCGACGGCGTCGAGTTCGAAATCCAGGCCGACTTCCTGGTGGGCGCTGACGGCTCGCGCAGCCACTGCCGGTTCCAGATCCCCGAGGCCCACCGCAAGTGGTACTTCCACGAATACCCCTTCGCCTGGTTCGGCATCCTGGCCGAGGCGCCGCGCAGCTCCGACGAACTGATCTACGCCAACTCGGCCAACGGCTTCGCCCTGATCAGCCAGCGCACGGAAACCGTGCAGCGGATGTACTTCCAGTGCGACCCCAAGGAAAACGTGGCGGAATGGGATGACGACCGGATCTGGGCCGAATTCCGCAGCCGCGTCAACGGCAACGGCTTCGAGCTCAAGGAGGGTCCGGTCCTGGAAAAGATGGTCCTGCCGTTCCGCAGCTTCGTCCACACCCCCATGCGCCACGGCAACCTGTTCCTGGCCGGCGACGCCGCACACACCGTGCCGCCCACCGGTGCCAAGGGCCTCAACCTGGCCATCAACGACGTCAAGTTCCTCTTCGAGGGGCTGGACAGCCACTACAACTCCGGCTCGGACCGGCTCCTGGACACCTACAGCGACCGCGCCCTGGACCGGGTGTGGAAGGCCCAGCAGTTCTCCTACTGGATGACCACCATGCTGCACACCCCGGCCGATGCGGACGACTTCTCCCGCGCCCGCCAGCTCGGCGAACTGAACTCCGTGGTCTCCTCCCGCCATGGCAGGGCCTACCTGGCGGAGGCCTACACGGGCTGGCCCGCCTCCTCCTAGGGCATCCGGAGAAAGGACGACGCCGGCCGGCCGGGTGAGGCTTATATACCCACCAGCCGCCGGACAGCGGCGGCGATGGCGGCAGCGTCCGGCTGCTCGTCCCGCCTGACGGTGAGCAGGTGCAGCAGCACCCCGTCGCCGTAGTCGGCCACATCCCGTGCCCGCGCCCGCGCGTCCGGCACTCCCAGCCCGGCAAGCGCCTGTTCCAGGCCTCCCACCAGCTGGAAGTGGCCGGCCGTCACGGAGTCCGGCTTGTCCAGGGAAAGTGCCAGCCGGGCGCGGGTCAGGCCGGCGTGCCGGCCGGCAAGCATCACCACCATGGAGGCGAGCTGGCCTGCCAGTTCACCCACGTCCTTGGGCGGACCGGCAGGCCCCTGGTCCCGGAGGAGGGTGGCGTCCAGCTCCAGCAGCCGGCCCAGGACGGCGTCAACCAGGGCAGCGCGGTTCCGGTAGTAGTTGGACGTGGTGCCCTCCGACAGGCCTGCGGCGGTGTCCACGGCCCGGTGGGTGAGCCCCTTCATGCCCTTGTCCGCCACCACGGCCAGGGCGGCATCGAGCAACAGGGTGCGTCGGTCCGGCATGGATTCAGTGTAGTGGGACCCCTTCCGGATCACTACAAAAGTAGTAAAATGGCGCGCATGGAAACGATCACGATCGTTGGCGGCGGCATCGCCGGCCTGGCCCTTGCGGCAGCCCTGGATCCCAGCCGCTTCCACGTGACGGTGTACGAGAAACGGCCGGAACTGCCCACCGTCGGCAACGCCCTCGGGATGTGGCCCAACGCCCAGCGAGCCCTGGCCCGGCTGGGAATACTGGACCAGGCCCGGGCCGTCAGTCCGGTGCTGGGCAGCGGGTCGGTCCGCAATGCACAGGGTGAACCGTGGGTCACGGTCGATGCCGGGGAGATGTTCGGCATTTCCCGGATCGACCTGATCCGGCTGCTGGACGGCGCCGTGCCCGCCGCCGTACGCCGTGTCACCGATGCCGTGCAGTCAGTCCCCGCGGATGGCAGCCTGGTGGTGGGCGCTGACGGCGTCCACAGCATGGTTCGCCGTACGGGATGGGGCAGCGCCACCGATGCCCGCCTGACGCCCTACCTTGCCCTCCGGGGAACCCTCCCGACGCCGGTCGCTCCGGACGAGGTGGGCGAGTACTGGGGCCGCGGCGACCTGTTCGGCATGGCAGCCGCCCGGGGCGGGTCCTTCTGGTACGCCAGTTACCGGTCAGGACTGGGCCCCTACGGAATCGATGTTCCGTCGGCGCTGGACCAGGCCCGGGAACGCTTCTCCGGCCACGCGCCTGCCATCCGGCGTGCCCTCGCTGCAGCTACCCCGGAGGAATGCCTCGTCCAGCGCCTGTGGACAGTGCCGCATCTGCGCTCCTACGTCAGCGGGCGGACGGTGCTCATCGGCGATGCCGCGCACGCCATGATGCCCACCCTTGGCCGCGGCGCCTGTGAATCGCTGGTGGACGCGGTGACACTGGCCGACCTCCTCAACAACGCGCCTCAAGGCCAGGAGCAGGCACTGCGCGCCTACAACAAGCAACGGAGACTCCGCACCCGCGCCGTGAGCGTGGCCTCCTCTGCACTCGGGCGTGTCGCCCTGGCAGACCGTGCACAGCCGCTGCGCGACCGCGTGCTCGACCTGGCCCGGCGGCGGAACGCACGGACCGCCGTCGCCAGCGGTCCGGGGCGGTAGTCAGCGGACGGCGGCTGCCGGGCGCGTGGCGTCGTCCTCACCCGGCGCCTGTGCGCCGGGAAGTCCGGCGCCGGAGACCTGCAGGCCGGCCGGAGCTGCGGGAAGACGCTTCCTGCCCTTCCGCCGCCCTGACCTGCCGTACACGAGGTACATCGTCACCCCGGTGATCACCATCAGCAGCACCGTGTAGACAAAGGTGTTTGCGATGCCCTCCGTGCCCTCGGCACCGTCGGTGTTCGCCTTGATCACCAGGCCCAGGGGCTGCACCAGCGGATGGGCCAGGAAGATCGCCGTGTCGTAGTCGTCCAGCAGGCTGTTGAAGTTCAGGGCCGTGATGGCTGCCGCCGCCGGAAGCACCAGGGGCAGGAGGATCCGGCGGAAGACATACAGCGTCTTGGCGCCCATAATGGCGGCGGCCTCCTCCAGGGAAGAGTTCACGGCGGCAAAGGATGCCTTGAGCATCCGCAGGGTGAACGGGATCTTCACCGTGACGAAGGCGATGAGCAGGATCACCGTTGTTCCGGTGAGGACGGCACCGCCTACCAGCGGATTGGGGTGGTCGTAGCTGACAATCAGGCCCAGGGCCAGCAGCGCTGAGGGCAGGATCCAAGGGATGTGCAGCAGGTACTCAAATGTTGAGGCCACCCAGTTTTTATACTTCTGCAGCAGCCGGGCCACAAAGAGCAGGCCGCCGACGGCGATGACGGCCGCCAGGGCGCTGTACACCACGCTGACGATGAACGGCCGCAGCCCGGACTGCTGGGTGAGGACACGGACGTAGTTGTCCAGTGTCAGGTTGGAAAACGAGAGCTGTCCGGTCTGGATGGCGGCGCCGTCGGCAAATGAGTAAAGCACGATCAGCACCACGGGAAGCGTGTAGACGGCAAAGAGGAGATATGCCACGGCGTGCACCGCCACGTTGGCTACGGGGTTGGCAATGTCCTGTTTCTGCAGCTCGGAAGACACCTTTGAGACCGAAAAGTAGGTGCCGCCCTTCTCCAGCCGGGACATCACGGCGAGCATCACCATGGTGGCCAGTCCAAGGATCACGGCCAGCAGCGCCGCCAGGTCACGCGAGGTGGGGCTGTTGGTGAACGTCAGGATCATCGGCGTGATGGTCTGGAAATCGCGGCCACCCAGCACCTGCGGGGCGCTGAGGGCGCCCAGGCCGGTGAGGAAGGACAGGATGGTGACGGCGAACAGCGTGGGCTTGAGCATGGGCAGGACGATGCGCCGCAGGATGGTCCACGTGGAGGCGCCGAGGTTCCGCGCGGCCTCAATGGTCTGGTAGTCGATGCCTTTGAGGGCGTTGGCAACGAACAGCATGTGGTTGGTGGTGGTGGCAAAGGTCATGACCGCCAGCACGGCAAAGAACCCGGAAAACCAGCCGGGGTCCATGCCGGGGACAACCCGGACCAGCAGCGACGTGACAATGCCCTTGTCCCCGTAGATGAATTTATACCCCGCCGCCAGCACGATGCCCCCATAGATAAAGGTGGAGGCATAGCCCAGGAACAGGATCCTCGAACCCCGGATCCTGAAGTAATGCGTCACCAGGACGATGAAGACGCCCACCAGGTTGACGGTGACGGACAGCGCCACGGCCAGCAGGAAGCTGTTGCCCAGTGCCTTCATGGCCCGCTGGGAGGAGAACAGCTTCTCCGCGGCACGGCCCGAAAAGCTGCCGTCGGGGAAGAACGTGGCGATCAGGATGTTCACGTTGGGCCATACCAGGAACGCGGCGATGAACCATGTGAGGATGACCCCCACCACCACGACGAACGGGGAGCGGACCATGCTGCGCACCGCGTTGTTGCCGCTCATGGCAGGGCAACCGCCTGGTCCTGTGCAAGCGCGGCACCGGATCCCGGATGGTACTGGAGGATGTGCCCGGGCTGGACGTGGACCGTTGTGGCCGTGCCGGCCTCAGGGTGCGCGGCGCCGTCTTCCCGGACCAGGAGGCGGATGTCCGCGCCATGGCTGCGGACCACATACCGGCTGTGCAGGCCGTGGTAGGTCCGGGACACCACGGTGGCGGGAAGCCCGACGGCGGTCCCTCCGTCCGCCGGCCGGTCCAGGGAGGCCTTTTCCACGCGCAGGTAGGATCTGGCATCCGTGCTGAGGCCGGCGCCGGAGAGCCGGTTGACCTCCGCCACGAAGTCCGGCGTCAGGGCCGAGCTGTCACCAATGAAGTTGCAGACGAACTCCGTAGCGGCATGGTCGTAGATTTCCTGGGGCGTCCCAACCTGTTCCACCACGCCCTTGTTGAAGACCGCCACCCGGTCGCTCATGGCAAGGGCCTCGTCCTGGTCGTGGGTGACGTACACGGTGGTGATGCCGAACTCGCTCTGCAGGTCCTTGAGCTGCTGGCGCAACTGGTGGCGGAGCTTGGCATCGAGGTTGGACAGCGGCTCGTCCAGCAGCAGGATCTTGGGCCGCAGCACCAGGGCGCGGGCAACAGCCACGCGCTGCTGCTGGCCGCCGGACAGCTCGGCCACGTTCTTCGCCAGCTGCTCGTCGCTGAGTTCCACGCGCCGTGCAATATCCCGCACAAGGCGGTCACTGTCGGCAGGTCTTTCCTTCCGGACCCGGAGTCCGAAGGCGATGTTCTCCCATACGCTCATGCTCGGGAACAGGGCATAGTTCTGGAACACCATGCCCACCTGCCGCTTGTCGCTGGGAAGGCGGGTCACATCCTTCCCGTCCACCCGGACCGCACCCCCGGCCGGCTGGATGAAGCCGGCCAGGGTGCGCAGCGCCGTCGTCTTTCCACAGCCGGAGGGCCCTAGGAGGGTGAAGAACTCACCCGGCTGGACATGCAGGTCCAGATGCGGAATGGCGGTGAAATCGCCAAAGGTAACTTCGATGTTTTCCAAGCGGATCATGGCAACCTGTCTGATGGAACGCGGGAACGGCGGCTGGCGGGACGGGTTACGTCATGTATTCGAGTTCGATCTTCTCCACCCAGGCGCCCATGTTCTTCTGGACGAAGTCCCAGTCGATGTCCTGCTGCTTGAGGCCGGCAAAGAAGTCCACCACCTCGGGGTTGGCCTTCGCCTGGGCGCTCTTGTTGACGGGCATGGAGTTGAACTTCTGCGCGAACTCACCCTGGACGTCTGCGCTGCCGAACCAGTCGATGAACTTCTGCGCCTGCTCCTTCTTCTTGGTCCCCTTCACCAGGGCGATCTGCTCCACGGCAAGGGGGACCCCCACGGAAGGAATGACCGTGTCCACGTTCACTTTGAAGGACTTTTCGCGGTCGGCAATGATCGAGGACGGCATCTGGCCCATGTCCACTTCGCCGGCGGCGATCCGGGCGAACAGGTCGGTCTTGGCCACTGCCGGGCTGCCGTTCTTGAAGTACTGCTCAACCTGCTTCCAGCCGTCGTCGGATATCCCCAGATCCCCGGAGTCGTCCCGGTACCGGGAGAGGATGCCGGCGAAAACCAGCTGCGCCGTGGCCGTGCCCAGGCCGGTGACCCGCTCGTAGCGGCTCTTGAACTCGTCCTTGGTCCACAGGTCCGTCCAGTCCTTCGGTGCGGCGTCCTTGGAGATCTTGTCCGAGTTGTAGCCCAGGAGGATGGCCTGCTTCACCAGGGGCCAGTACGTCTCCCCGTCGCCCAGGCCCTTGTCCACATCGCCCGCCCACGCGGGCTGGTAGGCCTCCAGCGCGCCCTCGTTCTTGACCTGCGAGAAGTACATGTTGTTCAGGCCGAATGCGACGTCGGCGATGGGGTTGTTCTTCTCCGCAATGAGCTTGTTGGTGGCATCGGCGCCCCCGGCCCCCACGATCTCGATCTTGAATCCGGCCTCGGCCGCCTTGGCGGCCAACCAGTCGCCCCGGCCCTCGCCGTTGGAGTTGGTGTAGATCACCAGGGTGTCCCCGGAGGCTCCTGCCGGAGCCCCGGAGGCTTCACCGGTCGAAGCGGGCGGGGTGGAAGCACCGCCGCAGCCGGCGAGCAGGGTGGCGGCGACGGCGGCGGCAACCAAAGTCTTCAATGTACGCACGATCAGGACTCATTTCTGGACTGGAATCGGAGCATGTCCGCACAGCCTATAGCCGGGCATGACAAAAACCGGGCTGTTATAGCTATCGATTCGATAAACAGCCCGGCTGCTCACTTTGGTCCAGTCGGGGAAACGGCCGGGGCCCTCGGCGTGAACCGGGGGAAAACCTTGGCCGTGGGCGGCGTCAGTCCTTGACGGCGGTCCCGCTGAGGTGGTGGGTGGGGATCCTGTCCCTGTCGTAGGTGATTTCCGTATAGCCGTGCGGCTCGGGCTTGCCCTCCTGGTTCAGGTTCACGAAAACGATCTCCTCGATGGTGAGGATGCTCTGCCGGGTGATCATGTTGCGGACCTCGGCGCGCATGGTCAGTGAGGTCCGGCCAAACCGCGTGGCTGTCAGTCCCATTTCGATCAGGTCGCCCTGGACCGCGGAGCTGACGAAGTTGATCTCCGAAATGTACTTGGTGACTGCGCGGCCGTTTCCCAGCTGGAGGATGGCGTAGATGGCGGCTTCTTCGTCGATCCATTTCAGCAGGCTGCCGCCAAAGAGGGTCCCGTTGGCGTTGAGGTCCTCGGGCCGGACCCATTTGCGGGTCCGGAAGGTGATGTCTGCTGTTTCCATAGGCCGAGATTAGCCGAAGCCACTGCCCGCAATCCGAGTGTGACGGACCGGGTGCTAGGCCATGGCGGTCTGGGCGGCACTGTGGGCGTTGATGCGCTTGGCGTAGCAGTGCGAGTGCTCCACGCCGATATAGGGCCCGAAGTTCGGGATGGGTTCGAACCCCGAATTCTCGTAGAAGTTCCGGCCGTCAGGCTGTGCCGATCCGGCTTCGGCCTTGATCCTGGTGATTCCCTGGCTGAATGCTTCTGCTTCCAGTGCCGCGAGGATGGAGCTGGCAACGCCGGAGCCCCGGGTGTACGGCAGCACGTAGAGCCGCTTGATTTCGGCCGTTGTTCCATCCAGGAGCCGGAGCCCGCCGCAGCCCACCGGTTGCCCCGATCCTTTGTCGTATGCCACCAGGAAGACAGCGCAGTCTGCTCCCGACGGCGGCGGCCCGGGCTCGTGGTCGGGCCGGCCAAAGCGGGCGTCGAGTTCGGCCTGCTGCGCGCGGCGAAGGTCCGCGCCAACGGGATTGGACCAGGAGACCTGCCGGATGTTGAGCCTGGGGTTGGTCTGCATATCTGCCTCGATTCGCCGGAGGGGTATGCCTGACAAGGCTAGGTGCGGGGAGTTACGCAGGTGTTTCCTGGCGGTTAGCACCTGGATAACGCCAGGAGCAGCCGTGAAGGGAAGTTACTTGGCGGTCTAGTTACCAGTTGGTCTAAAATGATCCCATGGCTTCTATGGGCAACGAGGGATCCGGCTACTGGTACGGACCCGACGGGCAACTGGACTACAGTGCGGCGGTACTCAAGGCCCTCCGGGACTACCGGGCGGCCGAGACCGAAATCCGCCGCAGCACCAGGGATTCCATGGGCATGGGTGAGACGGACATCCTTGCCCTGCGGTACCTGCTGAGGGTCCAGGCGTCCGGCAAGCAGGTTGTCCCCAAGGATCTCAGCCGGTTCCTCAATATTACTAGCGCTTCCACCACCTCGCTGATTGACCGCCTGGTGGCCAGCGGGCATGTCCGCCGGGAGGCGCACCCCTCCGACCGCCGCTCCGTGGTGGTGGTCCCCACGGTGGAGTCGGACAAGGAGGTCCGGGAGACCCTCGGTGCCATGCATCGCCGGATGATGGCGGTTGCGGAAGGCTTGACCGCAGAGGAGGCCCGAACTGTGGTCGACTTCCTCCAGCGCATGACCGAATCGCTCCAGGCGGCCGAAAGTGCGGAATTAAAAGTTCACTAGCCTGACTAGCTAGTTCGGCTAGTTATATGTAAGCTTACGATTGTTCCCAAAGTTGCTTCCCAACGGAGTCGTGAGTGTGTTGGTTTCTTCCACCGAAGTTTCACCGCGTGAGCCCGGCATGGCTGCGACCACCCCTGATGGGCTCCTGGACCTGACGCGATCCACCCTGGACGGCACCACAGCGCCGCAGGGAAAGGCCGCCGTCCATTGCGGTTCACCGATGCAGCTGGTGACCCCGGCACTCGGGTGGGAGCGCGCCAGCTACACCTTCGCCCCAACCAGTGCCGGAAGTACCGAACTTCCGCCTGTGTGGCGTTGCGCCTGCGGGTTCCAGCTCGATGCATGGACAACTGATTCCAGGGGCGCCCACCATACCGCAGCCTTTCCCGCATGAGCGCCACGGGGACGGCAGCGCCGGCGCTGCCGCATTCGTCGCTGAATGCCGCTGGGCCGCTGGCAGGCCGCTACCAGCTGAGGGAACGCCTGGGCAGGGGAGCAGCTGCCGAAGTCTTTCGGGCGGTGGACCTTGAGGGCGGTCCGGAGGTGGCCGTGAAGATCGCGGCAGCCAGCGGCCGGAAGCAGCATCAGCGGATCCGGAACGAAGCTTCCGTCCTCGCCGGCCTCACCCACCCATCCATCGTGAGGCTGCTGGGTCAAGGCGTGGTGGGCGGCGGCGGGACCCATGCGGGACGGCCCTATCTTGTGGAGGAGCTGGCCCTGGGGGCAACCCTGTCCGAAACCCTACGGCTGGAAAGCCCCACGCCCGCTGATGTGGCCCTCTGGGCCCGCGGCCTGTTCGGTGCGCTCGCGTACCTTCACTCCAACGGTCTTGTGCACCGTGATATCAAGCCCGCAAACCTGATGCTGAGCGGCCTGCGGAGAAGTCCTGTCCGGATCATCGATTTCGGAATTGCCACGGCCACCGGCTCGGCGCCCGAGCCCGGAATTTCGTCCGGCACAGTGCACTATATGAGTCCCGAGCAGGCATCCGGCGGGGCAGCGGCTCCGTCATGGGACGTGTACGCCATGGGGCTGGTCCTGTTGGAGCTCCTCACAGGCACCAAGGCGTTTCCCGGCACCGCCATCGAATCCCTCGTGGCCCGGACCCTGCGGTCCCCGGACGTCCCAGGCCACCTCGGCGGCTGGGTGCCCCTGCTGCGGTCCGTTACCGCCATGGATCCCCGGGAACGGCCGGCGGCGGCAGATGCCGCAGCGATGGCAGCCCGGCTTGTGCCCGGGGTGCCGTCCCGCAGCCCAAGCGTTCAAGGGGTCCGCGGGAGCCTGCCCGGCGGGATCGACGCCCGTCCGTGTCCCGCGCTGCGGGCACGTCCATCCCGGCGCCACCGGCAGCAGGCCTAGGGGGCGGCTACGTCCCGACCTGTCGGGTCCTCCGCGGTCGGGTCTGCCAGGGCAAGGCCGCCCACGGGGCTTCCGTCCCAGTGGAGCAGGGTCCAGCCGGTCGCCAGGCTGCCTTCGAGTGCCACGATTCCGGTGTTGGCCAGGACATGGCGGGCAGCGAACTCGTGGTCTGCGCCCTCGGCCCGCAGCCCCGCCCAGGTACGGATGGCGGCGCCGTGGCTGACCACTGCAACGGTGCCGTGCTGCTGGCGTTCCGCCCGCCCGGCCACCAGCGCGATGGCAGCATCGAACCTGTCGAAGAAGGCGTGGCCGTCGGGCCCCGCGGGCATGCGCCGGTCCAGGTCGCCCGCAGCCCAGGAGATCACGGTGCCCATGTAGCGCTTATGGGATTCGTGGTCGGTGAGCTTCTCCAGTGATCCGGCCTCGATTTCGTGCAGCCCTTCAAGCACCTCAACGTCAAGGGTGTGCAGGCGTGCCAGCGGTGCGGCCGTTATCTGCGTCCTGATCAACGTGGACGCGTACAGCGCTCCGATGCGTTCGTTGGCAAGGGCCCGCGCCATGGCTTCTGCCTGCCGTTCGCCGAGTTCGGTCAACCCGGGGCCGGGATGGTCGGTGTCCAGCTGGCCCAGCACGTTGCCGGGGGTTTCGCCGTGGCGGATCAGGAGCAACTTCATATTCCCAGTTTCCCACCCCCGGCTGGTAGCGGGCGCAAAGCGGAACTGTCCGTGGCGCTGCCGCTCCACAACGAAGGCGCCGGGCCCACATGAGCCCGGCGCCGCCGTCGTAAATTCCTGCCCTTCCGGCAGCCCTGCTGGCGCAGTGCCTACTTCAGGTGGTCCACCAGCTGGTCCGCGATGCCGGTGTACCGGCCGGGGGTGAGAGCCAGGAGGCGTGCCTCGGCCTCCGGGGAAAGGCCCAGGCCCTGCACAAACTCCTGCATGCGGGCGGCATCCACGCGCTGGCCGCGGGTGAGGTCCTTGAGGCGCTCGTACGGGTTTTCCATGCCTTCGACGCCTGCGATCGCCTCGGCCCGCATCACCATCTGGATTGCCTCGCCCAGGACCTCCCAGTTGGTGTCCAGGTCCGCTGCCAGGACGTCCTCGGCAACATCCAGGCGCTCCAGGCCCTTGGCCACGTTGGAAATGGCCAAAAGGGAGTGCCCGAATGCGACGCCGATGTTGCGCTGGCTGGAGGAGTCTGTGAGGTCGCGCTGCCAGCGGGAGGTCACCAGGGTGGCGGCCAGGGTGTCCAGCAGGCCGTTGGAGATCTCGAGGTTGGCCTCAGCGTTCTCGAAGCGGATGGGGTTGACCTTGTGCGGCATGGTGGACGAGCCGGTTGCCCCGGCCACCGGGATCTGCGCGAAGTAGCCAATAGAGATGTAGCTCCAGACATCGGTGCAGACGTTGTGCAGGATGCGGTTGAAGCGGGCCACGTCGGCGTAGAGCTCCGCCTGCCAGTCGTGGCTTTCGATCTGGGTGGTGAGGGGGTTCCAGGTGAGGCCCAGGCCTTCCACGAACGACTTGGAGACCTGCTGCCAGTCGGCGGCGGGGACGGAGGCCACATGGGCGGCGTAGGTGCCGGTGGCACCGTTGATCTTGCCCAGGTATTCGGTCTTCGCGATCCGATCCAGCTGGCGGGTCAGGCGGTGCGCGATCACGGCCAGTTCCTTGCCCAGCGTGGTGGGGGTGGCCGGCTGGCCATGGGTGCGGGACAGCATGGGGACCGCCCGGTTGTCCTCCGCCATCCTGCTGATCTGTGCCACCAGGGCGCGGGCTGCCGGGAGCCACACGTCCTCCACAGCACCCTTGACGCCGAGCGCGTAGGAGAGGTTGTTGATGTCCTCGGAGGTGCAGCCGAAGTGGACCATGGCGGTCAGGTTTTCAATGCCGATTGCGGGGAGGCGGCGGCCGATGTAGTACTCCACGGCCTTCACGTCGTGCACGGTCACGGCTTCGATGTCGGCGAGCTCCTGCACCGACGCTGCATCGAATTCGGTGACGATGGCGCGGAGCCGGTCCTGCTGTTCGGCGCTCAGGGGTCCGGCGCCGGGAAGGACGTTGTTGCCGGTCAGGTGGATAAGCCACTCAACTTCCACGGCCACGCGGTCCCGGTTTAGGGCGGCCTCGGACAGGTAGTCCACGAGGGGCGCGACGGCGGACTGGTAACGGCCGTCCAGGGGTCCAAGAGCGATTTTTTCCGATGACGCGGCGAGGGCCAGGCGTCCTGAGGGCGTACGGGTATCAGCTGTGGCGGCAGTTTCAGGCATGTGCTGATTCTTTCATGAAGTCCGGCAGCGCCTTAAGCGGATCGTCCACGTTACTTGTCCACATAGCCGACGGCGGCGCTTACGTGGGCAGCGGCGCATGCCTAGCGTTGGGAGCAGCGCGGTTGGGGCGGATTGTCCGGCCGGGGAGGCCGGGACGGGCGGCGGGCAGGAAACCGGGTAGGAAGCTGGGACGGGGGGACGGTTTGATGGACGGGATATGGGGTGGCGGGCTGGGCATCAGCCTCGCAGTCCAGGAAGTAGGCAGGAAGGTGGCCCGGTCTTCGGACCGGACCGAAGAGGTGCTGTCGGGATTTCACCAGATCCAGCTGGAGGACTGGCAGTCGCCGGCCGGACAGGCATACCGGGATTCCGTGAGCCTTCAGGCGGTGGCAGTACGGCGGGCCCTGGACCGGATCCGGGAGGCTTCTGCCGCGGTGGCCGTCCATGCCCAGGCAGCCCTGACAGCCGATTGTCCAGCTGACGGACGGTTCTGATGGCGGACGCAACTCCCTCCGGCTCAGGCGGTCCCCTTCATGTTTCGCCGCCTCCTCCGGACGGAATCCTGACAATATCCGGAGGCGTGGGCGGCATTACGGTGCAGCTGGAGGAACTGGAGGCGGGGGCCGCGAAGCTGGATGGGCTCGCCAGGGGGCTCACCGCCGTTGAGGCGGAGCTTTTCGGGGCCTGGCAGGAGCTTTGTCCTTACCAGGACCAGCCCCGCGCCACAGGCTCCGCGGCGCTGATCGCGGTGGGGGAGGCGCGGGATGCGGTCCTGAAAGTCCGCCTGGAACTGCAGCGGATCAGTGGACAGGTGCGCAGCTGCAGGTGGGATTACGAAATGGCCGAATCCACTGCCCATATGCAGTGGATGCTCGGTCTGTCGGAACCGGACGTGGAACTGCAGAAGCACGTGGATTTCTGGCGGACAGGCTTCCTGAACGGTGATGCCACTGAATCAGTGCTGGCAAACGCCGTGACGGTCCTTCCCGGCATCAAACCGGCGGTTGGCTGGCTTGTCCCGTCGCTGCGCCCAGGCCCTGTAACAGTCAGGCAGGAAGAGCGCCTGCGCATCGACCTCGACGCCACCCCCGCCGGGCTGCTTGAGCGGGTCAGGCTGATTGAGGAGCGCGGCAGCGGCTACATCGAAGTTATCGAGGTGCATACCGGCGGCGGAAAGGCCTACGTCGTGGTGGTTCCCGGGACACAGATGAACGACGCCGACCACGGCACCAATCCTTTCGATCTTTCCGGCATTGTCGACGGGATGGGCAGCAACTCGGAACAGGTGAATGCCGCTGTCCTCCAGGCACTTCGGGCGGCCGGTGCGCAACCGGGAGCTGATGTGGTGGCGGTGGGATACAGCCAGGGCGGCATCCATGCCATGAACCTGGCGGCGGACGAGGACGTCCTCAGGGAGTACCGCATGAAGTACGTCCTGACTGCCGGATCTCCCGTTGCCCGCATCGCGCCCCCGCCGGAGGTCAGCACGCTTCACCTCGAACACCGCACGGACTGGGTGCCGGGCACTGATGGCCTGCCCAACCGGGACGCCCGGAACCAGGTCACCGTGACCGTGACCAATGACCTGTACGTGCGCGGCGGAGAAGACGCCGGCCTGGGGCCCGGGCACCGGCTGACCGGCTACGAGGAGGCGGCGGAGCTTGTGGGCGCCAGCAAGGATCCGTCGCTGGTCCAGTCCACCGCGGTACTGGGCGGGGTACTGGGCGCCGGCGGGGCGGCCACTGCCACCCGGTTTTCCTTGTCGAAGCCTCCGCCGCCCGCTCCGCCCATGGACCGGAGGGATCCCTTTTCCGGGCGGCCGCAGCCGGGGGCCAGGTAGGTGTTGATTCTCCTGGCTGTTGCCGCCCTTACGAAATCTGGGCGGCGTGCAATTCCACGTACCGGGTGGAGCGGGGCTGTTCGGGTTGCGGGGCAGGTGGGGAGGGCTGCGGGGCAGGCTGTGGAGGGGGTGCTGGAACGGGCGCCGGAGCGGGTGCCGGAGGGGCGCCCGGGCAGCGGTAGTTGTAGTCCAGGTTGTTCTCGGTGAACTGGGTTGTGGTGACGGTCCCGCCCGGGGTCAGGGGGTCGGACGCGCAATATTCCCTGGCGGACCAGGCCGAATCGGGGCCGGCCAGCCAGTTCCGGAGCGCGTATAGGTTGCTGCCAGGACTTACCCCGCCCACAATCTCGCCGAACTGGTAGGAAGTGGAATAGATCCCCACATCCGCGCCGGTCCCCTGCAGGTAGGCGGTCATGCCTTCCAGCTCAGCTGCATTGGCTGCCTTGTCCCATAACCAGCTGTTTCCGGTTTCAACATCCAGCCACCACAGCCGGCGTACCCCGCCGCCGTCCACCCCCTTCAGGATTGCGGCATCAACGGCAGCCATGGCGTAGCCGTGAACATAAGCGCAGGCCGGGGACGCGGTGCCGTCACACAATCCATACGGGTTGCTGACGGCGGCGCCACCGTAGGTGTTGTCTGCCGGCCACCATAACCCCTCCGCGGGCCCGGTTGCGGCCGTGTTCACATACACCGCCGCCGGCGTTCCACCGGCCGACTCCGCGCTCTGGTCCGCCCACGCCAGCTGGGCATCCAGGCACGGGTTGACCGTGTCCGGGCGGCCGCCGTTCACGCCCACGATCGCAAATGCCGGGGGCGCCGGAAGATCAGAGCCGCACTGCGGCCAGGAGATGTCATTGCCCAAAGGGCCGCCGCCCTGCAGGGCAGGGTCCGATTCTGCATGGGCGGGGTCGGCCTGCCATGTCATAAGCAGGCAGGCAGCGAGCAGCAACCTTATGGGCTTCATGGTGGGCCCCCGTTTTCCGGAACTGACAGCAACGGGCCTCTTGGGGCCCGGTTTGCAGCCTAGGCGGCTGGTCCCGTGGGGGTCATGGGTGGCAGGTACTGGAGTTTTTCCTGCTGTTCCGGGGAGCGGTACCTAGGGGGTACCTGTTCTCCGCCGTCCTCCTACTCGGGAGGGCAGGGCTTCCCGGGGGAGGGGCTCTTCGAAAGAGGGGCGATGCGCCGGGGAGTCAGCGCCGGCCGCCCGGCAGCAAACCCGCCACCAGGGACACCAGCGAGATGATGACCGCGGCCAGCAGCGCAGTCCAGAAGAAGGAATCGATCGTGAGGTGCACCGGCGTGTAAGTGCTGATCCAGGACGTCAGGTACAGCATGGCTGCATTGATGACGATGGCGAACAAGCCAAGGGTCAGGATGGTGATGGGAAGCGCGAGGAGCCGCACCAGCGGCCGCACGAAGGCGTTGACCACGCCAAAGATAAGGCCGATGAACAGGTAGGCCAGGACAATGCCGATCGTCCCGGTGTCCTGCGAAATGCCGGTCCTGGCTACGGCATCAGATGCCGCCGTGCTGGAGATGTCCATTCCCGGCAGCAGCCAGCTGGCCACCCACAGGGCTGCGGCATTGACGATGACCCGAAGGATGAATGAAGCCATGGCACCATGCTTCCATACCGTCCCATGGGGGAGGATGGCGGCGTGCCCCGATTTTTCGGGGGCTGGCCCCCGGATTCCCACGGGACCTTGGACGTAGGCTAGGAGCCATGACTTCATCTGATACCAGGGCGGGCGGCATCGCACCCCGCCCGGTGCTGGACCGGCTGCCCCGCTACGCGGCAGGAAGACCGCCGGCCGCCGTCAGCGGTCTTGCCAGCTACAAGCTGTCCTCCAACGAAAACCCACTGCCGCCCATCCCGGCCGTCCTCGAGGCCATCGCCGGCCAGACGGACTTCAACCGGTACCCGGACCCGCTGAGCACCAAGCTCCGCGCGGCGCTCGCGGATTTCCTGGGCGTACCGGCGGAGGACATCGTCACTGGAGCGGGAAGCCTGGGTGCCCTGAACCAGATCCTGGCTGCTTTTGCCGGCCAGAACGAGGACGGCAAAGCGGACGAGGTCATCTATGCGTGGCGGTCCTTTGAGGCCTACCCCATCAGCGTGGGCCTGGCAGGCGCAGAGAGCGTGCGCATTCCGGTGACCGCCGAGGGACGGCATGACCTCGGGGCCATGGCGGCCGCGGTAAGCGCCCGCACCAAAGTCATCCTGCTCTGCACGCCCAACAACCCCACCGGCCCTGCCCTTACTGCAGCCGAAACCGAAGCGTTTATCCGCTCCATCCCGGCAGACGTGGTGGTGGTCATCGATGAGGCCTATCAGGAGTTCGTCAGGGCGGAGGACGCCGTGGACGGGATTGACCTTTACCGGAAATATCCCAACGTGGTGGTGCTCCGTACTTTCTCCAAGGCGCACGGCCTGGCAGGGCTCCGCGTTGGCTACAGCGTCTCCAACCCCGGTCTGACCCAGTACCTCAGGGTCGCCGCAACACCTTTCGCGGTATCCCAGATAGCCGAAAAGGCAGCGATCGTTTCCCTTGAGAACTACGCCCAGGTTGTGGAAAGGGTACAAAAACTCGTGGATGAGCGGACCCGGGTAACCGAGGGTCTCCGGGGCCTGGGCTGGGCGGTACCGGATGCCCAGGGAAACTTCGTGTGGCTCGCGCTTGGCGCCGAAAGTACTGCTTTCGCAGAGCTGGCAGGGACACGCGCCCTGTCCGTCCGGGCATTCGCCGGAGAGGGCGTGCGGGTCAGCATCGGAGAACCCGAAGCGAACACCCGATTCCTTCAGTTGTGTGCCGACTATACAAAGGCACCGGCAACTTCCTAGCACTTAACAAGTAGCCCTCCCGCTACTTACCGAAGATAAAGTTAGGATCAGTAAGCCAATGTATATGCCGCGCCGGGAATGTATTCCCCGTACGGCATATATCCCAGCGACATTGCATTGCATCCGGATGCGGCAAGCAAGGAGACGGTATGGGCACTCATCTGCCTTCCACCGAGTTCGACGGAACAGCGGTAGACGACCAGCGGGAAGCCGATGCTGAAGCCGTGATGGGCGAGCCCGCGGCCCAGATGGTGCAGCTGCTCGGCCCCGACGGGAAACTGGGCACCGATCCGGTCTTCAGCGACTACGCGGACAAGCTCACCCCTGAGGCCCTCCGCGGCCTGTACGCCGACATGGCCGCGATCCGCCGGTTCGACGTCGAAGCGACCGCCCTCCAGCGCCAGGGCCAGCTGGCGCTGTGGGTCCCGCTGACCGGCCAGGAGGCAGCACAGATCGGATCGGGCAGGGCCAGCCAGCCGCAGGACTACATCTTCCCCACCTACCGCGAGCACGGCGTGGCCCTTACGCGCAACGTGGACCTGGCCGAACTCCTGCGCCAGTTCCGCGGTGTTTCAAACGGCGGCTGGAACCCCAAGGACACCAACTTCCACCTGTACACGCTGGTCCTGGCTGCGCAGACCCTCCACGCCGTGGGCTACGCGATGGGGATCCAGCGTGACCAGAAGCTCGCCGCCGCATCGAATGCGGCAGGCCGGGAGCCGGATGCCGCCGTCATCGCGTACTTCGGCGATGGTGCCAGCTCGGAAGGCGACGTCCACGAGTCCATGGTGTTCGCTTCCTCCTACAAGGCCCCCGTGGTGTTCTTCTGCCAGAACAACCACTGGGCCATCTCCGTGCCCACCAACGTCCAGACCCGGGTCCCGCTGTCCAACCGGGCAAAGGGCTACGGGTTCCCCGGCATCCGGGTCGACGGAAATGACGTAATCGCCGTGCACGCAGTTACCGAGTGGGCCCTGGAGCACGCCCGCCAGGGCAAGGGCCCGGTCCTCATCGAAGCCTTCACCTACAGGGTCGGGGCACACACCACGGCAGACGATCCCACCAAGTACCGGCAGTCGGCGGAGGAAGATGCCTGGCGCGCCAAGGACCCGCTGGCGCGTCTGGAGAAGTATTTGCGTGCCGAGGGCCTTGCGGACGACGCCTACTTTGCCAAGGTCAAGGCCGACGGCGACGAACTGGCCGCGTACGTCCGGCGTACCGCCCACGACCTTGAAAACCCGGATATCCGGCAGGCCTTCGCCAGCGTCTACAGGGAGGCCCACCCGCTGGTCGCCGAGGAACTGGCGTGGTTCGAGGAATACAGCGCAGGATTCGCCGGCGAGGAAGAGTCCGCCGGGCAGGCAGCAAAGGCAGGCCACTGATGACCACCATGACCATCGCGAAGGCCATCAACGAAGGCCTTCGCGCCACTTTGGCCGCACACCCCAAATCACTGCTGATGGGCGAGGACATCGGTCCGCTCGGTGGCGTCTACCGGGTCACGGACGGGCTGATCGGTGAGTTCGGCCCGGACCGCGTGGTGGACACCCCGCTGGCCGAGTCCGGGATCATCGGCACCGCCATCGGCCTGGCCCTCCGGGGATACAGCCCGGTCTGCGAGATCCAGTTCGACGGCTTCGTCTTCCCCGGCTTCAACCAGATCACCACCCAGCTCGCCAAAATCCATTCGCGCAGCAACGGCAACCTCAGCGTGCCCGTGGTCATCCGGATTCCATACGGCGGGGGCATCGGCTCCATTGAACACCACTCCGAATCCCCGGAGGCACTGTTCGCCCACACGGCGGGCCTGCGCATCATCACCCCGTCCAATCCGCATGACGCCTACTGGATGATCCAGCAGGCCGTTGAATGCCAGGACCCGGTGATCGTCTTCGAACCCAAGCGCCGCTACTGGCTCAAGGGCGACGTTGATGTCGAGGCACCCGGGCCGTCGGAGGATCCGTTCAAGGCCCACGTCCTTCGTGAGGGCACAGACGCCACCGTGGTGGCCTATGGCCCCCTGGTGCCCGTGGCGCTGGCAGCCGCGAACGCAGCGGAGGAGGACGGCAGGAGCATCGAGGTCATCGACCTCCGGTCAATCTCCCCGATCGATTTCGACACCGTCACCGCCTCCGTCCGAAAGACCGGGCGGCTGATCGTCACGCACGAGGCTCCCACATTCGGCGGAATCGGCGGCGAGATCGCAGCCCGGATCAGCGAGCGGGCGTTCCACTCCCTTGAGGCGCCCGTGATCCGCGTCGGCGGGTTCCACATGCCCTACCCCGTTGCCAAGGTGGAGGAAGACTACCTTCCGGACATCGACCGCATCCTGGAGGCGCTGGACCGCGCCCTCTCCTACTGAGGACACCATGACCCTGAACAAGTTCAACCTGCCCGACGTCGGCGAGGGCCTCACCGAGGCGGAAGTCGTCTCCTGGAAGGTCAAGCCCGGCGACACCGTCGCGGTCAATGACGTCATCTGCGAGATCGAAACCGCTAAGTCGATCGTGGAGCTGCCGTCCCCCTTCGCCGGAACAGTCACCGAACTGCTGGTGGAGGAAGGGGTGACTGTCGACGTCGGGACCGCCATCATCAGCGTCAGCGACGAAGTTTCCGGGGACCCGACCCCCGCCGACGTCCGCGCGCCCCAGGCTGTCCCCGCCGCCGTTACTCCCGCTGAATTACCTGCCCAGCCGCTCTACGGCAAGCTCTCAGCGGATGCGGGGGAGGCCGGGAGTGCCGGTACCCCGTCCGCCGCTCCCCTGGTGGGTTCAGGACCCAAGGCCGACGCCGTCAAGCGGCGCCCGCGGAAGACTGCACCCGCGGCTGCCGTGACGGTCAACGCCCCGGAGGTTGAACCTGTCCAGCCCCGCACGGCCGCCGAGGTTTCCGCCGCGGAACCTGCCGTCGTCGACACCCGGCCAACCCTTGGCGGCACCATCACGGGCCTGGTCAACCGGGTGCTGGCCAAGCCTCCGGTCCGCAAAATTGCCCGCGACCTGGGCATCGACCTCGCCGACGTTGTTGCCACCGGTTCCCGCGGCGAGGTGACGCGCGAGGACCTGGTGAGCTACCAGGCGCAGCGCGACGCCGAACTGGACAAGGCGGACGGTTTCTGGGGCAAGGCCGGGAAGCCGCAGGACCAGCGCGTCGAAAGCATTCCGGTCAAGGGCGTCCGCAAGGCCACGGCAAAGGCGATGGTGGAATCGGCGTTCGCGGCACCGCACGTCAGCATCTTCGTGGACGTCGACGCCAGCCGCACCATGGAGTTCGTCAAGCGGCTCAAGGCCTCCCGGGACTTCGAGGGCATCAGGGTCTCGCCGCTGCTCATCCTTGCCAAGGCCGTCATCTGGGCCGCCGCAAGGAACCCCAGCGTGAACGCAGCCTGGGTGGACAACGAGGACGGCAGCGCCGAGATCCAGGTCAAGCACTTCATGAACCTGGGCATCGCCGCGGCCACTCCGCGCGGCCTCATGGTGCCCAACATCAAGAATGCGCAGGACCTGTCACTGAAGGAGCTGGCCCTGGCGCTGAACGACCTGGCCACCACGGCCAGGGCGGGGAAGACCCAGCCGGCGCAGATGCAGGGCGGGACGCTGACCATCACCAACATCGGCGCCCTGGGCATCGACACCGGGACGCCCATCATCAATCCGGGCGAGGTGGCCATCGTTGCCTTCGGAACCATCAAGCAGAAGCCCTGGGTCCTGGACGGAGAGGTGATTCCCCGCTGGATCACCACCCTCGGGGGATCCTTCGACCACCGCGTGGTGGATGGTGACCTGTCCGCCCGCTTCATGGCCGACGTCGCAGCCATCCTGGAGGAGCCCGCGCTCCTCCTGGACTAGGGCGCCGGGTCAGGACGTGGCAATAGACAACGGGGCAATCCGGGTCAGGAACCGCACAGCCAGGTGGCTGACGGAGGTCTTCCAGCCTCCGGTGGTGGTTTCCCTGCAGCTGCTGATCAGCCCGCTGGCCCAGCCGGGTTTCCCGGGAACCATCGGCTACGGCGCGCTGGCGGCCCTCTTCGTGTGCGTGCTTCCGCTGATGGTGCTGCTGGTCCTGGTCAGGCTGGGCAAGGTCACGGACCACCATGTAAGCGACCGGAAGCAGCGTGCACCCGTGCTGCTGATGGCGCTGGGCTGCATCGCCGTAGGGCTGCTGGTACTGGGCGCCGTGGATGCGCCGGAGAGCGTCTTTGCGATGGTCCTGGCGGTGGTGGGCGGCGTGGCGGTACTGGCGGTGGTCAGTCCGTTTTGGAAGATGAGCGGCCACGCCGCTGCCGTGTCCTGCGCCGCCGTCGTATCCGTGCTGATGCTCGGCGCCGCGTGGGCACCGCTGCTGCTCCTGATCCCGGCAGTCAGCTGGTCACGTGTGGTTCTGCGGGCCCATTCCCTGGCCCAAGTGGTGGCCGGATCGCTCTTCGGGGGGCTGGTGATGGCCGGGATCTGGTGGGTGCTGCAGGGCTGGCTGGTGGCCTGAACGTTCAGGCTCCCAACCGGGCTTAGTAGGCGGCGTATGCGGTGAAAGCCTCGAGCATGGCCGGATCCGCGGTGGTTCCCAGCACAACAGCGGCGGCGGTCATCAGGCCACCCATGAGCGCGGCCATGCCGGCCCAGGCGCTCAGGAGCTTCCAGTCCTCGCGCAGGACGCTGCGCACGGTCTGCGGAAGCTGGAGCCCGGGGGTGATGAGGTTCGGTGCGCTGTCCAGGCTGCCGTCATCAAGGAGCGCAACCACCCGGTCATTGCTGCGGTCCACCCGCATGGAGCTGATGTGGTTGCCGTGGCGGGCCAGGAGGATGTCGTGGCCAACAAGCTGGCGGCGCTGCAAGGTGATCAAGGGGAGCCCTTCGCTGTGGGGTGGATTCGGCAGTGTCCACGCCTTTGGGGGCCCATCCAATTTTATCGTTGCGCCAGCAGCTGAATCGGTGATATTGCGGTGAGAACGGACACCCCCCGCAGCGATGTCCGCCACCACGGGGGGTGTCCTGCGTTACCCCAGGAGGGCTTCCGCGCGTTAGTCGGCGTCGTAGGTGTTGGCGATGTACACGTCGCACGGGGCGTTGTGGGCCACGCTGTTGGCCACGCTGCCAAGGACACGGCCGATGCCGTGCATGCGCCGGTTTCCCACGACGATCACGCGGGCATCCATGCGGACGGCTTCCTTGATGAGGGCGTCTGCGGGCCGTCCCCGGGCTGCGGAATAGGTGACCGGGACGTCGCGGCCCAGCGACTCAGCCACGGTCCGTGCCACCTGCTCTGCGGCGTCGGCATCGGACACGATCCACCGGTCGCTGCCGCTGCCGAAGACCTCGGTCCGGTCGCTGTCGAAGGCTGACACGACGTGCAGTGAAGCGCCCAGTCCTGCAGCCAGGTTCCTGGCCGACTCCGCCGCCCTCTTCGCGGTCTCGCTGCCGTCAACCCCTACAACGATGATTCCACCCATATGCATGCTCCTTTGCTCGGTTTTCGGCGTTCGTGTGGCTTACGCTACAGCGCCGCCATGGCTTCCTGCAGCACCGGCGCCAATCTGCGCACACCCTCGGCGATGGCGTCGGGGGGAACGGCGCTGAACGCGAGCCGCAGCTTGTTGGACGGTTCGTCCGACGGCGTGAAGGCGGCGCCGGGGATGAACACGACGCCGGCATCGATCGCCTTGTGCAGCAGCGGGTAGGTGTCAACGCCTTCGGGCAGGGTCACCCAGACGAAGAAGCCCCCCTGCGGGCTGGTCCAGGTGGTCCCCGCCGGCATGTACTCCTTGAGTGCTGCCAGCATGGCGCGGCAGCGTTCGGCATACAGCCCGCGGTAGGTTTCGATCTGGCCTTTCCAGTCGTAGTCGCGGAGGTAGGCGGAGACCAGCATCTGGTTCAGGGCCGGCGGGCAGAGCGTCACCGATTCCGCGGCGAGGTAATACCGGCGCTGCAGGTGTTCAGGCACCAGGGCCCAGCCGATGCGGAGGCCGGGGGCAAAGATCTTGGAGAAGGAGCCGAGGTAGATGACGTCGTCCGGGTTGGCGGCGCGCAGGGGAGGCAAAGGCTCACCTTCAAAGCGCAGCAGTCCGTAGGGGTTGTCCTCCAGGACCAGGATATTCGCCCTGCGGCATATATCGACCACCTGCTGGCGCCGTTCCCTGGCCAGCGTGATCCCGGAAGGATTGTTGAAGTTGGGGATGGTGTAGAGGAACTTGATGCTTTTGCCCGCAAGCTGCAGGGCCGCGATCCGCGCCTCCAGAAGCTCCGGGACCAGGCCGTACTGGTCCATCTCCACGGTCTCCACCCGCACCTGGTAGGCCTCAAAGGTGTTCAGCGCCCCCACGTAGGTGGGATCCTCCACCAGGACCACGTCTCCCGGATTGCAGAAGAGCTTGGTGGCCACGTCCTGGGCCGACTGTGAGCCTGCCGTGATCACCACGTTCTGCGGCAGGGCATCCAGGATTCCCTCGGCGGCCATGACCTCGCAGATCTGTGCCCGGAGCTCCGCGGTACCCTGCCCGGCGCCGTATTGAAGGGCCGTGAGTCCGTCGTCGGCAATGATTTTTGCCGCCGTCGCTGCCAGGCGGTCCAGGGGAAGTGACTGCAGGTACGGGCTTCCGCCCGCCAGGGAAACCAGTCCCGGCCGCATCGAGATGTCGAAAACATCCCGGACGGCCGACTGGCGGATGTTGGCCGCCCGCTCGGAAAACAGTCCCTCGTGGCGGTGGGCGGACGTGGCCGCGCGCTCGATCGCATCGATGGCTTCGGCGGGCAGAGTTCCGGCCGGGGCGTCAAGTGTTTCGTGGGTCACAGAGTCAGGATACAGCCCGTTGTTGCTTCCGAGGCAACATCTGTTTATACGCGATTTACGGCAGGCGGCGCGCTAATCCAGGCTCAGATAGTCCGACAGGCCTTCGCCGTTGATAAAGATGTCGGCCCTGATGGCACCTACGGCTTCGAGGGCGGTCTGGGTTAGCTGGGCCTCGATCCTGGGGAGGTCGCATGTTCCGCCCTGGTTCAGCGTTCCCGAAAGGTAAACGGTGACGGTGGTTCCGTCGAAGCTCCCGGAAAGGAACGTCAGCCGGGAAGAGCCCAGTGCGTTGTAGGCGTTCGCGGGCGGGCGGCCGCCACCCAGCAGGGCGCCGATTGCCGCCTTGAGCCGGGCGTCCCCGGAGCCTCCCGGCTGGGCGGAGCCAACCAGGCTGTCATTGCAGCCGAAGCGGACACCGTGCCTGCCGCCGTCGTCCACCATCACGAAATATGCCGTCACCGGGGGAGTCGCGGGCCCGGCGTTGGTGCCGGGGTCCGGAGGGGCCGTGGGACTGTCCGGATTTTCCCGCGCCGCTCCGGCCGTACCGGTGGAAGGGGTGGCCGGCGCCGTGGCGGGAAGGAGGGCCAGCGGGGCCCCGCTGGATCCGGCGCTGCCCCCGCTGGGCGTGCAGCCGGAGAGCAGGAGCGCCAGGCAGCCGGCGACCGCAGCCAGGGCACCGCGCCCACGCCCGTCCCCGCTCCATCTTTTTGCCATGCGGCACCGCAATCCGATCCGGTAGGTCCAGGGGATTAACGCTACGGCGGCGCCGGCCGGCGGAGATGTCCGCACGGTACCGGTTGAGACAAGAGTTGGTCACGGCAACACCGGATGCAGCAGCGCCCGGCACGCGGGCTGCGTGCCGGGCGCTGCGCCAGGGGGACTAGGCGGCGGGAGCTGCTGCGGCAAGGGTGTCGAAGATGCCCTTGATCTGCTCTACAACCTCAGCGTCGTCCTTGGGGTGGACTTCGGCGAAGCGCACCATGGAACCGGGGACGGCGAGCTTGACGTCCTCCAGGATCCGGGCACCTGCAATGCCGGCAGCCTTGCGGGCCTCATCCTGGGCCCAGACGCCGCCGTACTGGCCAAACGCGGTGCCGACGACGGCGGTGGGCTTGCCTGCCAGGGCGCCGGCGCCGAAGGGGCGGGACAGCCAGTCGATGGCGTTCTTCAGGGCGGCGGGAACCGTGCCGTTGTGCTCGGGGGTGACCAGCAGGACGGTGTCGGCTTCCTCGGCTGCGGCGCGCAGGGCTGCGGCGGCGGCAGGGACCTGGCCCTCGACGTCGATGTCCTCGTTGTAGAACGGGATGTTGCCCAGGCTCTCGTGGATCACCACGTCCACCTGCTCCGGGGCGTTGAGCTGGATGGCTTCGGCCAGCTTCTGGTTGGTGGACTCGGCGCGGAGGCTGCCGACAAGGGTAAGTACTGTGCTCTTGGTCATGGGAACTCCTGGCTAGGGGAGCGGCGGGGGCCGCTATCGGTCAAACTTCGGGCTCGCGGAGCCTTCACCAGACTAAACGGACCGTAGTCCGTTTATATTCCCCATGCTTACACTGTCTGTGTGAGTTCCATCCCAGTGCGGCCGGGAATGACCCCGGTAACGGCCGCGGAACGCAGCGATGCTGCCCGCAACCGGGAACGCCTCCTGCTGGCTGCCCGGGAACTGATCGAGCAGGGTGGAGCCGCTGCGCTCACCATGGACCGGCTGGCCGAACAGGCCGGCGTGGGCAAGGGCACCGTCTTCCGCCGCTTCGGCAGCCGGGCCGGGTTGATGCTGACCTTGCTGAACGACTCCGAGGCCGCGTTTCAAGCCCGGTTCCTGTTCGGACCGCCGCCACTGGGGCCAGGTGCTCCGCCGCTCGACCGGCTGATCGCCTTCGGAACCGAGCGGATCGCCTACGTGGTGGAATACGGGGACCTGGTGCTTGCTGCCGGAAATGCTTCCAGGGGAAAGTTCGAAGTACCTGCCGCCGCCCTCTGGGACCGGCATGTGGAGATGCTGCTGCGCGAAGGCGGGATGGATTCCCCGGAACCCTGGCTGATGGCCGGATCCCTCAACGCCACCCTCGATCCCGAGCGGCTCCTGCACCTGATCCGTGAAGATGGCGTCACACGCGAACGGCTGGCAACATCCTGGCGCGACCTTGTGACACGGGTTGTCACGGGCGCGTAGGCTACGCGATGGCGTTCCTCCACGTCCAGTCACGCGGGCTTCACAGAACTATTCATAACGATCTGATACGGCGCGTCCAATTTCCGGGGATTCCCGCACTTTTCGGGTTGGGGCTTGTGATAGTTTCCTCTGGAATGTGACCCGCGACATAGTCCATCAGGACCTGCCCTAAGGGCTGCGGGAGGCCAGCTACCCGCTGGTGCAGGACCCGGTGAGGCGGCACAACCCGTGCTTGTCCGGGGAAGACGGAAGGATCCAGCAGCGCCCATGCTCAAGTACCTCGCCAAGCGCGGCATCACGTATGTGGTGATGATCTTCCTCACCACGTCCGCCGGCTACTTCCTGGCCGTCAGCTCGCTTAAGCCGGCGCTGCTCGAGCAGGAACGGATCCCCCGGCCCACCCCGGAGCAGGTGGCCAATTCCATGCGGCTGAAGGGCCTGGACCCGGACCTCAGCCCGTGGGAGCGCTACGTTGACTGGCTCACCGGAATCGTCACCCGCTGGGACTGGGGCCGCAGCCCCAACGGCGCCTACATCAACGCCGAGTTCGGGGACCGGGTCTGGATTTCCACCCGGCTTTTCCTGGCATCGATCATCCTGACCCTGGTCATCGGCGTCGCGCTCGGCGTCTATTCGGCGGCACGCCAGTACAAGTTCCAGGACCGGGTCATCACGTCCTACAGCTACCTCGCGTACATCGTGCCGGCGCCCATCGCCTACTTCCTGGTGCAGCTGGGCGCCATCAACATCAACGAATCCGTGGGCGACCGGATCTTCTTCGTCACCGGCATCTCCACCCCCGGCATCGCGCCGGGCTGGGCCCAGTTCGTGGACATGCTGGCCCACTATGCAGTCCCCACAGTGGCCATCACCCTTGTGGGGTGGGGCGCGTACCAGATTGCCCAGCGGCAATACCTGCTGGACAACGTGAACGCCGACTTTGTCCGCACCGCACGCGCCAAAGGGCTGACCCGCAACCAGGCCATTGCCCGGCACGCACTGCGCGTCTCCTTCATTCCGGTGGCCCAGAGCATCGCCTTCACCATCCCGGCCATCTTCGCCGGCGGCTTCTTCGCGGAAAAGATCTTCGCCTGGCCGGGTGTGGGGTCCTGGAGCATCGACGCCATCTCGCTGCAGGACGTCAACGCGGCCACGGCCACCTTGGCATACGGCTCCGTGATCTTCGCCCTGGGCGCCATCCTCGCGGACTTCGCCACCACGCTTGTCGACCCGAGAGTGCGGGTGCAGTAGCCATGACCAACCTGAACGCCGTTGACCCGGCAGCAGTGGCGCAGGACGCGCACCTGGAAAGCGCCGACGTCGTCATTGGCAAAACCACCATCATCTTCCGCCGCTTCCTGCGCAACAAGACCGCAGTGGCCGGCCTGGCCATCTTCCTGGCCCTGACCGTTTTCTCGTTCATCGGCGGTTTCTTCACCCAATGGGACAAGGAAACCATCGACCCCTTCAACATCGGCATGCCCCCGTCGGCCGACCACTACCTCGGGACGTCGCAGGCAGGGATCGACCTGTACGCCATGACCGTGGAGGGCACCAGGATTTCCATCCTGATCGGCCTGGTGGTGGGACTGGTGTCGGTCCTGATCGCCGCGGTCTACGGCTGCACCATGGCCTACTTCGGCGGCAAGGTGGACAAGGTCATGCTGTTCATCCTCGAAGCGCTGATCATGATGCCGGCGCTCCTGGTGGTTGCTGTAGCCACCAGCGGCGGCGGTGCAGGCCTGAAACGCGACCTGCCCTCGTGGCTTCTGCTCATCATCGTCCTGCTGGTGTTCAGCTGGATGGGCACCGCCCGCCTGATCCGCTCCATGTCCATGTCGCTGATGCAGCGTGACTTCGTCAAGGCGGCCCAGTACATGGGTGTCCCGCCGCGCCGGATCGTCTGGCGGCACCTGGTGCCGAACATCGGCTCGCTGCTGATCCTGGACATCACCCGCGGCGTCACCGCAGCCATCCTGGCCGAGGTCGCCTTCTCCTTCATCGGCATCGGCATCAAGGTCCCGGACGTGAGCCTGGGCGTGCTGATCGGCCAGGCCACCTCCCAGGTGCAGACCTTCCCCTGGATGTTCTGGGTGCCGCTCACCGTAATGTTCCTGCTGACCGGCTCCCTGGCCATGATGAACGACGGCCTGCGCGACGCCTTTGACCCCAGCTCAACTTCCAGCGGCAAGGCAAAGAAAGCCAAAACCCGGAAAATCACCGCGGAAAAGAAGGCGGCATGAGCAGCGAAACCACCACCGGAGCCACGGACCCATCACGTCCAGCCGTGGAGCGCCTGCACGTGGCAGGGCTCCACGCCCCCGGCGACGCCGTCCTGTCCGTCCGCGACCTGAACGTCCGCTTCAATACGGAGAACGGCATTGTGCACGCCGTCAGGGGCGTCGACTTCGACCTGATGCCGGGCAAGACGCTGGGGATTGTGGGCGAATCGGGGTCCGGCAAGTCCGTCACCTCGCTGGCCGTCATGGGGCTCCTCCCGCCCACGGCCCAGGTCTCCGGCTCCGTCCGGCTCAAGGGCCGGGAACTGCTGGGTCTCAGCGACAAGGACATGTGCAAGTACCGCGGCAACGACCTCGCCATGGTCTTCCAGGACCCGCTGTCATCCCTCACCCCGGTGTTCACCGTGGGCACCCAGATCATCGAAGCGCTCACCATCCACCACCCCACCATGAGCAGGACGGCCAAGGAAGCCCGCGCCGTCGAACTTCTGGCCATGGTGGGGATTCCCAGCCCCAAGGACAGGCTGAAGGCCTTCCCGCACGAATTTTCCGGCGGCATGCGCCAGCGCGTGATGATCGCCATCGCCATAGCCAACAACCCCCGGGTCCTGATCGCCGATGAGCCCACCACGGCCCTGGACGTCACCATCCAGGCCCAGGTCCTGGAGGTGCTCCACACGGCGCAGGAGGAGACCGGCGCCGCCGTCGTCATGATCACGCACGATCTTGGCGTGGTGGCCGGGATGGCAGACGACATCATGGTCATGTACGCAGGCAGGCCGGTGGAAACCGGTGCCGTGGATGACATCTACTACAACCCGCGGATGCCCTACACCATGGGCCTGCTGGGCGCGGTGCCCCGCGTGGATGTGGCAGAGAAATCCTCGCTCGTTCCCATCGAGGGCATGCCGCCCAACCTGCTGCACGCCCCCACCGGCTGCTCGTTCGCTGCCCGCTGCCCCCTGGCCTCGGAGGCGTGCCTGGACGGTGAGCCCGCCCTGGCACCCGTTGACGACGGCGCCCGGCACCGCGCGGCGTGCATCAAGTCCGGCTCACTCGGCGGAACCGTGGATGTGCACGACGTATTCGCTGCGCCGCCCGTGCCGGTGTCCCGCTTCGATGCCATTCCCAGGGAGGAGCGGTCCACTGTCCTGCAGCTCACGGACGTCCGCAAGCACTTCCCGCTGACCAGGGGCGCCCTGATCAAGCGGAGGATCGGCACGGTTAAGGCCGTGGACGGCCTGAGCTTCGATATCCGCGAAGGCGAATGTTTCTCCATCGTGGGCGAATCCGGATCCGGAAAGACCACCACGCTGCTGGAAATCATGGAGTTCCACCCGGACCAGGACGGCGAGGTGGTGATTGGCGGCCTGAGCAACAAGCAGGCAGCCGATGCCCGGACCAAAGCCAAAATGCGGCGCGAACTCCAGATGGTGTTCCAGGACCCCACGGGCGCACTGGATCCGCGGTTCACGGTGTACGAAGTCCTTGCCGAGCCCCTGCAGAACGCGGGCATGGACCGGGCCGCGATCAGGAAGCGGATCATGGAGCTGATGAAGCTCGTGGGCCTGCAGCCGGACCACGTCAACCGCTTCCCCAACCAGTTCTCGGGCGGCCAGCGCCAGCGGATCGGGATAGCCCGCGCACTGGCCGTGAACCCCAAGCTGGTGGTCCTGGACGAGCCCGTCTCGGCCCTTGATGTCTCCGTCCAGGCCGGTGTCATTAACTTGCTGGACCACCTGCGCGCCGAACTGGGCCTGAGCTACCTGCTCGTGGCGCACGATCTCTCGGTGGTCCGCCACATCTCCAACCGGGTGGCCGTCATGTACCTGGGAAAGATCGTGGAGATCGGCGCCGTGGAACGGGTGTTCGACAACCCCCGCCACCCCTACACCCGCGCCCTCCTCTCCGCGATCCCCGTGCCGGACCCCCAGCTGGAACGCACCCGCGAACGCATCATCCTCCAGGGCGACCTGCCCTCGCCGCTGCAGGCACCGAAGGGCTGCAATTTTGCCACCCGCTGTCCCGTCTTCGCCGCACTCCCGCCGGCCAAGCAGGAGAAGTGCCTCACACTTGAACCGCCCCTGGAAACGGCGTCCTCCGCCACGGACCAGCAGTTCGCCTGCTTCTTCCCGGACGGGGAGCTGGACGAGGACATGCTGGTGGTCCACGAACCGGTAGACCACCATGCGCCCTAGGATTTTTCGACCCCAAAGCACCACCACTCGCACCAATGAAGGGAAAACCATGAGGAAACTGAACAGGATCGGCGGAGCTGCAGCCGTTGCTGCGGCCCTGGCGCTGACGGCCTGCGGCGGTGGCGGTGCCAGCGGCCCCGAAACAGCCAAAGGACAGGAATCCGGAAGCGACCTGTCCAAGCTGATCAGCATCAACGAGAAGCCGGCGTCCGACCTTCAGCAGGGCGGCAAGGTTACCCTTCCGCTGGGCAACATCGGCCCGGACTTCAACGGGTTCTCCAACAACGGCAACAGCGCGGACAACTCCGCCCTGCAGATCCCCATGAACCCGATCGCCATGAACAGCGGCGGCATCGGCGGCTGCTGGAAGGTTGACTTCAAGGGCAAGGTCACGCCCAACACGGACTTCTGCGAGTCGGTGGACAGCGTGGTCAAGGACGGCAAGCAGACCATCACCATCAAGGTGAACCCCAAGGCCACCTACAACGACGGCACGCCCATTGACGTCAAGGCCTTCAAGAACACCTGGAACATCCTCAAGAGCCCGGATGCCGGCTACGACATCGTCAGCTCGGGCGCCTATGAGTTCGTTGACTCCGTCGAGGCGGGCAGCAGCGACAAGGAAGTCATCGTCAAGACCAGCCGCCCGGTCTTCCCCGTGGATTCGCTCTTCTTCGGACTCATCCACCCGGCCGTCAACACCCCGGAGATCTTCAACGAGGGCTTCAACGGCAACATGCACCCGGAGTGGATGGCCGGCCCCTTCAAGCTGGACCAGTACGACACCGCCGCCAAGACGGTCACCATGGTTCCGAACGACAAGTGGTGGGGCCAGAAGCCGGTCCTGGCCAACGTGACCTTCCGCCAGCTGGAAACCAGCGCACAGATCGCCGCCTTCAAGAACGGTGAGATCGATGCCATGTCCGCCAACACCATCTCGCTCTACAAGCAGCTGGACGGCACCAAGGATGCGGACATCCGCCGCGGCCAGCGCCTCTTCGCCGGCGGCCTGAACCTGAATGCCCAGCGCATCACCGACGTCAACGTCCGCAAGGCCATCTTCGCTGCCGTGGACCGCGAAGCCCTCCGCAAGGTCCGCTTCAACGGCCTGAACTGGGAGGAGCCCAGCAGCGGTTCCATGATGCTCCTGCCGTTCTCGGAGTACTACCAGGACAACTACCCGGTCAAGGAAACCGGTGCCGATGCCGCCAAGAAGGTCCTCACTGACGCCGGCTACACGGCCAACGCCAACGGCATCATGGAGAAGGACGGCAAGCCCGCTGCCTTCAAGATCAGCAACTTCGGCGACGACCCCACCACCCTGGCCGTGGCACAGACCCTGCAGAAGCAGCTCCAGGCCGGCGGCATGGATGTGGGCATTGACCAGCGCGCCTCCGCCGACTTCGGCAAGGTGCTGGGCAGCCGCGAGTTCGACCTGAGCATCTCCGGCTACACCGTGGGCCCGGATGCCACCGACGCCGTCAAGCAGTACTACGACTCCAAGGTCAACGAGAACAAGCTGGGCGACGCCGAGCTGGACAAGAAGATCGCCGACCTCGCCTCCATCGAGGACAACGCAGCCCGCAACAAGGCAGCCATGGACGTGGAGAAGGAGCACATGGCCAAGTACTACTCCATGGGCGTGGTCTTCAACGGCCCGCAGATCTCCTTCGTCCGCACCGGACTGGCCAACTACGGTCCGTCCCTCTTCCAGAGCACCTCGCAGGTCCCGGACTGGACCACCATCGGCTGGGTCAAGAAGTAACCCCCCGCAGCCCGATCGACAAGCCGGCACCCCTGGTCTTCCAGGGGTGCCGGCTTCTTTTAGCCAGGCGTTTTAACCACGCGGGACCGGGGGTAGCGTTGCTTCCATGACCGGAACTGAAGGCGCCCCCCGCACCATCCGCACCGCCGTCGTCGGCTACGGGCTTGCCGGCAGCGTCTTCCACGCGCCGCTGCTGGCAGCCAACACCAGCTACTCGCTGGACGTCGTTGCAACGTCCGACGCCGGGCGGCAGGCAAGTGCCTCGTCCCGGCTTCCCGGGGTGGAGGTGGTGCGCGACGGCGCTGACGTCGTCAGGCGGGCAGCGGACCTTGACCTTGTGGTCCTGGCGACGCCGCCCATGACCCATTTCCCCCTGGCAAAGGCCGCGTTGGAGGCGGGGCTGGACGTGGTGGTGGACAAGCCGTTCGCGGTCACCAGCGCGCAGGGCGAGGAACTCATTGCGTTGGCGGGGCATCTGGGCCGGGTGCTCACCGTGTTCCACAACCGCCGGTGGGACGGGGATTTCCTGACCCTCCAAAAGCTGCTGGCGGCCCAGGCCCTGGGCCGGGTGACCCGGTTCGAGTCGCGGTTCGAGCGGTGGTCCCCGGCCATCGCCAAAGCCTGGAAAGCGCGGGCCACCGCTTCCGACGGCGGAGGCGTCCTGTTCGACCTGGGCAGCCACCTGATCGACCAGGCACTGCAGCTGTTCGGCCCGGCCACCATCCTCCACGCGGAACTGCAGGCGCGGCGGTCCGATGAGCGGGCTGACGACGACGTCTTCCTGGTCCTGCAACACCAGTCGGGAGTGATCAGCCACCTGGCCATGAACGTGCTGTGCGCCCAGCAGGGGCCGCGCTTCCGGGTGCTGGGTTCGATCGGCGGCTTCACCAAGAACGGCGTGGACCCGCAGGAGCCCTACATCGTGGCAGGTGGCAGCCCGCTGGACGGGGACTACGGCGTGGAAGCTCCGGAGTGGGCCGGGCTCCTGGGCCGCGACGGACACCTGGACCGTCTGCCCACCGAACGCGGGAACTACCCGGAGTTCTACCGCCTGCTGGCAGCCAGGATCCTCGACGGCGGAGCACAGTCATCCCTGCCCCTCCCCGTAAACCCGGAAGACGCCGTCGAGGTCCTCAAAATCATCGAGAGGGCCAGGGAGCTTGGGGTTAAATGACTCATCGATTGCTCCGTAGTTGTCGTTCCGGGGGTCCAAAACGACAAGTACGGAGCAATCGATGAAGGGGGGGCCTTAAGCGGAGACGAGCTCGTGCCAGTCAGCCACGAGGGGCAGGTTGTGGGCCTCGGACACGGAGTGGTGTGCCACGTGGCCCGCGGCGATGTTGAGGCCCGCAGCCAGGGCGGGGTCGCGGTCGAAGGCGGCCTTGACGCCCAGGTTTGCCAAGGACACCGCGTAGCGCAGGGTGACGTTGGTCAGCGCGTACGTGGAGGTGTTGGGTACGGCGCCAGGCATGTTGGCGACGCAGTAGAAGATGGTGTTGTGCACCTTGTACGTGGGTTCCTGGTGCGTGGTGGGGTGGGTGTCCTCGAAGCAGCCGCCCTGGTCCACGGCGATGTCCACCAGGACGGAGCCGGGCTTCATCCGGGCCACGAGGTCGTTCGTGACCAGCTTGGGCGCCTTGGCGCCGGGGATGAGGACGGAACCGATCACCAGGTCGGCGTCCACCACAGACTTTTCGATCTCGTACGTGTTGGAGGCAACGGTCTTCAACCGGCCCTGGTACTGGGCGTCCAGTTCGCGCAGGCGGTTGATGTTGATGTCCAGGATGGTAACGTCGGCGCCCAGGCCCAGGGCCATGGCTGCGGCGTTGGTGCCGGCAACACCGGCGCCCAGGACAACCACCTTGGCGGGACGGACGCCGGGCACGCCGCCCATCAGGACGCCCTTGCCGCCGGCGGGGGCCATCAGAGAGGTGGCACCGACCTGGACGGAGAGGCGGCCGGCAACTTCGGACATCGGTGCCAGCAGGGGGAGGGACCGGCCCTCCTGGACGGTTTCGTACGCGATGGCGGTGACGCCGGAGTTGATGAGCTCCGTGGTGAGCTCCGGCTCGGCAGCCAGGTGCAGGTAGGTGAAGAGGATCAGGCCCTTGCGGAAGCGGTGGTACTCGGACTTGATGGGTTCCTTGACCTTCATCACCATGTCGGCGCGGGCCCAGACGTCATCGGCCTCGTTGACGATCTCGGCGCCGGCGATCGAGTATTCCTCGTCGGTGATGCCCGAGCCCAGGCCGGCCCCGCGCTCCACCAGCACGGTGTGCCCGTGGGTGAGGAACTCGTGGACGCCTGCCGCGGTGATGGCCACGCGGAATTCGTTGTTCTTGATTTCTTTGGGGACGCCGATGATCATCGTCTGCTCCAGTTTTTGGGGCCGGTAGGCCGAAAAGGCGGAAGGATTTTCGTGTTTCAACGATAAATCCCGCTGTGAGCCAGGCGACATGAACCGCATCGGATGCTGCACGCCAAACCGCGCCATTCCGCGGATTTCGGATCGTTCGCCTCGACACCTGTCGAGTCCTGAAGCGTCAGGTGTCGCCTCGTGTCCGTTCGTCCGCTGGGCGACCTGGGCAGTACTGTTGGCCCATGCAGCAGCAGGGTGTGGAACAGCTCGTCGAACAGGTGGCGCAGAAGCTGGGCCGTGGCCTGTCCCTTGAGGACCTGGACGGACTGCTGCTCGCCTACAGCTCCAACCAGTCCCATGCCGACCGCGTGCGGGTGAACTTCCTGTTGAGCAAGAAGGTTCCGGCGGACGTGAGCGCATGGCAGCTCTCCCATGGCATTGCCACTGCCGTGCGGCCCGTGGTGGTTCCGGCCAACCCGGACCTGGGCATGCTGGGCCGGGTGTGCGTCCCGCTGATGGTGCGCGGCTTCCGGGTGGGTTACCTCTGGGTGCAGCAGGACTCGGCGGAGGAAAGCCCGACGGCGATCCTCACCCAACTGCCCGGCGTCAACCACGAGCTGGAGCTGCTGTCCGGGCTCCTGCTCGACTCGAACACGGCCGAATCCGAATTCCGGCGGGGCCGTGAGCGGGAATTCCTGGCCGCCTGTGCCGGAGAACCCAATGCCGTGGCCGCCGTGGCCGGGTGGAAGGAAGTCCAGGGCAGGGGTCCATGGCAGATGGTCACGGTGCTGGACGCGGACGGCTGGGCCAGCGGCCCGGACCCCATCGCGTCCACCCTGATCCACCGGTCCACCGCACTCCAGGCCACGGTGGGGGTGGACGCCGCCCTCTTCAGCGCCGGCACGGAGACGCATTCGGTGGTGCTGTTCCGCGAATCGACCGGCCGGGCCAACCATGCACAGGTCCTGGTGCACTACCAGCTGGAGCTGGCCAAGCGCTCCGGCCGCCCGGTGCACCGGATCATCCTGGGGATCAGTGAAGGCTTCGCCAAGACCCGCCAGCTCTCCGAGGCATACCGGCAGTCACGGATGGCGGCCCAGGCCGCCGCGGTGGATCCCCAGCTGGGCGAGCTGGTGGACTGCAGGGCCACCGGCGTGTACCAGTTGCTCGCGTCCGCCGGGGGAGGGGTGGGGGCGTGGGCTGATTCCGGGTCGGTGTACTTCCGGATGCTCGAGGACCACGACCGCAACGGCGAGCTGATTCCGGTCCTGGAGCTGCTCTATGACAATGACGGCTCAGTCCAGGATGTGGCCACCAAGCTCCACCTGCACCGCAGCAGCATCTACAACAGGCTGGGGCGGATCCGGCAGCTGCTGGGGGTGGACCCGCTGAAGGGGATGCCCCGGCTGGAACTGCACGCCGCCCTCAAGATGCGGCGGTGGGCGGCGCGGCCCAGGATTTGATGGCCTCCGCCACCTGCCGCGGACGCAGGTGCTGGACCACATGTCCGGCGCGCTGGATCTCCACGAAGCTTCCCTCCGGCACCACCTGCGAGAGCCGGAGCGACCAGTCGGCGCCGGCCACCTGGTCGTGGTTGCCGCGCAGCACCAGGACGGGCACATTGATGCCGGCCAGCCGCCGCTCCGTGGGGTAGGCCATCATGACGGGGAGTTCGGTGAAGTACCAGCGCGGTCCGCAGCGGAAGTAGTCCGAGAAGACGAGCCAGTTGGAGGACGCGTTTTCGCGGAGGAGGGCGTCCAGGAAAAGCGCCAGCCCTTGCCGCTGCACGCTCCGGTACCGGGCGTCCACCACCGGCCCCATGAGCACCAGCCGGTGGGCCTGCCCCGGGGCGTAGAGGGCGGCTTCGATGGCGAACTGCACGCCCATGGAATGTCCCACCAGGATGTAGGAGCCAATGCCGCTTGCCTTCAGGGCCTGGGCGATGAAGGCGCCGTAGTCTGCAATGGACAGCTGCCGCTCCGGCCTGGGCGTCCCGGCGAAGCCCGGCAGGTCCAGCGAATACGTGGGGGCAACGGCGGAGAGTTCGCCGTGGAGGCGGCGAAGGTAGCGGTGGGAGACGCCGATGCCGTGGATGAGGACATAGGCGGGCGCGGCGGGGGCTCCGGCAGCGTCCGGTCCGGGAGGCGGCGTCCCGTGAGCCCAGAAGATGCGGCCATGCAAACCGTTTGCTTCCACGTCGGCAGAGTGAAGCGAAACGTCTTTCCGTCGCCGCGGCCACGCCATGCGGGGCCGCACTACCCGGCCGTGCCGGCGTGATCGCCGGCGTCCTTTTCGTGCTTGCGCTTTTGCTCCGCAAGCTTCTGCTTCCCAAGCCACGTCATGATGTCGGCCGTCCGGATCCGGCGGTGCGATCCGCGGTACTCCACCGGGATCTCGCCGCGGTCCGTCATGTTGCGCAGGTAGGTGTGCGAGATCCCGGCCAGTTCGGCCGCCTGGGAGGTGGTCAGCATCTCCTCCACGCTGCTCACGGTCACCGTTTCGCCGCGGCCCAGCCTGGCGAGGAGATCCACGACGGCGTCCCTCGCCTGCCCGGGCAGCCGGTGGACCGTTCCGTCCACGAACACGGTGATGTCATTGCTGTCCTCGAGGGCGCGCGTCAGGCTGCGGGCCTCGCCGGCGGGCAGGCCGGCCGTGACGCGGGGGGCTATCAGTGCCATGGACGTAGCCTATCCCGGGTGTGGCCGGCATGCCCGCGGGCGTCAGAGCCCCAGTTCCTCCAGGACCGGCAGCTTTTCCCGCACCCAGGCGCGGGCTTCGGTGGCGCTCGGCGCGGACAGGGCCAGCTTGGCCAGTTCCTGGGCCTCGGACAGGGTCACGGTCTTCAGGACCGCGGCCACCGCGGCAAGGGACCGCGCGGTCATGGACAGGGTGCTGACGCCAAGGCCGGTAAGGACGACGGCGAGGGCAGGATCGGCGGCAGCCTCACCACAGACGCCCACGGGCTTGTCGTGGCCCTCCGCGCGGGACCCCTCGACGGTCAGTCCCACGAGGCGCAGGACCGCGGGCTGCCAGGGGGTGTTCAGATTGGCGAGCGGGCCGAGCTGGCGGTCGGCAGCCATGGCGTACTGCGTGAGGTCGTTGGTGCCCAGGCTGGCGAAGCTGACTTCGCGGAGGATGGCCTCGGCGGTCAGGGCCGCGGAGGGGACCTCCACCATGACGCCGGGGGTCTTGATGCCGGCGTCTGCGCACATCGAGGCGAAGCGAGAGGCTTCCTCCGCGGTGGAGATCATGGGGGCCATGACCCAGACGTCGGCCTGGGACTGCTGCTGGGCCAGGGCGATGGCTTCGAGCTGCCGGTCCAGGACGCCGGGGGTGGTGAAGTCCGTGCGGTAGCCACGGACGCCGAGGGCAGGGTTGGGCTCCGTGGAATCGGTCAGGAAGGGCAGGGGCTTGTCCGCGCCCGCATCCAGCGTACGCAGCACCACCTTCTTGCCGGGGAAGGCATCGAAAACGCTCTTGTAGGCAGCCGCCTGCTCCTCAACGGAAGGTTCGGTGTCCCGCTCCAGGAAGCAGAACTCGGTGCGGAAGAGGCCTACGCCCTGGGCTCCGAGCTTGGCGGCAGCTTCGGCGTCCTTGCCGCCACCCACGTTGGCGAGCAGTGGCACCTGGTGGCCATCCGCCGTCGTACCCGTGCCGGTGAACTCAGCCAGCAGCGACGCCGTGGCTGCCCAGGCTTCCGCGGTGGCACGGAGGGTCTCGTCGGGTTCGGCGGTGATGCTGCCGGCTGCGCCGTCCACGTAGACCTCGGTGCCGTCGGGGAGTTCGTCGACGCCCACGGCGGCAACCACGGCGGGCAGGCCGAGGGAGCGGGCGATGATCGCCGTGTGGGACTGGGGGCCGCCGCCGGCGGTGACCAGCGCCAGGACCTTGTTCGGGTCAAGGGTTGCCGTGTCCGCGGGGGCAAGGTCCTCTGCCACCAGCACGAACGGGGTGTTGGAGGCGGGGATGCCGGGTGCGGGGACGCCCCGCAGCGCGGCGACAATCCGGGCACGGACGTCCAGGACGTCGGTGGCCCGTTCGGCCATGTAGCCGCCCAGGTTGTGCAGCATCTCGGACACGGAGGAGCCGGATTCCCAGATGGCGCGTTCGGCAGAAACACCCCGGGCCACCAGCTTGGCCGCCCCTTTGATCAGCATGGTGTCCTTGGCCATCAGTGCAGTGGCTTCCAGGACAGCCTTGCCGTCACCGATGGCGTGCGCGGCGCGCTCCTTCAGTTCGTCGTGCACCGCCTGGGAAGCTGCCTTCAGGGCTGCGGTGGCTTCCTCGGCAGTGGTGTCCGGAGCCAGCTGTTCACCGGCGGGAGGCTCACTGATGGGTTTGGGCATCTGCCGGATGGTGCCGATGACGCGGCCTGGGCTGACGCCTACTCCTGGGAAGTTCTGCACTGAAGGTCCTCATTCTCTGCCGGTAGACAGGCCCGCCAAGTTCTCCGGCGCCGTGCCGGGTCCGCCGGAGGACTGCTACGTCCAGGGGCGGGAAACGTGCCTGAAAAAATTGTATGTGATTCAGTTCATATAGCAACGCTATAGGTGCTAGGGTAGCGGTTATGAGTTTGGATGGCCAGCTTCCCCCCAAAATGCGGCTGCTCCGTGCTGCCGCGGAACTGCTGGCAAATTCGGCCGGAGCTCCGGTCTCCACCCGCCAGATCACCCAGCTGGCAGGGGTTTCGGCTCCCACCCTGTACCACCACTTCGGTGACAAGGAAGGTCTGTTCGACGCCGTCGTCGCCGCAGGGTTTGAGGAATATGTCGCGGGCGAAAGGGATTTCGCCCCCTCCGGACAGCCCCTTGAGGACATCCGGAGAATGTGGGACAACCACGTCCAGTTCGGCCTGAACCAGCCCGAGCTGTACCTGGTCATGTTCGGCAACATCCGTCCGGAAAGCCGTCCTGCCATCGTGGCGGATGCCGAGGCGCTGATGGAAGAGATGCTGAACAAGGCAGCGGCGGCGGGCCAGCTGAACGTCCAGCCCAGGGAAGCGGCCAGGTCCATTCTGGCGGCCAACGTGGGCGTGACGCTGATGCTGATTGCGGAACCCGCCACCGAACGCAACCTCGAACTGTCCACCATGACCCGGGACGCCATGATTTTCGCGGTGTCCGCCGAGCCCGCCAGCGGCCCGGCCCCGGGCGGCACCGGGAAGTCCTCGGTGGTGGTGGCAGCGATCGCCCTGAACGCCGCACTTCAGGCTTCGCACTCTGACCAGCTTTCCAGCTCGGAACTCAAGCTTTTCCTCGAATGGCTGCACCGGATCTCCACCAGCCCGGCCGGATAGCCCCACAACCCCGCATTACCCAGCAGTACGTCGTCGTAATCATCGGACCAATCCTGCGGAGCAGCAGGAATGACGGTTAGGAAATCACATGGCAACAGAGACAGTTGCAAAACCCCGCACCAGCGCGCGCGTGCACGTCCAAAAGTTCGGGACATTCCTGTCCGGCATGATCATGCCCAACATTGGCGCGTTCATCGCCTGGGGCATCATCACCGCCCTCTTCATCGAGAAGGGGTGGCTGCCCGTTCCGCAGCTCGGTGGTTTCGGTGAGACCGGCGGGAAGCCCAACATCGGCCTGGTAGGCCCCATGATCACCTACCTCCTGCCGCTGCTGATCGGCTACACCGGCGGCAAGATGGTCTACGACGTCCGCGGCGGCGTGGTGGGGGCCATCGGCACCATGGGCGTGATTGTGGGCGCCGGCATCCCGATGTTCATCGGCGCCATGATCATGGGCCCCCTGGGCGGCTGGACCATGAAGAAGATCGACTCCATCTGGGACGGCAAGATCCGCCCGGGCTTCGAAATGCTGGTGAACAACTTCTCCGCCGGCATCTGGGGCGCCCTGCTGGCACTGCTGGGCTTCTACGGCATCTCGCCGCTGGTCACCGCCTTCAGCACGGCCGCCGGCAACTTTGTCCAGTTCCTGGTGCAGAACGGCCTCCTGCCGCTGACCAGCATCTTCATCGAACCCGCCAAGGTCCTGTTCCTGAACAACGCCATCAACCACGGCGTGCTCACCCCGCTGGGCGTCCAGCAGTCCCTGGAGCAGGGCAAGTCCATCCTGTTCCTGCTGGAGGCCAACCCCGGTCCCGGCCTGGGCCTCCTGCTCGCGTACGCGTTCTTTGGCCGCGGCGCCGCCAAGGCCTCCGCCCCCGGCGCTGCCATCATCCAGTTCCTGGGCGGCATCCACGAGATCTACTTCCCGTACGTCCTGATGCGCCCGCTGCTGATCCTGGGCACCATCGCCGGCGGCATGACCGGCATCGCCACCCTGGCCATCACCAACTCCGGCCTCGTGGCCCCGGCCGCGCCTGGCTCCATTTTCGCCGTCCTGGCGCAGACCTCCCGCGACAGCTACTTCGGCGTGATCCTCTCCGTGGTGCTCGCGGCTGCCGTCTCCTTCCTGGTCTCCTCCGTCATCCTGCGCACCACCAAGCACAGTGACGAGGCGGACCTGGGCGACGCCACCGCCCGCATGGAGGCCATGAAGGGCAAGAAGAGCTCCGTTGCCTCCACCCTGACCGGTGCCGGCGCGGGAACTGCCGCTGGTGCGGCCGCCGGCCACGGCGGAGTGGGCGTGCTCGCCGGCCCGGTGCGGAACATCGTGTTTGCGTGCGACGCCGGCATGGGCTCCAGCGCCATGGGCGCCTCGGTGCTGCGGAACAAGATCAAGGCGGCGGGCTTCCCTGACGTCAAGGTCACCAACGCCTCCATCGCCAACCTCAGCGACACCTACGACGTTGTGGTCACGCACCAGGACCTGACCGAACGCGCCAAGCCGGTCACCTCCAGCGCGGTCCACTACTCGGTGGACAACTTCATGAACAGCCCGCGCTACGACGAGATCGTGGAACTGGTCCGGGACAGCAACACCGAGGGCGGAACGGCCGACGCCGGCACCTCCCACGGTGCCCACGCCGCCGATGCACCGGTGGACGCAGCCCCCGCTGCCGCGGGAGCGACGGCAGGCGGCGCAGCAGCCGCCACCGGAACCTCCGAGATCCTGGCCCGCGAGAGCGTGGTGCTGACCGGTAAGGCCACCACCCGCGACGCCGCCATCGACGAGGCCGGACGGCTCCTGCTGGCCCGGGGCGCCGTGGATGAGGGATACATCGCCGCCATGCACGAGCGCGAGGAATCCGTGTCCACCTACATGGGCAGCTTCCTGGCCATCCCGCACGGCACCAACGCCGCCAAGGACCACATCCGCAAGTCTGCGGTGTCCGTCATCCGCTACCCGGAGGGCATCGACTGGAACGGCAAGGAAGTGAAGTTCGTGGTGGGCGTGGCAGGCATCAACAACGAACACCTGCACATCCTGTCCTCCATCGCCAAGGTGTTCACCAACAAGGAGCAGGTGGCCCGGCTGGAGGCTGCCACGTCCGAGGACGAAGTCCTGGAGCTCTTCGGAAAGGTCAACGCATAGTGAAGGCAGTACATTTCGGTGCCGGCAACATCGGCCGCGGCTTCGTGGGCCTGCTCCTGCATGACGCAGGCTACGAGGTGGTGTTCGCGGACGTCGCGGAGGAACTCATCACCCGGCTCTCGCAGGCGGACAGATATGCGGTGCACGAGGTGGGGGAGAACCCCGCCGTACGCACCGTGGACAACTTCCGGGCGCTGAACTCCAACGCCCAGGAAGCAGAGCTGGTCCAGGAAATTTCGACGGCGGACATCGTCACCACGGCGGTGGGCCCGCACATCCTGAAGTTCGTGGCGCCCGTGATCGCCAAGGGCATCGTCGCCAGGGAACCGGGGCTCGCGCCCCTCCAGGTGATGGCCTGCGAGAACGCCATCAATGCCACGGACATCCTGGCCAAGGAGGTTGCCTCGCAGCCCGGGGTCACCGCCGCAGTGCTCGACGGCAAGGCGGTCTTCGCCAACACCGCCGTGGACCGGATCGTGCCCAACCAGGAGGCCGGGCAGGGCCTGGACGTGACGGTGGAAACCTTCTACGAGTGGGTCATCGACCGCACCGCCTTCGGCGATTCCGTTCCGGTGATTCCGGGAGCCACCTTCGTGGATGACCTCTCGCCCTACATCGAGCGGAAGCTGTTCACCGTGAACACCGGGCATGCCTCTGCCGCCTACCTCGGCTTCGAAGCGGGCGTGGAGAAGATCTCGGATGCCATGGCGGACCAGGACGTGGCCGAGGACGTACGGGCCGTGCTGGAGGAAACCAAGCAGCTCCTGGTGGCCAAGCACGGGTTCAGCAACGACGAGCAGGAGGCCTACGTCCAGAAGATCCTGGTCCGGTTCTCCAACCCGTACCTTCCGGACACCGTGAACCGGGTGGGCCGCGCCCCGCTGCGGAAGCTGAGCCGGCACGAACGGTTCATCGGCCCGGCGGCGGAACTGGCGGAACGCGGCGTCGTGCCGGAGGCCCTGCTGGGTGCCATCGCGGCCGCCCTGCGCTTCACCGATCCCGCCGATGCCGAGGCTACCGAGCTGGCAGCCATCCTGGCCTCCGCGGGCCCGGCCGATGCCACGGCGAAAATCACCGGGCTTGAGAAGGACCATCCGCTGTTCAATGCCGTTGCCACCCTGGTGGAGGAGCGGCAGGCGGAGCTGGCCAGCACCCCGGCCTGACCCATCCCGGGACGCGCCATCACTTCCTGCACCCCCTGACGCAACGCTCCATCAGATCCTGCCGGATTTCCGGCAACGCGGCATCAGCACGACGCCGGCACCCATGCGGGTGCCGGCGTCGCGGTCTTCCTGTGCAAGGCTGGGCAGGTGATCCCTGCCCAAGATGCCGTTCCTGCCCTGTTCACTGCCGAATTCGACGGCGGCACGTTCCGCCTCCGCCACGCCACCCGGGCCGACCTGCCCGCCATGGTGCGGCTGCTGGCCGACGATGCCCTGGCCGCCGGGCGGGAAACCGCGCAGGACATGGAACCTTACGAGCACGCCTTCGACGCGATAGCGGCTGACCAGAACCATCTGCTGGTGGTGGGCGAACTGGTGCCTCACGGCGAAGACGCAGGCGCGGCAGTTGCCACCTTCCAGCTGAGTTTCCTGCCAGGGATCTCGCGGAAGGGTGCCTGGCGCTCGCAGCTCGAGGGCGTCCGGGTGGACGCGTCCCTCCGCGGCCAGGGGCTCGGGAAGCTGATGGTGGGCTGGGCGGCCGGGGAGTCCCGCAGGCGCGGCTGCAGCCTGATGCAGCTGACCACCCATCAAAGCCGCACGGCAGCCCAGCGGTTCTACCAGCAGCTGGGCTTCGAGGCCAGCCACGTCGGCATGAAGATGGCCCTCGAATCTTGACCGTTAGGTACCCTAAATGTTAGGGTACCTAACGATGGATACCAACGATCCCCAGCTCCAGGAACTCGCCAGTGGGTTCCGCGAAGCCCTCCGCCACAGTGTCTACCTGGTCCGGCGCCTCGACGCGGACGGTGAACTCAGCGCCGCCCAGCTCAGCACGCTCAAGATGCTGCTCGGCGAAGGCCAGCGCGTCGGTGAAATTGCCCGGAACCTCGGGGTCCGCGTGCCCAGCGCCACCGAGCAGATCATCAAGCTCGAACGCGCGGGCCTGGCCCGGCGCGAGCCCGACCCGGCAGACTCCCGCGCCGTCCGGGTGATCCTCACCCCCCAAGGCCGTGCCGCCGTCGACGCCGCAAACACGCGGCGCAACCAGGTGATGGCCGACATCCTCAGCACCCTCACCGACCAGGACCGTAAAGCCCTGTCGGAGGCCCTGCCGGTCATCGACAAGATCAATGCATCCCTCCAGAACTGAACCAGCCACCCACACTGAATTAGCCACGAACTTAGGAGTACCCTCCATGGACGGCCAGCTCGCAGAAACCCTGCCGGCACCAGAATCAACCCTGCAGGCCGAAAAGGCCTCATTCCTGAAGCAGCCCAAGGCGGTGTGGGCCACCGCCCTCGCCGCAGTGTTCGCCTTCATGGGCATCGGGCTGGTGGATCCCATCCTCCCGGCCATCGCCACCAACCTGGACGCCAGCCCCAGCGAGGTATCGCTGCTCTTCACCAGCTACTTCCTGGTCACGGCGCTGGCCATGCTGATCACGGGTTTTGTGTCCTCGCGGATCGGCGGCAAGAAGACCCTGCTGATCGGCCTGGCCGTCATTGTCGTCTTCTCCTCGCTGTCCGGACTGTCCGCCAGCGTTGGTGAGCTGGTGGGCTTCCGCGCCGGCTGGGGACTGGGCAACGCCCTCTTCGTGGCCACCGCCCTCGCCGTGATCGTGGGCGTGGCCAGCGGCGGCGCCGGGACCGCTATCATCCTCTACGAAGCCGCCCTGGGCCTGGGCATCTCCCTCGGCCCGCTGCTCGGCGCCCTCCTGGGCGGCTGGCAGTGGCGCGCACCCTTCTTCGGCACCGCCGTCCTCATGGCCGCCGCCTTCATCGCCCTGATCGCCCTGCTGCCCAAGACCCCGCTGCCTGAGCGCAAGGTGCGCCTCCGCGACCCGCTGCTGGCGCTGGGACACAAGGGACTGCGGACGACGGCGGCGAGCGGCCTGTTCTACAACTACGGCTTCTTCACCATCCTGGCTTTCACCCCGTTCATCCTGGGCATGGATGCGTACGGCATTGGCGGAGTCTTCTTCGGGTGGGGCGTTGCCGTGGCGGTGTTCTCGGTCTTCGTGGCCCCGCCGCTGCAGGCCCGCTTCGGCGCGGTGAAGGTCCTGACGGGCACGCTGTTCCTGCTCATGCTGGACCTGGCCGGGCTGGGACTGGCTGCCGGGCACTCGGTTCCCGCCGTCGTCGTGCTGGTGATCGTTGCCGGTGCACTGCTGGGCGTCAACAACACCATCTACACCGAACTGGCCATGGGTGTCTCGGGTTCGCCCCGGCCGGTGGCATCCTCCGGCTACAACTTCGTCCGCTGGATGGGCGGCGCGCTGGCCCCGTTCGCGGCGGCCCAGCTCGGCGAGCACTTCGGCCCGCAGGTCCCGTTCTTCGCTGGCGCGGTGGCCATGGTGATCGCCATCCTGGTGGCGTTCAGCGGCCGGTCCTACCTGTCCTCGCACGAACCGCACGTCGTGTAACCGCCGCACGTCAGGCAATAAACGGCAAACCCTCCATCACGCCAGGTGATGGAGGGTTTGATGTTTTCCGGCGGAAGCTGATGGGGCGTCGCCGGAAAGGTTGCCGAATGTGATCGGGCGTTACTTGGCCTTCGCCGAACCCTTCGGCACGAACAGCGTCTCCGCCTGCTCCAGGGACATGCCGTTGGTCTCCGGCACCTTGAACATGACGAAGAAGAAGGACGCGGCAGCGAACAGGGCGTACATCGCATAGGTCAACGGCAGGGACGCGGACGCCATGACCGGGAAGCTGAGGGTGATCACGAAGTTGGCCACCCACTGCGCGGCCGCGGCCAGGCCCAGGGCCCGGGCGCGGATCCGGGACGGGAAGATCTCGCCCAGGAGCACCCACACCAGGGGTCCCCAGGAGGCGCCGAAGCTGACCACGAACACGTTGGCCGCAACCAGGGCCACCGGACCCCACGCACCCGGGAGGGTGATGTTCTCGCCGGAGCCGGTGGCAGAGGAGAACGCCAGGGCCATGGCGCCCAGGGACACGGCCATTCCCACGGAGCCGGCCAGCAGGATGGGCCGGCGGCCCACGCGGTCAACCAGGGCAATGGCCACCAGGGTGACCAGGATGTTGGTGATGGACGTTGCCACCGAGATGGCCAGGGAGTCCTTCTCCTGGAAGCCCACAGCCTTCCACAAGGTGGTGGAGTAGTAGAAGATCACGTTGATCCCCACGAACTGCTGAAGCACGGACAGGACGATGCCCACCCAGACCACTGCCTGCAGGCCCAGGGTCTTGCCGCGCAGCGAGCCCTTCTGGCCGGCCACCTTGTCTTCCTCGATGGCGTCCTGGATCTCGCGGATGTGCCGGTCGGTATCCTCGGCGGGGGCGATCGAGGCGAAGACCTTCCGGGCTTCCTCCTCCTTGCCCTTGAATACGAGGAACCGCGGGGACTCGGGCAGGGTGAAGGCAATCCAGCCGTAAACCACGGCCGGGACGGCGGCAGCGAGGAACATCCACCGCCATGCCTCAATGCCCAGCCAGAAGCGCTGGTCCGCGCCGCCGGCAGTGGTGGCCAGGAGCGCGTCTGACAGCAGGGCGGCGAAGATGCCGGTGGTGATGGCCAGCTGCTGCAGCGAGGCCAGGCGGCCGCGCACCTGCCGCGGCGAAATCTCGGAAATGTAGGCCGGGGCGATGACCGACGCCAGGCCGATGCCCAGCCCGCCCACCAGGCGCCAGAACACCAGGTCCCAGACGCCGAAGGCGAACCCGGTGCCCAGGGCGCTGACCAGGAACAGCAGCGCGCCGAGCTTCATGGCGGGAATGCGGCCGTGCCGGTCCGCCACCTTGCCGGCCAGGAAGGCGCCGGCCGCGCAGCCCAGGAGGGCAATGGCCACGGCGAATCCTGTCACGGCCTCGGAGAGCGCGAATTCGCCCTTCAGGGCATCCACGGCCCCGTTGACCACGGACGAGTCAAAGCCGAAGAGGAATCCGCCCACCGCCCCCGCGAGCGCCAGCCAGATCACCCGCCGCGGAATCCCGGTGGTGGTCTGCTCCTGTGCAGTGGGCATGGTTCTCCCTGGGTTTGGGGGTTTTATGGATGCGGTGCGGACGTCGTCGGCTGCGGTACCGGCCAAAGGGGCCGGCGCACACGCGCTAAACAGTGTGGCACGTCACCGCCTTAGGTTCCACTTGGCGCCCCTTGTCCCCTTGAGCGACTGTCCCCTTAAACGCCGGACGACGACGGCGGGCCGTGCCGCCGTCGTCGTCCGTTCAGTGCGCTCCCGGGCCGGGGCACCTGCTAGTGCGCCGGAATCTCCATGCTGTCCCTGTCCTGCGGGGATGCTTTCTGGTCGGTCAGCTTCTTCCGGGGGAGGGCGAAGCTGATGAGGAACGCCAGGCCGGTCAGGGCTGCCGCCGTCAGCATCACCGTGTCAATGGACGTGGCGAACCCTTCGGTGATGGGCCTGGTCAGGGTGCTGTTGGCGGTGTGCAGCCAGCTGGTGTCGTTCAGGGAATCGTTGGATGCACCGTTCTTGAAGAAGTCGTACAGCTTGGCGTTGGCCGGGTCCGACGCGACGGCGGGGTCCTTGAGCACGGCCAGGTAGGCGGGATCCGTGGCGGCGGCCTTCATGCTGTCGGCGATCCGGCTGGCAGCCAGGCTGAACAGCATGGAGATGAAGACGGCGGTTCCCACGGCACCGCCCATGGAGCGGAAGAACGCTGCCGAGGAAGTCCCCACGCCCATGTCCCGCGGCGGAACCGAGGTCTGCATGGCCAGCGTGAGCGGCTGCATGCAGAAGCCCAGGCCCACTCCGAAGAACACCGCAATCAGGCCCGGCACCCACAGGTCCGTGTCCACGCCCAGCGAGAAGCCCATCACCAGGGCCGCCGCGGTCAGGATTCCGGTACCCATGATGGGAAAGATGCGGAACGTTCCGGAGGCGGAGATGGTGCGGCCGGCCGTGATGGATCCGAACAGGATGCCCACCGTGAAGGTGATCATCATCAGGCCGGCTTCGGTGGGGGTGAGGCCCTTCACGAGCTGGAGGTACATCGGGAGCATGGCGATGGCGCCGAACATGCCGATGCCGATGATGAAGTTCAGCAGCGAGGACAGGCCGAACGTGACGTTGTGGAAGAGCCGCAGCGGGATGAGTGCGTAGTCGCCGGCGCGTTTTTCCGCCAGCAGGAACCAGGCAATGCCCACCACGCCCAGGCCGTAGCAGAGGAAGGAGTTCAGCGAGGTCCAGCCCCAGGTGCGGCCCTGTTCGGCCACCAGGAGGAGGGGAACGATGGCCACGGTGATCGCTGCCGCGCCCCAGTAATCGATTTTCTGCTTGAGGTGCTTGGCGGGAAGGTGCAGGAACAGGAACACTACCGTCAGGGCCGCCAGTCCGATGGGAATGTTGATGAAGAACACCCAGCGCCAGCCGTCAAAGCCCAGGATGTTGGCGGAACCGGCGAACGCGCCGCCCACTACCGGCCCCAGGACCGAGGAGATTCCGAATACGGACATGAAGTAGCCCTGGAACTTGGCGCGGTCCTTGAGCGAGACGATGTCGCCGATGATGGTCAGCGCCAGGGCGAGCAGGCCGCCGGCGCCCAGGCCCTGGATGCCGCGGGCAATGGCTAGTTCAGTCATCGAGTGCACGGACCCCGCGTAAAGCGAGCCCACCAGGAAGACGGCGATGGCGGTCAGGTACAGCGGGCGGCGCCCGAAAATGTCGCTCAGCTTGCCGTAGAGCGGGGTGCTGACCGTGGACGTGATCAGGTAGGCGGTGGTGGCCCACGCCTGCAGGGAGAGTCCGTCCAGGTCGTTGGCGATGGTGTAGATGGACGTGGAGACGATGGTCTGGTCGAGGGATGCCAGGAACATGCCCAGCATCAGGCCCACCATTACGGTGACGATCTGGCGTCGTGTCAGGGTTTCTCCGGCGCCTGGCGCGGCAGTGGCTTTGGACATGGGTGCTCCAAGGGAAGAAAAAGGATATAAGCAGCGATAGTTGCTTTCAGTAACTATCTTACCGGCTCTTTCTATTCCCGGCCGTGCGATTTTGTTGCTGAAGCTTTTGCCCAACCGCCCTACGGTTCCACGAGGATGCCGTCGGGATCGCACCAAACGGTGGCTCCGGGGCGGAACGTCACGCCGTCGATCACCACGTCCACGTCGACCTCGCCGGCTCCGGCCTTCTGGCTCTTCCTGGGGTTGCTTCCGAGGGCCTTGACGCCGAGGTCCAGTTCAGCGATTGCCAGCCGGTCGCGGATGGCGCCATTGATGACGACGCCGGCCCAGCCGTTGGCCACGGCGCTTTCGGCGATCATGTCCCCCATCAGGGCGGTGCCCAGGGAGCCGCCGCCGTCCACCACCAGGACCGCACCGTTCCCTGGCGAGCCGAGCGTGGACTTCACCAGGGCGTTGTCCTGGAAGCAGCGGATGGTCCGGACCGGACCGCTGAAATGGGACCTGCCACCCAAGGACTGGAACTGCAGGGACACCGATGCCAGTGCGTCGCCGCGCTCATCGTAGAGATCGGCAGTGTTCATGGCCGGAGCGGATCCGTTTCCTGCTGGTGTGGTCACGTGGCTTTCCTCGCGTGGTGGTGGACTGTGCACATTCGGCGCCCGGCGCAGGGCGGCGCGTTACCGCCCACGATAGTCTGATCCCACCGCCAACCGGCCGTACCAGGGGGAGCCAAACCAATGAGTGTGTCCAATACGCCCGCGCCGGACGGCACCTTCGCGGCCCAAACCCCGGCGGCAGCGCTCGCCGAACCGGTTGAGCGGGTCACTGCCCGCTGGGTGACCGGGCTGGTGCTGGTGAACGTGGGGATCAACGCCGCCTTCTTCGGCCCCATCAACGTCTTCATCGGCCAGCAGGCCATCAGCATCGATGCGCCCGCCAAGGAAGCCATCCTGTCCCTGGTCACGGCCTGCGGGGCCGCCGTGTCGCTGGTGGCCAACCCCCTCTTCGGTGCGCTGTCGGACCGGACCACGTCACGGTTCGGCCGGCGGGCGCCGTGGGTGCTGGCCGGGGCAGTGCTTGCCACAGCAGCGCTGCTGGCCATGTCCTTCTCGGGTGCCGTGGCGCTCATGGTTCTCTTCTGGTGCCTGGTGCAGCTGGGCGCGAACGCCGCCTACGCCGCCATCACCGCCGCCGTCCCGGACCGGGTTCCCGTGGTCCAGCGCGGGGGAGTGGGCGGACTCGCGGCCATGGGCCAGACCCTCGGAATCCTCACGGGGGCGGTCTTCGGCGCCGTGGTCTCCGGGAACTTCATGGTGGGCTACTGGCTCTGCGCGGGTGCGCTGCTGCTCTCCGTGCTGCCGTACCTGTTCCACCGTAACGACCCCGAACTTCCCAAGTCTGAACTGACGGCTTTCCGCCCCCTCGGTTTCATCAAGGGCTTCTGGATCAGCCCCCGGCGCTATCCGGACTTCGCGTGGGCCTGGCTGACCCGTTTCCTGGTCAATGTGGGCAACCAGCTGACCATCGTCTACCTCCTCTTCTTCCTGCGCGACGTCATCCACTTCGGGGACCCCGCCATGGGGGTGCTGGTCCTGACCGGCATCTATGCCGTGATGGTGATGATCACGGCCGTCGTCGCTGGGCCCTGGAGTGACAGGGTGGGGCGGCGGAAGCCCTTCGTCATCGGATCCTCCGCCACCATCGCCATGGCCGGTGCCATCATGGCGTTCTTTCCCGTGTGGCCCGGTGCGCTGGCCGGTGCCGCGGTCCTGGGCATCGGGTTTGGCGCCTATCTGGCCGTGGACTTTGCCCTGTTGACCCAGGTCCTGCCTTTCGCCGTCAGCCGGGGCAAGGATATGGGCGTCATCAACGTGGCCAACTCGCTGCCGCAGGTGGTTGCTCCGGCTTTGGCGCTCCTGGCCGTGAACTACTGGGGCGGCTACCGGACACTGTTCCTCACCGCTGCGGCAATTGGACTGCTGGGCGCGGTCTTTGTGGTGAAGATCCGGGGCGTCGACTGACCCCTTGGGGGCCTGAAGATAAGGCCGCTGACTAATTAGGTCACGTGCCTGTGCCGTATAGTTGAACCGGGCTGCAGGGCGGTACGGAAGTGGGGGCGCTCCTGGCCGCAGTCCCTACGACACAACCCCGGAATGCTGATGCCCGAGACTTTTTCAGACCATCCGCCCATGGCCGCCAGGCCTTCCGCTCCCCGCCAGCGCCTCCGCTACGCACGGATCCTTGATACCGCTGCCGGGTTTGCCCGCACGGGGCTTGATGCCGTGGAACTCTCCCAGGTCGCAGAAAAAGCAGACGTGCCGCTGGGTACGCTCTACCGCTACTTTCCGTCCCCCACCCATCTGATGCTGGCGCTGTACCGGCAGCAGCTGGACGAGCTGCAGGCAGGTTCCGGCGGCTCGTCCCCGCGCTTCCGGGGCCGCGCTCTTTCCGGCCTGCTGATGGAAATCTTCCATATGCGCGTCATGCAGCCCGCGGTGGAGCAATGCCTCAGCAGGGGCGTGTACCTGCCGGACAAAGACACCACGGACCTCCTGCGCGAGATCGACGCACTCAGCGAAAAGCTCGTGGCCGGCGCCTGCGGTGACGCCGTGGGAGCACGGGTCCTCCTCCTGACGGTCACTGGTCTGGTCCAGTCCGTGCGGAACCGCCGGCTGTCGCTCTTTGAAGCGGAGGAAGACCTCAAAAAGGCCTGCGGGCGGCTGTCCCCGGAAGCCGAGGCTGCGTTAACAGTGAGTCGATCTGCGTAACTGGTCTAGACCAAAACCTGATTAAATCCGCCATAATCACGTGATGCGGGCCACATAAACCGCTGCCAAAACGTTTTTTCAGACGCCGCGGCTGTCAAGAGGTGCCATCCGGGCAGTTCCGGACTGCCTACCATGGAGGCACAGGAGCGGCAGGGCGGAAACATCCCCGGCGTTCCCACGGACCCGCCACCCCTGGGTTTCCTGTCGCACTACTTTTCCATGCTGGGCCCGCTGCCGGGTTCCAGTCCCATGTGCCGTGCGCCCACGGCAAGCACCAGGAGACAACGACGTGTCCATTGACGCAATTACCGCCGCCGACAACTCAGCAGCCACTGCCCTGACCGAAGACGAGATCTTCAGCGCCCACCAGGGCGGCAAGCTGTCCGTCACCAGCACTGTTCCGCTGTCCAACAAGCGGGACCTGTCCATCGCCTACACCCCGGGTGTCGCCGAGGTCAGCCGCGCCATCCACGCCAAGCCCGAACTCGCCCGCACGCTGACCTGGGCCGAGCGCCTGGTGGTCGTTGTCAGCGACGGCACGGCCGTCCTGGGCCTGGGCAACATCGGTGCCAGCGCCTCACTGCCCGTCATGGAAGGCAAGTCCGCCCTGTTCAAGACCTTTGGCGACCTTGACTCCATCCCGCTGGTCCTCAACACCACCGACGTGGACGAGATCGTGGAAACGCTGGTCCGCCTGCGCCCCAGCTTCGGCGCCGTCAACCTTGAAGACATCTCGGCTCCGCGCTGCTTCGAGCTTGAGGAAAAGCTGATCGAAGCCCTGGACTGCCCGGTCATGCATGATGACCAGCACGGCACCGCCGTCGTTGCCCTTGCCGCGCTCACCAACGCAGCAAAGGTGACAGGCCGCGGCCTGGAAGGGCTGAAGGTTGTGGTGTCCGGCGCCGGCGCGGCAGGAATCGCCGTCGCCGAAATCCTCCTCGCAGCCGGTATCACCGACGTGGTCCTGCTGGACTCCCGGGGCGTCATCAACAGCGGCCGGGAGGACCTGGCCGCCAGCCCCGGAAGCAAGAAGGCGGACATCGCCGGCCGCAGCAACCCCCGCGGCATCACCGGCGGCCCCGCCGAAGCCCTCGCTGGAGCCGACGTGTTCATCGGCGTCTCCTCCTCCAAGCTGGACGAGGCACACCTGGCCACCATGAACCAGGACGCCATCGTCTTCGCCCTCTCCAACCCGGACCCCGAAGTCCTGCCCGAGGTTGCCGTGAAGTACGCCGCCGTCGTGGCCACGGGCCGCAGCGACTTCCCCAACCAGATCAACAACGTCCTGGCGTTCCCGGGCATCTTCCGCGGTGCGCTCGACGCAGGGGCCCGCCGCATCACGCCGGCCATGAAGCTGGCCGCGGCCCGTGCCATTGCCGAGCTTGCCGCCGAGGACCTGTCGGCGGACTACATCGTCCCCAGCCCACTGGACCCGCGCGTGGCCCCGGCGGTTACCGCCGCCGTCGCCGCAGCGGTGGAAGCGGAGTAGGACTCCTTTCCTCCGGAACCACGACGGCGGTGCCTCCTTCCCCGAAGGAGGCACCGCCGTCGGGCTAAGGCGCTGAACCGGGCCACCTAGACTGGGCATCATGAGCTCCGAGACCGTGGTGACCATCCTGTGCGGCCTGGCGATCCTGGTGGGGGTGGCCGGCACGATCATTCCCGTCCTGCCCGGGAGCGTGCTGATCGGTGTCAGCCTGCTGGCGTGGGCCATCTGGGGCGGTGCCGGGACGGCGGGCTGGGTGGTGTTTGCGGTGGCCATGATTTTCGTCGCCGCGGGAATGACGGCAGGTGCCGTCCTGACCGGCAGGAAACTTAAGCAGCACGCCATTCCCAGCCGCAGCATCGTGGTGGCCTTGGTTGCGGGAGTCGTGGGGATGTTCATCATCCCCGTGGTGGGGCTCTTCGTGGGCTTTGCTGCCGGCCTGCTGGCCAGCGAGTTCCTCCGCACGCGGAACTTTACGACGGCGGCGAGGTCCAGCTGGGCCGCCCTGAAGGCCACCGGCGTGGGTATGCTCGCTGAATTCGGGCTCGCCTGCCTTGCTGCCAGCACCTGGGTGATCGGCGTGTGGGTAGCAGCCGCCAACGGGTGACGCCGTTGCGCCGGCACTGCGGCGCGGGTACAACCTAGGTATGACCCAGCCAGCTTCAGCAAAAGGCCGTGCGTCGGCAGAGGATCTTGTCCACGCTTGGATGGAAAAGTACCAGGCGGCCTGGAACAGCAACGGCGCCGATGACATCCGCGCCCTGTTCACCTCTGACGCGGTCTATGAAACCCGTCCCCACGATCCGGAACCCTGGCGGGGCGACGAGGGGATCGTCGAAGGCTGGCTCGCCGCACGCGACGAGCCGGCCGACTGGACATTCAGCTGGGAGCTGCTCGGATGCGACGGCAACACGGCCTTTGTCCAGGGCGTCACCGCGTACTCGGGCGGCCGCCCCACGTATGACAACCTGTGGGTCATCAGGTTTGACGGGTCCGGCCGGGCCTCCGCCTTTACCGAATGGTTCATGGCCAGGAACTGACTGCCCTGGGGCCCGGACTGGGGAGGGGGGCTCTGAACTCACGGTTAGCATTTAAGGATGAGCGCCGGGGAGACTGCACCGATCTACTGGGACAGCCGCGATCTCACCCCTTTCGGACAGGCACAGCTGCGCACTCCGGTCCATGATCTCGCCGGGGGAGTGGGTGGCCTGCTGACCGGTGTCCTGGGTGGGCGGAACCCCGCATTGCTGTCCATCGACGGCGAGGTGCCCCGGCTCAAGCGGCTGATGCCCAAGCCTGCCAAAGCGGTCCACGAAGCCGTCTTCACCAGCCGCGAGCCGGAACGGCTGATCACCCTGGCGCGCGCCTACCCCGGATGGGCCGGGCTCTGCTACCTGATGGCCGGGCTGCTGGTGTACAAACACGGCGGCTATCTGCGTGCTTCCGAGCTCCTTCAGCGGGGGCTCACCACCAGGAACGACGATGAAGCCAACAGGTACTCCTCCACTTACCTCACCAGGATCGTCACGCGGATCGAGCTGGCTGAGCGGGTGGAGATCCCCGTCCTGTTCAGCGAGGAATCGGTGTTCCTGGCCCTGGCCCACTCGCTGCGCGAGACCGGCCGCACCGAGGCTGCGCTCGACTCGCTGACCGGGCTGCCGCCGTCGCTTCCCATGGCCCTGGCCCGCTGCTCCCTTGCCCTCAGCCTGGGCCGAAGCCGCACGGTCATCGACTGGACGGAGGGACTGCTGAACGCGGACGACCTCTCCGCTGCCCTGCTGCTGGTCCGTGCCCGTGCCCTGCGGAGGGAAGGCCGGCTGGACGCGGCCCACCAGGCGATCGCCGAGGTCCTGCGCCGCCGCAAGACGCACCTTGCGCTGCGCAATGACGCCTTGACGGACCGGGCGCTGCTGGTCCTGGAATCGAGCCGACGCTCGCTGAATCCGCGCGACTGGGGACGCCGGCGCGGTGACCCTGAACCCCAGCGGGAGCTGGAGGCTCCGGCGCCCATCCGCAAGGATGAGGAAATGCGCCGGATCTGGGAGCAGGACTGGAGGGAACTCAGCGGGGATTAGGACCCGTTGGCCTATGAGTGGTTGGCCAGGAAGGGCAACAGTTGCTCGCCGAGCAGCACAGTCCCCAGGACCACCATGATGATGCCGCTGGCCAGGGTTACCGCGCGCGCTGCGCCGGGCCTGCTCTGCAGCAGCGTGCGCGACAGCAGGGCCACCACCGTATAGACCAGGCCCGCCAGCGCCACGAACGTCATGCCCAGGAGGCCCGACTGCACCGGCACGGGCAGCGACGCATCGGCGCTGACGAACTGCGGAATGAGGGCCACATAGAAGAGCAGGCCCTTGGGGTTGATACCGCTGGTGCCCATGCCCTGCAGGAAGGTGCGCAGCTGGGTTCCCGGCCCGACGGCGGCATCCGCACTGAAGCTCGCACCGCGCCAGGAGCGCAGGGTTCCCACCCCGAGCCACAGCAGGTACCCGGCGCCGGCCAGGGTTATCCAGCCAAGGACGCCGGGCATGCCGGCCAGCACGGCGGCCAGGCCGGCCACGAGCAGGGCGGTGTGCAGGACGTAGCCGCCGCACAGCCCGGCCACCGCGGGCACGAAACTGCGGTGCCGGAGTCCGGCCGCGATGGTGTACGCCCAATCCACTCCAGGCGTGCAGGCCAGGGCTGCGGCCACCACCAGGAAGGCCAGGAACAGCTGCGGATTCATCGGTTTCTCCTGTCGAACGTCTCTCAGGAGCAACCATAGGAAGAATGGCACCAAAAGTGCTGTCCCTTTTTCGCGCGCCTCGCAGCAGAGGCAGTATGTTTATTGCGTGCTGGACAACATCGACAGAAACATTTTGCGACACCTTCAGGAAGATGGCCGGATGACCGCCACCGCCCTCGCCTCGAAGGTGGGCCTGACCGTGGCGCCCTGCCATCGGCGGCTGCGGGACCTGGAGCAGTCGGGAGTGATCCGCGGGTACAAGGCGGACGTTGACCCCGCCGCGGTGGGCCTGGGATTTGAGGCAATCGTCTTCGTCACGCTCCGGCAGGTGGACCGGCCCACCATGGAGATCTTCGAGAACCGGGTGGCGGACAACCCGAACATCGTGGAGGCCCAGCGGCTGTTCGGATCCCCGGACTACCTGCTCAAGGTCATCGCGGCGGACCTGCCCGCCTACCAGCGCTTCTATGACACCGAACTCACATCGCTGCCCGGCGTCGAGCGGCTGACTTCAACACTCGTCATGAAGAACCTGAAGTCAAACGCCGGACCGCCGGTCTAGGCGTGGCCCGGCGGGTCAGGGTGCGGGGAGGACGTGGACGATGATCACCTGGGTGTCCTTGCTGCCGTCGTAGCGGAGATCGTAGTTCACCACCAGCCCGGTGCCGGTCCCGGGCGTGATGGAGAAGTCGCTCTTGGAGCCGGGGTCCGCCTGGGTGCTGCTGATCCATTCCTCGGCCGCATCCGCAGCTATCCCGTACCGCTGCACGCCGTCCCTGATCAGCTCGAAGTACTCCTCGGGTGAGCCGGCGGTGAGGAAGTAGGTCACCTCGCTGAAATCCGTGCGCGAGTCCGTGGTGTTGAAACGGATCCGGTCCGTTTCGGCCGTGATCTCACCGCTGGGCGCCAGGATGCTGAGGCTGATCTTGCCTAAGTCCCGGGTGTTGATCTCCGGGCCGTAGCTGTCCTTGGTGACCCGCACTGCCTCCTTCTCAAGGCGCCCCGAGCTCATGTCCAGGCGGGCCGTCCGGCTGTTGCGGATGCTTTCCACACCGGCGGCGTCAAGGGTGGAGAACGAAGAGGTTTTCACGGTGCTCCCTGCAGAAGATGAAGTGGCGGTGGTGGGATCGGCCGGAGCCGGCGCGGCGGCCTGGCAGCCGGTCAGGACAAGGAGGGACATCAGGGCACTGGCGACGGCGGCGCACGGCCCGGGGGCGGCGATGCGGTGGGTGGCAGTCACTGGTGGACCTCCGCGTCGAAGCCGCCAAGGAACCGGTCCATGATGCCGGGAATATTGTTGGTGGGCCGGTATTGGACCACCCTCCCGTTGAAATCGGAACCGATAATCTGTGCAGCACCCTCGGGGTCCGTGGCCAGAAGGTGCTGGTAGGCGGGGAGGGTGTCCTGCCTGATGAGGTTCCAGCGCTGGTCCGCGTTGGCGATGTTTCCGTCCGGGAAGCCGGTGGTGAAGTCGGTGCGGAACTGGGCGGGATTGTCCCAGCTGGTGAAGGGGATGTTTTCCGGCCCCGGGCTTTCCACGCTGAAGGTGTAGGGAAACACCTCGGGGTAGCTCCTGGCTCCCGGGATGGATGGTTCCCCGGCGAGCGTGACCATGTACGTAACCGCTTCGCCTCCGGGGTGGCTGCGCATGGCGTCGTAGTCGTCCGCGATGATTTCGTTTTGTTCGCGGTAGAGGAGTGTGGTATTGCCCTCGCGAACCTTGCTGGGATCGCCGGAATCGATCTGCGCCCACGCGTTGGCCGTGGCCTGGTCGATGGCGCCCGAGTCGCGAAGACGGTTGATCTCCGCGATGCCGCCGTCCATATACGCCTGGTGCTGGCGGGCTTGGTCCAGGAAGATTTCCTTGTTCATGTCCAGCATGCTGGTCTCATAAAAACGGATTTCGTCGTCCGTCATGCCTGCGAGCTGTTCCAGCTGGTCAAGGACCGGGAGCGGGATGTCAGAGGCGGGGTTGTCGGTGATTTGCTGGGCCAGGTCCCGCAGCATGGCCATGTCCCGGAAACCGCCGGCGAAGGACGGGCCAATCATGTTGGCCATGCCTGCCCACTGCAGATCGGGATTGGCAAGGTAGGCGCGGCCGTAGAAGTCATAGACCTTGGCGATGGTCTCCCAGTTGTATTCCGTGCCCTTGGACGTGTCCCAGTCGGCTGGATCGATGCCCATCGCCAGCATCGCCTGCCCGTTCCAGTAGTCGTTGAGGAAGTCCTGGTACCCCTTGGAGTTCTTGCTGATGAGGCCCGAGTCCGCGGCGGCATCCATGGCGGCTTTGGCAGCTTCAGGGTTTGCCTGGGCCCACCGGCGGAACTCGTCGCTTTGCAGGTAGGCGCGCCGCTCGGCAGGCGTCATGGCGGTGAGGATATCCGTCAGGTCCTGCGCGCTTGCCCCGCCGGTCCCGCCAGCCCCGCCGGCTCCGGACCCGCCGGCGCCGCCCGGACTGCTGGTGCTTGCCTTCTCTTGTTCGTCCGCATTGGCCAGGAGCGTCCTGGCTGCTGATTCAAGCCCTGACGTGGCCGACCTCAGCAGTTTCGCGTGCGATGCCGTCCACTCGCTGCGGAACCTGTCGCCGTCGCGCCCTTTCCAAAGGCCGGAGCTGATGCTGCTGCCGAGCTGCTGCCCCAGGGCATTAAGCCGGTTGGCGCCGGCTGACAGCTCCTTGGCCAGTTGCCGCAGCTGCGCCACATCCGCGCCGTAAAAGTTCCCCGCCATGTTGTCCCCCTGTTGGATCTTCCGTGCCAGCCTAGCCGGGCAGCCTGCGGGCGGCGATGGGGAGAGGTTCCCTGTGGCCCGCCGGCTATTCCGGCCGGCCTTTCAGGAGCCCGGTGGTCCGGTATGGGATGACCTCGCGAAGGAACATGCTCGTGGAGGTACGGACAATGCCCGGGCAGAGCCGGATCTCCTCGGACACCCGATACAGATCGTCCGGGCTCTTGGCCACCACGCGGATCAGCAGGTCGGTGTCCCCGGCAGGGGCATGGCATTCCAGCACTTCCGGGATGTCGCGCAGCGCCGCGATGGCCTCGTTGAGGTGGCTCTGGTCCAGTTCAGCGCTCACGGCGGCGGCCACGCCGCGGCCCAGTGCCGCTGGGAGCACCCGGCTGCTGTTGGGGCGGAGGGCTCCGGATGCCGCCATCCGCTCCAGCCGGCTTTGGACGGTTCCCCGGGCAAGGCCCAGGCGTTGCGCGAGCACCATGATGGGAACCCGGGGATCCTCGTCAAGGGCGCTGAGGATGCGCCGGTCGGTGGGGTCCAGTTCCTGCAATCTGATCATTTCCTGTCGCTGGGAACTCCATGGATTGGTCAGTCTGACCAACCGAAGTACTGGTGGTTGTTCCAACTGTAGGGTGTCTGCTGGAATAGTGGCAACAAGGGCAAAAGCTACCGCTGGTCCCCCGCAGGCTACAGGTTCCCCGGAACACCACCCGGCTCCTGGACACGTTTCCCGCAAGGAGGCTGCCGCTGATTGAGGCTTGTTCACACCACGCTCATTCTGCAAACACGGCAAGAGCCCCTGAGCTACCGACGCCCGGTTCCCGGAAGTCATCGGTAGCTGAGGGGCTCTTGTGTGCTTCCGTCTAGGGTTGTTCCATGACTTCCGCCGGCCGCTTTGCCCCCAGCCCATCGGGTGAACTCCATGTCGGGAACCTTCGAACCGCAATCCTCGCCTGGCTCTTCGCCCGCTCCACCGGCCGCCGGTTTCTGCTGCGGGTGGAGGACCTGGACCGTGCCCGTGCCGGTGCGGAAGCGGTGCAGCTGCGTGACCTGGCGGCGGTGGGCATCACCTGGGACGGGGAGGTGGTGCGACAGACCAGCCGCGGACCCGTGTACGCCGAGGCGATCAACCGGCTTCAAGCGGCGGGGCTGACCTACGAATGCTTCTGCACCCGCCGTGAAATCCAGGAGGCGCCGTCCGCGCCGCACGCTCCACAGGGGGCCTACCCCGGCACCTGCCGCAACCTGGACCGGGCAGAGCTCGACTACAAACGGTCCACCCGGCCTGCGGCCATCCGGCTGCGCGCCAACGTTCATGAATACGCGGTGGAGGATGTCATGCACGGGACGTTCACCGGCGTCGTGGATGATTTCGTGCTGCGCCGGAACGACGGCGTGACCGCCTACAACCTTGCCGTTGTGGTGGATGATGCCGCGCAGGGCATTGACCAGGTGGTCCGCGGCGACGACCTGCTCCCGTCCACGCCCCGGCAGGCCTACCTTGCCTCCCTCCTGAATATTCCCGTGCCGGAATATGTCCATGTGCCCTTGGTGGTGAACCGCGACGGCGCGCGGCTGGCCAAGCGCGACGGCGCGGTCACGCTGGCGGACCTCGCCCAAGCCGGCGTAACAGCCCGGGAGGTGCGGAACCTGCTGCTGGAGTCCCTGGGGTTGCCCGCCGGAACACTGGACCAGGCCCTGCACGCCCTCGACCCGGCACAGTTGCCCCGCGAACCCTGGGTGTGGCCAGGGATGGAGCGTCCGCCGGCTGGCTAAGCTTGGTGGATGTCAGACGAGCAGATTCCGGCCCAGGGCCGGACGCCAACATTCACGGTGGAAACCGCCAAAGTCCTCGCCGAGGTGGCCCACAACCGGCAAAAGGACAAGCTGAAGCGGCCCTACCGGGACCACGTCCTGGCCGTCGGAGATGCCCTGGCGGACTTCGACGACGAGATCCGGATCGCGGGCTACCTTCACGACATTGCCGAGGACACGCCGATGACACGGCAGGCCCTGCTGGAGATGGGCGTCCCTGAGCGCTCCGTGGACATCATTGAGCGCGTCACCAACCGGTTGCACAGCAACCCCGACGATTACCAGTCCGGCATCCGTGAGATCGCCGAGGACCATGACGCCGCCTTGGTCAAGATCGCCGACAACGCGCATAACTCGCTGCCTGAGCGTGTCGAGGCGCTGGCGGCGAAGTGGCCGGACAAGCCTCCGGTGACCAAGTACCGGGATGCCCGGCCCGTGCTCTATGCCGCCGTGGAGGTGGACGAGGTACGGAAGATCCTGGCGCGGGTCAATCCCTGGCTGCTGGAGGAATTCGACGCGCAGCTGGACGAGGCGGACGACACTGACTACGAGAACCTCCGCTACGACACCGGACCCGGATTCCGCTCCATGTAGACCAGGAACTCCTCCGCGAACCGGCGGACGCCGTCCCATTCCGTATAGATGTAGTCCCGGCCGGTATCGGTATCCGGGCTGCCCTGGCTGCTGACGATCTTCTTCATCATCGTGCGCTTCAGGAACCCGTACTGGGTGTAGAGGAGTGCACCGCCGAACATCGCCACCTTGTCCGGCCGCCAGCCGGTGCCGTCCTCGAATTCCGCGACGTACTTTTCCGCGTCCTCCGGGTCGCCATGGGCTGAGAGGCTGACCGAGAACAGGGCGGCCGGCAGGTTCTGCAGGGCGGGCAGGTTCCTGCGGACAAAATCGGCCACGTAGCCTTCGTGTTTTCCGGCATGGACCGAGGCGCCCACAATGACGGCGTCATAGCCGTCCGGGAGGTCGTGGTCTGCGTGCTTGAGGTCCAGTGTGTCGGCCTGGTGGCCGTGGGCCTGCAGCACGTCGGAGATGTAGTCGGCGATGCGGGCCGTCTGGCCCTCCGAGGTTCCGTACGGGATCAGGATCTTTGCCATGGGCACCACTTTGGCGGTGCGCAGCAGCCGGGCAAAGAGGCAAAGGTCCCCCACGCCCCGGCCGGAAGGCCGGCAGGCTACACCCGTCCCAGGGCTTCGATGTCCTCCAGGAAGTCGGCCTGCACCTCGGGGCTTACGGTGGTCCGGGTATCCCCGATGGCGTCGAGGTAGTCCTGGGTGGAGGGACCCTTCCGGACCGCCTCCCGGACCGAGACGTCGCCTCCCGAGGCCAGCCCGCCGTCGTCGTACACTGCTTTCTCCAGGGCCCGCTGGGACGCGCTGCGGGCCGCGTACTCAATGTCCGCCGGCGAAAAGCCCTCCGTGCGTTCCACGAGCAGTTCCACGTCAACGGCGTCCACCACGGCCGCGGGGATGAAGCGCTGCCACATCGCCTCCCGCGCCTGCCGGTCCGGCAGCCCAATGGGAATGACGTAGTCGAACCGGCCGTGGCGCAGGAACGCCGAGTCCAGGGCGCGGATGAAGTTGGTGGCGCAGACCAGGAGCCTGCCGGGCTGTTCGCGGAACGCGGGGATGATCTTCAGCAGCTCGTTGGTGACGCCCTGCAGCGGCGACGGCGGATCCCCGGCACGCTGGGAGGCGATCTCCTCCACCTCGTCGATGAACACCACGGCGTGCTCCAGCTCGGCGATCTCCAGGAAGGTTTCGCGGAGCGCGCCGGCAAGCCCCTGGGGATCGCCGGCCAGCCGGGAGGGGAACACTTCCACGAACGGCCATTCGAGCCGGGACGCGATGGCCTTGGCGAAGGTGGTCTTGCCCGTGCCGGGCGGGCCGAACAGGACGACGGCGCGCGGCGGCACCACGCCGAATTCATCAGCCAGGTCCGCCTCGGCGAGCGGAAGCACCAGGCGGCGTTCGAGCAGTTCCTTTTCCTTGCGCATGCCGGCCACGTTTTCCCACAGGTCGCGGGCCAGGACGCGGCCGCCGAGCTGGCCGAGGGCGCCCAGCTCCTGGCGCTGGACCGGGATGGTGCGTTCGAAGTAGCGGAGGTTCTTCTTGAGTGCGAAGCCGCGGCCCAGGAAGGCCTCTACCCGGGTTTCGGATTCCGGCATCAGCGCCGAGAGCTTGTTCAGGCCGTGCGGGGCCATGCGGTTTTCGACGGCGGCCAACAGTGAGGTGCCGATGCCGCGGCCGCGGTACTCGGGCAGGGTGGCCAGGAACACGATCCAGCCCTGGTCGTGGGCGGCACGTCCGACGGCGGCGCCCACCACCTGCTCACCCAGCACCGCCACCACGGCGTGGTCCTTCTCGCAGGAGGCGAGGACCTCGGACAGGGCGTAGACGGGCTCGACGTTGTTGGCCTTCAGCGTCTCCCACAGGTGCAGGATGCCGTCCAGGTCAGCCGAATGGAAATCCCTGATCCGCCAGTTGGTCATGGGTCTACTCCTGTTGGTTCGTCGTTGAGCCAGCCGTGTTCGGGTCAGCGTTTGGCACCTGGAAGTGAGCTTATGCGAACCCGTCGCCCGGGAGGGTTGCGGCGGCGTTGCATGACTTCCTTTCAGAGGCCCAGCGCGTCCATGGTGTGGCGCAGGGTGTCCGCGGAGTGCCGCAGTGCCGCCAGTTCGCCGTCGTCCATGGGCGTTTCCAGGACGCGGTGCACGCCGCCGCGGCCCACCACGCTGGGCAGGGACAGGGCCACCCCGGAGATACCGTGAAGCCCCGACAGGACGGTGGAAACCGGCAGGACGGCATTGTCGTCGCGCAGGAGCGCCTCCACGATGCGGGCGCCGGACAGGCCGATGGCGTAGTTTGTGGCGCCCTTGCCGGCGATGACCTTGTAGGCGGCCTGCACCACTTCCGTGGCAGTGCCGGCGAGGTATTCGGGCGTGAAGATCCGCTCGCCGCCTTCTGTCCACTCGCGGATCGGCACCGGGCCAATAGTGGCGCCGGACCAGAGCGGGAATTCGGTGTCGCCGTGCTCGCCCACCATGCTTGCGTGGACGCTGGAGACGGAAACCCCTGCCCGGCGGGCCAGCAGCCAGCGCAGCCGGGACGTGTCCAGAACGGTGCCGGAGGAGAAGATCCGTTGCGGGGGCAGTCCGGAAATACGCTGGGCCGCCACCGTCAGGACGTCGCACGGGTTGGTCACCAGGACATAGACGGCGTCCGGTGCCCGCTCAAGCAGCGGCGGCATCAGCTGTTCCAGGATCCGCACATTGGTGCCGGCCAGGTCCAGCCGGCTCTGGCCCGGGTTCTGCTTGGCGCCGGCCGTGATGACCACGACGTCGGCGCCTTCCGTGACAGCGGTATCCCCGCCGCCCGCAACCGTGGCCGACGCCGCAGCGAACTGGCTGCCATGGGCAAGGTCCAGGGCTTCCGCCTCCGCCTTGGGCGCGTTGACATCGAACAAGGCGATGCTGCTGGCCGAACCACGGATCAGTGCCGCGTATGCCAGCGAAGTGCCGACGCTGCCGGCGCCCACCACCGCGAGTTTGGATCCTGGCATGATGCCCTTCCTTCCCGGAGTCGTTGAGTGTGTCCTACCCGAAGAGTAGCGTGGCCCACATCACTCAACATCCCCTTTAGGAGCCACCATGCCACATCTGGGACGCCGGCTCGCAGCTGTTACTGCGGCGCTGGCGATGAGCGTCACCACGGGGGCCATCAGCCCCGCTTCGGCCGATCCGCGGCAGACAGACAAGGACCCCACGGCCACCGGCTACGGCGGCGCGGTCAGTACGGTGGACCCGGAAGCATCAGCGGCAGCCATCGAGGTCCTCCGCAAGGGCGGGAACGCGGTGGATGCGGCCGTTGCCGCGGCAGCCACGCTTGGAGTCACCGAGCCGTACAGCGCCGGGATCGGTGGTGGCGGCTATTTCGTCTACTACGACGCCAAGTCCGGAAAGGTCAGCACCATCGACGGCCGGGAAACGGCGCCGGCAGGAATCAAGCAGGATGCCTTCATCGATCCCGCCACCGGCAAGCCGTACCGGTTCACCCCGGAGCTCGTCACCAGTGGCGTCTCCGTGGGCGTTCCCGGTACGCCCGCCACCTGGGAGCGGGCACTGGAACGCTGGGGCAGCATCAGCCTGGGGGACGCACTGAAACCTGCCATCAAGGTGGCAGACCGCGGGTTCGTGGTGGATGAGACGTTCCGCAGCCAGACCGCAGACAACCAGGCGAGGTTCGAGGCCTTCACCTCCACCAAGGACCTGTACCTGCAGGGCGGCAAGCTGCCCGAAGTGGGCTCGGTCTTCCAGAACCACGACCTCGCGGACACCTACCGCCTGCTGGCCCGCAAGGGCATGGGCGCGTTCTACACCGGCCCGCTCGCGGAGGAAATCGCCAAGACGGTCCAGAACCCGCCCAAGTCCCCGGACACCAAGCTCCCCGTCCCCGTGGGTTCCATGACCACCGATGACCTGGCCGGCTACGAGGCCCTGGACCAGGACCCGACGCACGTGAACTACCGCGGCTATGACGTTTACGGCATGGCACCTTCAAGCAGTGGCGGCACCACGGTGGGGGAGTCGCTGAACATCCTGGACGTGTTCGACCTGCCGGCACTGAAGAATGACCAGCCGGCCGTGCTGCACCACTATCTGGAGGCCAGCGCCCTGGCCTTCGCGGACAGGGGAAAATATGTGGGTGACCCCGCCTTCGTGGACGTGCCCACCGAAGCGCTGACCGATCCCGTCTTCGGCAAGGAACGCGCCTGCGAGCTTGACCCCAACCATGCGGCACCCAAACCCGTGAAGCCCGGCAACGTCACCTCCTACGACGGAAGCTGCCCGGCGGAACCGGCCGCGCTCGCCGATGAGAAGGACACAGAGAACATCTCCACCACCAACATGACCGTCTCGGACAAGTGGGGCAACGTGGTGGAGTACACGCTGACCATTGAACAGACCGGCGGCTCCGGCATGGTTGTTCCCGGCCGCGGGTTCCTGCTCAACAACGAGCTCACCGACTTCTCCACGGTTTACAGCGCCGAGGACCCCAACCGGATTGAGCCGGGCAAGCGGCCGCGGTCGTCCATGTCGCCCACCATCCTGCTCGAGGACGGCAAGCCGTTCCTGGCACTGGGCTCCCCGGGCGGCTCCACCATCATCACCACGGTCCTGCAGACCATCGTCAACCGCATTGACCTGGGCATGAGCATCCCGGATGCCATTGCGGCCCCCCGGGCTTCCCAGCGGAACACCGAGAAGGTAACCGCAGAGCCGGCGTTCATCGACAAGTACGGCCCGGCCCTGACGTCCCGGTTCGGCCACATCCTGACGCCGTCGGGTGACTCGTTCACGTCCGCCTCGGAGATCGGGGCCGCCACCGCCATCGAGTTCCTCGACGACGGACGGACCCTGGCCGCAGCCGAGCCGGTCAGGCGCGGCGGCGGATCAGCCATGGTGGTCAAGCCGTCCAAGTGACGGGGTGAGCCACCTTTAAACCCCGACGGCGGCACTTGGGTTCCGGACTTCCAGAACCCAGGTGCCGCCGTCGGACGTTTAAGGCAGTTACTTCTTGAAGGTGTCAGCCGCCGCGTTGGCCACCACCGGGGACGTCCCGGTGAAGCCTTCGCGGGTTTCGGCGATTTGGCGGATGCGGTGGCGGCAGGCGTACCAGCCGAGGACCATGAGGACGGACGCGATGGCGGTGACGAGCATGGTCAGGGGTGAGTCGATGAAGACCATGATGAGGACGCCGACGAGGAAGAGCAGGGAGAGGTAGCCGGTGTAGGGGGCGCCGAACATCCGGAAGGAGGGGCGTTCGACCCAGCCTTTGTCGGCCCAGCGTTTGAGCTGGATCTGGCACAGCACGATGGTGGCCCAGGTCATGATGATGCCGACGGAGGCGATGTTCAGGACGATTTCGAAGGCTTCGGCCGGGACGAGGTAGTTCAGCGGGACCCCGAGGAGGGAGACGACGGCGGTGATGGCGATGCCGCCGTACGGGACGCCTGCCTTGTTCATGCGGGAGGCGAACTTGGGCGCGGAGCCGTTGACGGACATGGAACGCAGGATCCGGCCCGTGGAGTAGAGCCCGGCGTTCAGGGAGGACAGGGCTGCGGTGAGGACCACGAGGTTCATGATGACGTCCACGCCCTGGACGCCGATGGAGCCGAAGAACGTCACGAAGGGGCTGACGCCTTTTTGGTAGGAGGTGAAGGGCAGCAGCAGGGCCAGGAGGATCACGGAGCCGACGTAGAACACGGCGATGCGGAAGACCACGGAGTTGATGGCCTTGGGCATGATTTTTTCGGGGTTCTCGGTTTCGCCGGCGGCGGTGCCGATGAGTTCGATGGAGGCGTAGGCGAACAGGACGCCCTGCATGAGGATGATCATGGGCAGCAGGCCGTTGGGGAAGATCCCGCCGTTATCGGACAGGAGGCTGATGCCGACCTGCTGGCCGTCCACGGGGGTGCCGAAGATGACGAAGTAGGTGCCGATGATGAGGAAGGCGACGAGGGCGGCGACCTTGATCAGGGCGAACCAGAATTCCATTTCGCCGAAGACCTTCACGGAGACCAGGTTCAGGGCCAGGACCACGACGAGGGCGGTCAGTGCCCAGGCCCACTGCGGGACATCGGCCATCCAGGGGACGTAGTTGCCGAAGAAGTGCATGTAGAGGGCGGCGGCGGTGATGTCCACGATGGTGGTGGTGGCCCAGTTGATCCAGTAGAACCAGCCGGAGACGAACGCGGCTTTTTCACCGAAGAATTCACGGGCGTAGGAAACGAACGAGCCCGAGGAAGGCCGGTGCAGGACCAGTTCGCCCAGCGCGCGCAGGATCAGGAACGCGAAGAACCCGCACACCGCGTACGCGATGACCAGGGACGGGCCCGCGGCGTTGAGCCGGCCGCCGGCGCCCAGGAACAGGCCGGTACCGATCGCACCGCCAATCGCGATCATCTGGATCTGCCGCGGCTTCAGGTTCTTGTGGTAACCCTTGTCCTCCGCGTGCAGGGAGGTCTCGGACGCATGCGCGTGACCACCATCAATCAAGTGGTCTGGAAGGGGAGTATTAGTCATGGGGGTGTCCTTCGGGGAGCAGTTGGGGGACTACTTGCTGAGGTTTGCCAGGCGTTCGGGGCTCAGGAGTTCCTGGAGCTGGGCGTCGGTGAGGAGCCCGTGTTCCAGGACCAGCTCGGCCACGCCCTTGCCGGTGGCAAGTGCTTCCTGCGCGATGGCCGTGGCCGTGGTGTAGCCGAGGTGGGGGTTCAAAGCGGTGACCAGGCCGATGGACTGCTCCACGGTGCGGCGCAGGTGGTCGGTGTTGGCGGTGATTCCCCGGATGCAGCGGGCCGTAAGGGTGCGGCAGGCTGCCTCGAGGTGGGAGATGCTCTTGTGGAGGCTGTGGACAATGATCGGTTCGAAGGCGTTGAGCTGCAGCTGCCCGGCCTCGGCGGCCATGGTGATGGTGACGTCGTTGCCGATCACCTCGTAGGCCACCTGCGAGACCACCTCCGGGATGACCGGGTTGATCTTGCCGGGCATGATGGAGGAGCCGGACTGCACGGCCGGCAGGTTGATTTCACCGAAGCCGGCACGCGGGCCGGAGGAGAGCAGGCGCAGGTCGTTGCAGATCTTGGACAGCTTCACGGCAACGCGCTTGAGCACGCCGGACAGGTGCACGAAGGCGCCCACGTCCTGGGTGGCTTCGATGAGGTCCACGGCGGTCACCAGGGGCAGCCCGGTGATCTCCGCCAGGTGCCGGCAGGCTGTTGCGGCGTAGCCGGCAGGGGCGTTCAGGCCGGTGCCGATGGCGGTGGCGCCGAGGTTGATCTCGTGGATCAGCAGCTCGGCCTCCGCCAGGCGCAGCCGGTCCTCGCCGATGGTCACGGCGTAGCTGCCGAACTCCTGGCCCAGGGTCATGGGCACGGCGTCCTGGAGCTGGGTGCGGCCCATCTTCACTACGGTGCGGAATTCCAGTGCCTTGGCAGCGCAGGCATCCTCGAGTTCTTCGAGGGCTGCCAGCAGTTCCCGGGCGGCGAAGATGGTGCCCAGCTTCACGGCCGTGGGGTACACGTCGTTGGTGGACTGGCTGAGGTTGACGTGGTCGTTGGGGTGCAGCCGCGCGTAGTCGCCCTTGGGGTGTCCCAGGATTTCCAGGGCCCGGTTGGCGATGACCTCGTTGGCGTTCATGTTCGACGACGTCCCGGCACCGCCCTGGACGACGTCCACCACGAACTGGTCGGCCAGGCGGCCGGCCATGACGTCCTGGCATGCCTGCTCGATGGCGTCGGCGCGTTCGGCGTCCAGCAGGCCGAGCTCGCGGTTGGTGCGGGCGGCGGCCAGTTTCACGGCGGCAAGCCCGCGGACCAGGTGCATGTTGGAGGACAGCTTCTGGCCGGTGATGGGAAAGTTCTCCACGGCGCGGAGCGTGTGCACGCCCCAGTAGGCGTGCACGGGCACGTCCCGGTCGCCGAGGAGGTCGTGCTCGGACCGGACCTGTGCGGGTGCGGCGGTTTCGATGGTTGTCATGGTGTCCTTACAGGGCTTCGTTGACGGGTGCGGACAAGTGATTCAGGAAGTCGGTGGCCAGCAGCCGGCCCACCTCGTGGCCGCCGCCCAGCACCGGGGCCGTGGCGATGCCGGCAAGCGGCTCCGTCTCCACGCCCAGCGCCTCCAGCAGGCGGACGGTGGCGGGCATCCGGGCGCGGTCGCCGCCGTCGGAAATCTTGACGGCCACGGCACTGCCGTCGGGCAGGCCCACCAGCTGCACGCCTTCAAAGCCGTCCTTGGCCACGGCCCCGGGAAGCAGGCGCATCAGTGCGGTGACGTCGCGGCCGTCCCCGGCCACCATCCCGGGGTGCTGCTGCATGGCGAGCCCGACGGCGGCTTCCGGGCTGCCGTCGTCGTCCGCTGCAGCCTGGGCGATCCGGCCGAAGGCGCGGGCCATGCCGCGCAGCGTGAGGGCGAACAAGGGAGTGCCGCAGCCGTCGGTGCTGACGGCGGCCGGCTCCTCGCCGGTGAGGTCGGTGACGGTCCGGGCCACCAGCTGCTGCAGCGGATGGGAGGCATCGAGGTAGCCCTGGACGGGCCACCCGTTGATCAGGCAGGTGGCCACCATGGCAGCGTGCTTTCCGGAGCAGTTCTGGGTGATCCGGGTAGCGCTGCCGCCGGTGCGGAGCCAGTCTTCCCGTTCGACCGTGCCGTAGGGCAGGTCGGTGCTGTTTTCCAGGTCCGTGGGGGCAAGTCCGTGCACTTCGAGGATGCGCAGCGCGCCGTCGCGGTGTTCTGCCGCACCTGAATGGCTTGCCGCGGCCAGTGCCAGGAGGTCGGCGGGAAGCTCAAGGCAGGCGCGGACCATGGCCACTGCCTGGAGGGGTTTGAGCGCTGACCGGGGGTAGAACGGTGCCAGGGGGTCCCCTGCCGATGCCGCCACTGTGCCGTCCGCCGCGAGGGCAAGCGCGGAGCCGTAGTGGACACTTTCCACGAGGCCGTCACGGACGGCGGCGACCAGTGGGGTGTGCTGCGGCAGGGACAGCCCGGCCGGGGCAGCAGTGTGGGCAGCAGAAAACACGGGGGATGGCATGGGGTCCTTGGGAGGGTTGGTTGGATCTTGCTAGCTGTTGAGGATGGAGTCCAGGGCCACGCCCACGGCCTCCAGGTGGTGGGCCATGGCGGCGCGGGCCTCTTCCGCGGAGCCTGTCTCGATGGCGGCAAGGATCTGCTGGTGCTCAATATCGGAAGCATGTTGGCGGTCTGCCACCATGTTCAGGGTCTCGGATTGATGCGCCAGCGCGTCCCGGATGTCAGCCACGACGCTTGCGAACACTTTGTTGCCGCTGGCGCGGGCGATGGTGGCGTGGAAGGTGGAGTCCAGGGCTACCCAGGATTCCGGATCCGTTTCGGTGGCCATAGCACCCATGATGTGGCGGAGGGTGTCCAGTTCCTCCTCCGTTCGACGCTCTGCGGCCAGTCCGGCGGCGGGAATTTCGATGTGGGGGCGGGCTTCGGTAAGGTCGCGGGCGGAGTACTGGCCCAACGTGAGGTCGTTGGCCACCTTGCTGGCAATGACAAAGGTGCCCTTGCCGGTCCGCGTGACCGTCAGGCCCAGGGCGGTGCAGGAGCGGAGGGCTTCCCGGATTACCGAGCGGCTTACTCCGTACTGCTGCGAGAGGGTGGCTTCCGAGCTGAGTTTGCTCCCCACCGGGATGCCGCCCGATTCGATGTCCTGGCGGATGGCGTTGAACACCGCCTCGGCAGCGCTCAGCCGGGCAAGGGGGCGGAACGATGCAGGCTGTCCTGCTGTCCGGCTGTCTGACAGGTTCACGCCTTAAATATGGCACTGGTCACAGTTGCTGTCAAACCCTTCTATGAATTCGGGCCCTTGTCCCGCCCTTGGCTGGCCGGGCGCCGCCGTTGCTGCCGCCGTCGTGAACGGACATGCCAGGCGACGAGCGCCGCCACCGCCACTAAGGCGATCACGACGGCGAGGTCCCGGCCCACTGCCTGGGCGACGGTCTCGTACGAGTTGCCGGCGAGGAAGCCCAGCAGGACGAAGCCGATGCCCCAGGCCACGCCGCCCGCAGCGTTGTAGGCGATGAAGCGGCCGTAGGGCATCCGGGACGTGCCGGCCAGGGCGGGCATGACGGCGCGGAAAAAGGCGGTGAAGCGGCCCAGGAACACAGCGGACCCGCCTCTGCGCCGGAGGAAGTCCTGAGCGTTTTCCAGCCTCCCGGAGTGGCGGGCCAGCAGCCTCGTCTTCATAAGCCGGCCGCCCAGGTGCTTGCCCACCTCGTAGCCCACGCTGTCGCCGATGACGGCCGCGCACACCACCAGGGCCATCATGGTGCCCAGCTGCACTTCGCCCCGGCTGGCCACCACTCCGCCCAGGACGGCGGCGGTTTCACCGGGGATGACGAAGCCCACGAACAAGGCGTCCTCCGCGAATACCAGGCAAAAGACGGCGATGTACGCCACAAGCGGGCTGACGTTCAGGAGTCCGTCAATGAAGCCCGTCATGACAGTGGATCAGGCCTGGGGTGCCGGGACGGGGCCCAGTTTCGCCAGGAACGGTATGCGGGCCAGCAGCGCCAGGCCAAACCGGTTCCACAAGCCTGTCAGGAACGCCGCACCGGTGGCTGCCGTGAGGAAGGACGCCGTGACGTCGGTGGGATAGTGCACCCCGAGGTAGACGCGCGAGAATGCGACGGCAACCGCCACGACGATCCCGATAATGGCCGCGGGCCGCTGCCACTTGGTGCCGCGGGCCAGCAGGTAGACGGAGATGGCCAGCGCGGAGGCCAGTGCCACGTGTCCGCTCGGGAAGCTGTCCGTTCCCGGTTCGGGGATCAGCGGGTTGAACAGGGCGGTGGAGTCCGGCCGGTGCCTGGCCACGAGTACTTTGAACAGTTCGCTGCTGACCCAGCCTCCGGCAGCGACTAGCCCTGTGGCAACCGCGTTGACAGGACTCCGGCGTACCAGCAGCAGGTACAGGCACAGGGCGGCGATCATCAGCACGCCCCCTGCCGGGCTGAACACCACATTGATGAACATGGCCACACCCGTCAGCGGCGCCGTGTGGTCACGGCTCAGCTCGGCATCCACGGACATGTCCGCAGACGTCAGCGCCGGAATGAACCGCAGGGCCAGGCCGGCGGCCACGATCAGGACAGCCGCCGTGACCGGCACGGCAATCCAGTGCCGGAGCTGGGGCAGGGCCGCCATGCGTACGGCTGCAGCCTCTGCTGGGGATGCCGCCCCGGGGGAGCGGTTGGTGTGGGACGTCAAGGTTCAGCCTGGTTCTTTCGCTGGTCCGGGTACCTACGAGTATGCGCTCGCGTGGCTGAAAGAACCCTGGGACTTTCCCTTACAGGTGCTGGATGCCCGCCCGCTGCATCGCGTCACGATAGGTTTCGATGCTCTTGGCGAGAAGCTCTTCCTGCTTGGCCTCGGAAACAGCAAAGGCCCTGCCGCCAAGGGCGGAGGCCTTGTAGATCTTGATGCCGCTGTTCTTCAGCGATGAGTGGTAGGTCTTCTCAAAGAGGGTCAGAAATGTGGACGCGTCCGTGCCGTGCGCGATGATGGCGGAGACGCGGGAATTGATCTTCAGGAACTGGCGGAACGGACGGAGGCCATCGGTCTTTTCCTGGACACTCAGCGCGGAGGGGCTGCCGCTCTCACGCACCCAGGGGTAGGCATTCCACGGCATGACGTAGCGGGGGTCCAGCTCGGCCAGCTCATAGATCTGCGTGGCGCGTCGGGCAGCTTCGTCGTCGTTGTTGTGGGAGACGAACCCGGACTCGGTCCCTTTGCCGGGGCTGGCCTGGAGGCTGATGATCCTGCATTCGTCCTCGTCGTGGACGGGGTCGATATAGGGGACAGTGGAACCAGGCTTTTTTTCCATCAGCTCATCGCAAAGTTGGGTTACCTTCGCGATATTCGGTTCCTGTAGCAGGGCCTTTTTTTCGTCCCAATCAATCGTCACGATTTCTCCCTTGGCAGCGAGGCGTCCAGAATCAGGCGTCCTATGTCACTCTACGCTTCCCCGGGAAAGGGTGGACACACCGAATTCCGCACTACCCTTCCCGGTGCCGGGCAGCGGGCGCGGGATGGTTACTGCCGCCCACGCAGGTGCTGGTTTTGAAGTTCGTCGAACTGCTCGTCGGTCAGTTCGTCGAAGGCGCCTGCTTCCCTCTTGTCGCTGCGTGAGAAGCGGATGAACATGAGGATGATCAGCGGCAGGTCCAGCACCTCGCAGATGAACCACAGCAAATTTCCGGCGAACTGCTGGTCCTGGAGAGCGTCCCGGAACCACCATTGGGGGTTGGGAACGGACATCACGTGGTCGAGCACCTGGCCGTTGAGGCTCAGCAGGATGCCCGGGACCGCATCGATCAGCAACTCGATGAACACGAACATGAATTCAAGGGTCAGGTAGGCGCTGGAGCGCTGGAAATCGGACTCTTCGATGATCGGCAGTGCCATCAGCATGCCCAGCAGCGGCACGCCAACTGTGAGGAGGGCGCCTGCCACGGGGTCGGTCCGCAGCGTGAAGAAGGCCGGCGTGAGGAACGTGGAGAAGAGGGCCAGCCCCAGCAGGGGTGCGCCAAATGAATTGCTGACGAACCGTACGGGCGTGCTGGACAGGACCTTGTCCAAGGCTGTTGTGCCCTTGGCCGGCAGTGCTGCCCGCGCCAGGGTTAGCGGTTTGCCCAGGCCGATCAGCAACGGGACGACAAAGAGCATCAGGGATAATTTGATGGTGAAGGCCCACCGTTGCTGCGCTCCGTATACCCCAGTGAACCCGCAGGTGAGGATGATGAATGAGCCCAGGCCCAGGACGTAGAACGCCACCGCCCGCCACACTGGCCGTCCCTGACCCCGGCGCGCGGCTGACCGTATTCCCCAGCCGTACAGAATGCCGGCCACGGCGGCGAAAGCCGCGGCGGCCCAGTCGAACTGCCAGGAAGAAACAAGGATCTCAAGGGGTGGCACGCGCCAAGGTTAGCCGCCGTTCCTGAGAGCCGCATGACCGTGTGCCTCCTGCAGGTGGGGTGCCGGGGAGTGGTGGTGCTGTGGAGTGGTAGGTGTGGCCGGTGGGGGTGGTAGTCGCCACGGTGTGGCGTGAGCCGGGGGTGGTTGTGGCTGTCCAGCCTGGGGTTTCTTTGGTGTGGTTGCAGGCTTCGCAGAGGCCTTGGCCGTTTCCGGCGGTGGTGGGTCCGCGGTGGTGCCAGGGGGTGACGTGGTCGTGGTGCCGGATCGGGGCGTCGCAGTAGGGGGTCCGGCAGGTGTCGTCCCGGATCTGCAGGAAGCGTTTCAGTGCTGGCGGGAAGAGCCGGGCTGTGGAGTCCATGGCCGCCAGTTCGCCGGTGCCGGGGGCGGTGTAGAGCCGGCGGACCCAGAGGTTGAGGTCGGTCTCACCAGGGGCTGTGAGGGCGATGGTTCGTGCCTGTTCGGCGGGGATGGTGCCGTAGCCGGGCAGTCGTGCGGGTTCGGCGCCGGCCTGCAGGAGGGTGTGGTCGGTCATGACGAGCTGGATCTGAACGCCGCTGATCCCGCCGGGGGTGCCGGTGACGCGTTCGACGAGGGTGTCCGCCATGACCTGGCCCCGGGACCGGTGATCCCCGTTCGAGCGGGCGGTGTCGGCGTCCCGGCACAACGCGGCGTACGCGGCGACGCCCTGGGCGGCGGGGAGCAGCGCGGTCAGGCAGGTCATGGTGTCCGGGGCCGGGCGCAGGCTCACGCACCGCTCGCCCACGGCCCGGCTGGCGCGCTTCGCGACCGAGGCGGGGTCCCGCCGGTACGCGGCGGCGCGGACCGCGGCGATGATGGCCCTGTCGCCCAGGCCGTTCAGGGCGCCGGTGTCGGCGGCGAGTTCCTCATCCACCCCGGCCCGGTCCTCGGTGCTCAGGCAGATGGTGTCTTTCACGATCAGCGTGGCCCGCCACTCGCTCAACAGGCCGGTCCGGAACGCCTGGAACGTGTGCGGCATGCCGGTGAGGGTTTTGGCCAGGCCGAGCAACCGGGAACCCCGGGCGGGGGACTCACGCCGGGCCAACGCGATCTGCGCCGCGACCCCGGCGCCCTGCTCGTCAGCCGGGACCCCGGCCTCGGCCTGCTCCCGCCGCTGGGATAAATCAAAAGCGACAGCGGTATCAGCCTGCCGGGCACCCGCCAAGGACTTCAGATGCTCCAACCCACGAATCTGCTCGATCATGCCCGCACCATCCCCAGGGACCGGGACGCGGGCGAGCAGGTCCAGGACATCCCCAATGGAAGGTGCGGCGGGCGGGTATGGCGTGGGACCAACACTGGAAGGTTCGGCGCACCGCACCCCCTGTTGTACTGCCGCCGATTCCAAAACCGCTTCCATAGCCAAAGTCTTCCAGCAGGGTGTGACAATCCCGGCCACCCAAAGTCCCTATGTGGAAAACGCAAACGCAGCAATGGCCCGTGCCATGCGGTTCAATGAATTATGCAGTTCACCAGGAAGGGCCTGAAGGTCGAAGGCTTCGCCGGATTCCGGCCTATCCGAAACCTCGAAACCATGAGGATTCCGCAGGGCACAGGCCTCTTCGCCGTCGTTGTGCCGGAAGACTTCCAGGGGCGCTTTCTCACGAAAAGCACCGCCGGAGTCTTCAAGAAGAAGGACCCTTCCCTCCCCGAAGCCGTGTTGGCCACCGAATGGGTGGACGCCGCGGTCGTTCTCTACTTGGGAAAGGCCGGACCCGGAAGCAAGGGTAACCGGGGGCTTCGGCGCCAGATCCAGGAGTTCGTTGACTTTGGGCAAGGAAAGCCGCCCGGCCACTGGGACGGGCGGCTTGTCTGGCAGCTCGCTGACGCGGAATCACTGGCCGTTGCGTGGAAGGAACTTCCGGCCGGCCAGCTGAGCAGCGCGGAAGCGGGTTACCACGCTGCCTTTGTGGAGGAATATGGCCGGTTGCCGTTCGCCAACCTGGTGCAGGCACGCACCAAGGCGGGTGCCTGACGCGGCAGCACGTCCGCTAGGCAGGGCCCCGCAACCGCTCCATCTCTCGGCGGTCCTTCTTGGTGGGCCGTCCGGCGCCCCGGTCGCGCTGCGGCAACCCAAGCGCCGGAAGGACGGGCCGCGGGGGAGTGTGGTCGGTGAAGCAGTGCGATGCCGCCTCGGCCCCGACGCGTTTGGCAATGAGCCGCCGCACCTCAAGGATGCGCTCGTAGCCTGGCATGCGGACCGTGACGGTATCGCCGGTCACCAGCGTTGCCGAAGCCTTGGAGGGGTTGCCGTTCAGCCGGACATGCCCTGCGCGGCAGGCTGCAGTGGCGGCAGACCGCGTCTTGTAGGCGCGGACGGCCCACAGCCACGCATCGATTCGGACACTGGCGGGAGCGGATGGGAGGCTGGTCATAATTGGCACCGAGTATAGCCCCAGGGGGTGCCGCCCCGGGAAGCCGGTCCAGCGTCACTCCACCGTCACGGTGACCCGCTGCACCACGTTGTTTCCCATTCCCTGGTAATTCCAGTTCTGCTCCTGTGGTTGGGTGGCGCCGGTGATGTCCGTGGCGCGGCAGGCCAGGACGTGTTCGCCCGGGTCCGCGACCCAGGGCAGGCTCCACCTCCGCCACGCGAAACCACCTGCCGGTTTATCCAGGTGGGCGGGCAGCCAGGTGCCGTCGATCCCCACCTCGACGGCGGTCACGGCGCCTTCCCCGGACCATGCCCGGCCCTCCAGCATCACCGGGCCCGCACGGAGGAAACGCCGCCGGGTGAAGAAGTCCGGGACACCCGGCGGGACCATCAACGAGCGCACCCTGATCCGCGAAACCGGGCTCCCGCCGTCGTCCGCGGAGCTCTGGTAGCGGTAGGCAACCTGTTGCTGGAAGCCGGTGAACGGTGCCCTGGCCACCTCGATGGACTCCAGCCACTTGACGCTGGCCATCCCGTACCAGCCCGGGACCACCAGCCGCAGCGGGTAACCATGCTGCGGCGGCAGAACGGCTCCGTTCATTTTGTAGGCAAGGACGACGTCGGGACGCAGGGCCTCGCGAATCGGCAGGCTGCGTGCGTAGCGCTGGGGGACGCCGCCCTGCACCCCGGCATCTGCCCCCGTGAACACCACCTCCGCCGCGTCCGGCAGCACCCCGGCCTTGCCCAGAAGATAGGCAAGCGGCACGCCGGTCCACTGTGCGGTGCCCACCGCCTCCAGGACCCAGGGTTGGCTGAGGGGCCGCGGCTCCAGGAGCGACCTGCCATTGCCCGCGCACTCAAGGGTGACGGGCACAGTGATGGCCGGGTCGCGGCGAAGCGCGGCCATGCTCAGCTCGAGGGCACGTTCCACGGCACCGCCGATCCGCAGGTGCCAGGAGGAAACGTCCAGGTCGGGAATGTCGAAGTGCGTGAGGACGTAGTGGAGTCCGGGCGGCGTGACCTCGCGGCGTAGTGCCTCCAGCGGCATGGAATGGTTGCGGGCGGCGAGCTGCAGTTCCTCCGAGGTGAGCGGGCCGGAGGAAGGCTGTGCGGCTGGCGCCGGAGCAGGCGCTGGCTCCTGCCGGGTGGACTGCTGGTTGCTGGGATTCATGGCGGTGCGATTCTGCTCGGCGGACTAAAGTCCCCCCGCCACAGGTCTACGCCGGGCCAACCCGCCCGTCAACGAAATTAACCGGGCTACAGCACCGGCCGGGTCAGGAACTCGGCCAGGCTGATGGGGTCCTGCCCGGTCAGTCCGTGCACATCCGGCGAAAGCCCTGCCATCTCGCCGGCCGCCATGGCCGTGTAGGTGCTGACCCACGCGTCCAGCTGCCACTGCGGGGCGCCGTAGGAAGCCCGTGACGCGTAGGCTTCCTCCACCGTCTCCGGCTGGTAGCGCACCGACCGCCCCGTGCCGGCGCTCAGCACCTCGGCAGCCTGCGCCATGCTCAGTTCCTCCGGGCCGGTCAGGTCGTACGTCTTGCCCGTGTGGATGGCAGGATCCCGCAGCACGGCGTGGGCGCTGCGGGCAACGTCCTCCCGCGCCACCCCGGAGAAAACACCATCCCCGGCAGGGCCCCGGATCACGCCGTCGTCGCCGGTCATCAGCGGCAGGAAGTCGAGGTAGAAGTTGTCGCGCAGGAAGGTGTACGCCATCCCGGACGCCTTGATCCGTTCCTCGGTGGCGTAGTGGTCCCTGGCCAGGGTGAAGGTGGCATCCGGTGCCGCGCCGAAAAAGGAGGTGTACACCACGTGCTCCACCCCGGCAGCTGCAGCAGCATCCACGAATGCGTAGTGCTGCTGCAGCCGGTCTTCGGCCTCGGCGGCGGACACCATGAACAGGACTTTCGCCCCGTCCAGCGCCTGGCGGGAGGCGGCGCCGTCCCCGTAGGAACACACCAGCGGATGTGCGTCATCCAGCTGCGGAGCGCGTGCGGCGTCGCGCACCAGCAGGCGCTGGGCGAAACCGGACGCGGCAAGTTGCCGCGCCACCATTCCGCCCAGGCCTCCGGTGGATCCGGTGACAGCGAGGTCCGGCAGTTCCGTCCGGGATGCCACTTAGGCTTCCCGGGTAGCCGGCGACTTGGTCTGTGCGGGGTCGCGTTCGGCGAGGCCACCGACGGCGTCGTCAATCCGCTTGAGGACCTCCGCCTCCAGCTTCACGCCGGCCGCGCCCACGCTGTCGGCAATCTGCTCCGGACGGGAGGCGCCCACGATGGCGGATGCAACGTTGGGGTTCTGCAGCACCCAGGCCACAGCGAGCTGCGGCATGGTGACGCCGGCCTCCTGGGCGATCGGCTTCAGTTCCTGCACGGCTGCCAGGACGTCGTCGCGCATCCACCGCTGGATCATTTTGGCACCGCCCTTTTCATCCGTGGCGCGAGTGCCTTCGGGGGCGGGCTGGCCGGGCAGGTACTTGCCGCTGAGGACACCCTGGGCCATGGGCGACCAGACAATCTGAGACACGCCCAGCTCTTCCGACGCCGGGACCACCTCGGCCTCGATCACGCGCCAGAGCATGGAGTACTGCGGCTGGTTGGAGATGAGCTGGAAGCCCAGTTCCCTGGACAGCTTGTGGCCTTCGCGGAGCTGTTCCGCTGTCCATTCGCTTACGCCGATGTACAGCGCCTTGCCCTGCCGGACGATGTCCGCGAACGCCTGCATGGTTTCTTCCAGCGGCGTTTCGAAGTCGTAGCGGTGGGCCTGGTAGAGGTCCACGTAGTCCGTCTGCAGCCGGCGCAGCGAACCGTTGATGGATTCCATGATGTGCTTGCGCGACAGGCCAAGATCGTTCTTGCCCTTGGGGCCGGTGGGGCCAAAGACTTTGGTGAAGATTTCCAGGGACTCGCGGCGCTCATCCTTCAGGGCCTGGCCCAGGACGGTTTCCGCTGCTGTGTTCGCGTAGACGTCCGCCGTATCGAAGGTGCTGATGCCGGCATCGAGGGCGGCGCGCACACACTGGGTTGCGACGTCGTTTTCCACCTGTGAACCGTGGGTCAGCCAGTTGCCGAACGTGATTTCCGAGACTTTAAAGCCGCTGTTTCCGAGGTATCTGAATTCCATGTGTTCACGCTAACCCACATGGTTGCTCAGGGTAAGGGCTTAGCCATTCTCCTTGGCCTGCTGCTCCTTGAGTACCTGTTGCGGGCCGGCCAGCGATACGAGGGACCCAGTATCCAGCGGCGGCAGCGGATGCAGCGGCTGGGGCTTCTTGAAGGACCGCGGCATCTCATGGGGCGGCCGGTGGTTGTGCAGGGCGGACTCCACCAGCGGGGCTACCTCGTAGACCTTGTCCGCGGGGACGGCCGGATCCGGAAGATCCCGCACGGACAGTTTGATTTCCGGTGCAGCCGCCCGCGCCCTGGCCTGGGCGCGCTTGTCGGCTTCCGCGACGGCGGAGGCCCAGTCTTCGGCGAGGACCTGCGGTTCAGGGCGGGCTGCGGCAAGTTTCGGGCGGCGTACGACGGCGGTCCGCAGCGACTCCTTCAGCCGGCCCGGCTTCAGCGCGGCGGCACGTTCCCGGAACGTCGTTCGCGGGCGGGGCTGCCGGGCGGGTGCGCCGGCGGAACCGGCGGAGTCCCGTTTGCCGGGCGCCCGCCCGAGCAGGGTCATCAGCACGACGGCCGTGAGGCGCCCCAGGCCCGCGAGGACCAGGGTGATAACTCCAAGCAGGAAGAGGACCAGGAACATCAGGAGAGCCACGCCCATCGTGCCCAGGAAGGTCAGGTTGAGGACGAGAGTGTCCGGGTTCTCCACGTCTTCTCCTCTCTGGCCAACATCCTGGGCCCGCGTGCGGCGCACAAGGCCGGGCGCAAAGCTCCTTCTCCACCATACGGATTTTTGTCCGGCCGTGCCCGGGCGGGCAGGGCCCGGTGCCAGGTTGTAGCGAAGCTGTTACCCGATATGACAGCATCACCGGGTGACCGCATCAAAAGATTCCGCAAACTGCATATGTCTGTCCGGAGATCCGTACGCGGCGTGCTGTGGCCGGTTCCATTCCGGCCGGGCGGAGGCCGCCACGGCGGAACAGCTGATGCGGTCCCGGTACAGCGCCTTTGCCCTGCTCGACGAGGCCTACCTTCTGCGCACCTACCATCCGTCCACCGCGCCGGCAGCCCTGGACCTGGACCCTGCCATGGAATGGCGCCGCCTGGACATTGTGGCCACCGGGAACGGGGGTCCCTTCGACACGGAGGGAACCGTGGAATTCAAGGCGTTCTACCGGCACGGCAAGGACCGCGGCGTCCTTCACGAGAACAGCCGGTTCGTCCGGGAGGGCGGGCACTGGCTGTACGTGGACGGCGACATCCTCGCCTGACTACTCCTCGTCGTCGTAAAACTCGCTGTCCGGGGTGAACCCGGCACGGTCAACCTTCCGGTGGAACCGCATGCCCGCCAGGCCGCCGAGCACCGCACCCACGAGGGCCACCGCCGCAACCACCACCGCGGCGATAATGCTGGTGGTGGTCAGCTGTCCTTCATTGATGGGGATGCGCGGAAAGCTGTTCAGGTTGGCCAGGACGTTGAACTGCTGCCCTGCCACGAGCCCCAGGATCGCCACCACAACGGCCGCGATCAGGGCCCAGATCCACACCATGATCCCCTGCTTGACGCCGTTGAAGCGGGCCATGCGGCCTGCCACGTAGCCGCCGCAGTAATAGGAGAGGAACAGGATCACCAGCAGGACGATGATCCCCACCAAACCGACCGTGCCGCTGTTCTGGGCGGCCTGGTTTACGGCCTGGTTGACGTCGGTGTTGCTGGCGAGGCCCACGGCGGTCCCGGCCGCTGCCACCAGTGCGGTCAGCAGGACGGCCATTCCGGTGGCGGTCAGCCAGCCAAAGAAGGCAGAGCCAACCTTGATGCCGCCGAACCGCTCCTTCTGGCGCGCCACGGCAGTTTCCCTGTCTGCCAGGGTTGGGTCCGCCGCGGGTGCCACCACGGGTGTCGCTCTGGTCGGGGCAGGAGCGTACGTCCGCTCGGCCGTCGGCGCCACATAGTCCCGGTCCACGGCCCGGTCGCGGTCCCTGGGGCGGACCGGTGCCTGGTCCATCGAGCGTGTGGCGGCGTCGTCCGCGGCTGCTTCCCGGTGGCCTCCGCCCCGGGTGGTTTCGTCCTCCCGGGAACGGCGGGGAGGCAGGTTCTCTGGGTCCGTTGAGCTGCTCATGGCTCAACTCAACCACCCGCCCCGAGTGATAGCAAGCGTGCTTACTATTTTGTGACCTGCAGTTTTACCGGTACTTCCGGTGGAGGTCCTCCTTGGCAGAAGGCCCGGGCGAAGCGTCGGCGATCCACGGGCCCGTGCTCTCGGACTGGTCCAGGACCCCCACTTCCAGCCATTCATAATCGCCGGCGAGGACCTTGTGCGTCAGTGCCTGGTCGGCGTCGTCCGTGTTCCGCCACAGCTGGTCGAAGTATTCGTCCACGCGCACCCTTGCCTGCTCGCAATAGGCATCGGCGAGCTCGTAGGCGCCGGCGGCCTTGTCAGGGGAGGACTTGAGGAGCATCTCGGCCCGGGAGCAGCAGGCGGTCATGGCAAACAGTTCCGCGCCGATGTCCACCACGCGGCCCAGGAACGCCTGCTTGCGCTCAAGCTTGGCCTGCCACCGACCCATGCCGTAAAAAGTTTGCCGTGCCAGGCGCCGCGATGAGCGTTCAACGAAGCGAAGGTGCCTGGCCAGCCTGCCGAACTCGCCATACGAGCGGGGGTCCATGCCGGCGCCCGCCACCAGCTTGGGGAGCCACTTGGCGTAGAAGCCGGAAGCGCCGACGGCGGCTTTCGCTTTGTCGGCCAGGCTCGCATCCAGGGAGGCGAGGTCGCCCGCGGCGGCAAGGTGCGCGTCCACAGCTTCCCGTGCAATCAGCAGCCGCATGATTTCGGAGGACCCTTCGAAGATCCTGTTGATGCGGAGGTCCCGCAGCTGCTGCTCCGCCGGTACTGCGCGTTCCCCGCGGGCGGCCAGTGACTCGGCCGTTTCGAACCCCCGCCCGCCCCGGATCTGGACCAGCTCGTCCGCGATCCGGCAGCTGATTTCCGTGGCCCAGAGCTTTGCGAGCGCCGCTTCGATGCGGACGTCCTTCTGCCCCGCATCGGCAAGTTCGGCGGACAGTTCAAACACCGCGTCCAGGGCAAAGGCCGAGGCCGCGATGAACGCAATCTTCTTACCCACGGCCTCGTGTTCACCCACGGGCCTGCCCCACTGGGTGCGCGCATTGGACCATTCGCGGGCAATCTTCAGGCTCCATCGACCGGACGCCACGCACAGTGCCGGGAGCGCAAGGCGGCCGGTGTTGAGTGTGGTGAGTGCGATCTTCAGGCCCTGGCCCTCGCGGCCCAGCCGGTTGGCGGCCGGCACGCGCACCTGGTGGAAGCGGGTCACGCCGTTCTCGATGCCGCGCAGGCCCATGAACGCGTTGCGGTTCTCCACCGTGATGCCGGGCGAATCCATCTCCACCACGAAGGCGCTGATGCCGCCCTTGTGCCGGGTGCCGTGTGCGTCGGTGTGCGCCGGAACCACGGCCATCACCACCACCAGTTCGGCGATCACACCGTTGGTGGTCCAAAGCTTCACGCCGTCCAAAAGGTACGCTTCGCCGTCGTCCGTTGGCGTTGCCGTGCTGCCCAGGCGGGCGGGGTCGCTCCCGACGTCGGGTTCGGTGAGGAGGAAGGCCGTGACGGCGCCTGCGGCACACCGCGGAAGGTACTCGCGCTTTTGTTCGGGCGTGCCGAAGACCTTGACGGGCTCCGGCACGCCGATGGACTGGTGGGCGGAGATAAGGGCGCCAAGACTCGGGTGCACGCTGCCCAGCAGGGCGAGGGCCCGGCCGTAATACACCAGGGAGAGGCCCAGCCCCCCGTACTCCTCCGGGATCTTCATCCCGAACACACCCAGGTCCGCCAGGCCCTTGATGTATTCGTCCGGAATCTTCGCATCCCGTTCGATGACCCGCCCGGACATGGTTTTCGCGAACTCGGTGAGGCGGGACATGAACTCCTCGCCCCGGTCCACGGAGGCGGGGTCCGCGGCGGGCCACGGATGGACCAGGTCCAGGTCGAAATTGCCGAGGTAGAGGCCCTTGGCGAAGCTGGGGCGGTCCCAGCCTGTTTCCCGGGCGGCCTCGGCGACGGCCCGGGCATCTTCGGCGGTAGCTCCGGCGCCGATGTTTCCGGCGGGGACGGGGGTTTCTTCAGCCGGGGCGTCTTTGGCCTGGCTGTCAGTTGCGGAGGTCATGGGTTATCTCCTTGGCCGGATTGGCCGGTGTAGCCATGGATCCGCCGGGTTGGAGAACCCTTCAGCTGTCCCTCAAGATTACCCGCGGGTAGGTTCCGGTGCTAGGGGATGGCTGGGGCTGGAAATCGCCGGGAAGCTCGACGGCTGAGGCGCGGTGGACCAGCCTTTCCCAGCCGGCGTTGATTCCGTGGACTACGGCCATCAGGGTATTGACCACCACCATCCAGGTGAGCTTTCCTGCCCCCAGCACTACCAGGGCAACCAGTCCGGCCGTGAGGACGAAGGCGGCTAATAATGCGCCAAATACCAGGGTCCCGATGAAGACCAGGGTGGCTGTTTCCACTGAGCTTAAATCGAACTGCATGAATCCCCCTGCTGCGACGTTGCTGTGCAAAAGACTGCGGTGGCGAAGACCAGTAGCAGAAGCGTAGGGGGACGGCCGCACGCCCAGCCAGTGCTGGATGGGGCAGATGTGACTGTTGATACGGGATTGAAACACTACCCGCAGGTAGGTCACGAAGCGGTCGCGGCGGCCTGCGTTAACCTTGTAGTTGGCAGTTTTCCGGTCCGTCCACTTCGGGCCACCTCCTGCCCAGCCCCCGCCCACCAGCCCAAGGAGAGTGCGTGCCCCGCTCCGCCAGGTCATCCGCTGACGCCATCAGCGCCCGGCTCCGGGACCTCGAACTCCTCACCAAGGGACCTGCCTGGGCCCTGACGCGTTCGGCGCCGTGGGTGATTGCCGTGCTCCAGGCTTCCTTCACCCGCACCCGGCCGCAGGTTCCGCTCGAGGAATTCCATGCCGACGTCGACTCCTTCCTTGAGGAGCTCCGCCGCCAGGATCCCGGGCTGGGAGGAGGGGCCAACGGAAAGGCTTTTGGCGACGAATGGACCCGGCGGCAGTTCCTGACCCGCCGCAACCAGTCAGGCCAGATCGTTTACGAGGCAACCGAGCCTGCGGCCCGTGTGCTCGCCTTCCTGGACAGCCTCTCCAGCGAGCGGTCCACCCTGAACGGGTCCCGCCTGGGCACCCTGCTGGGAGACGTGGAAAAGCTCGCCAACGAAACCAACCCGGACCAGAGCGCCCGGCTCGAAGCCCTCGGAGAGGAAATCGAAGAGCGGCAGCAGCTCATCCAGGACATCAGTACCGGCGAGTTCGACGGCCTGCTGGACGACGATGAAGCGGTGGAGGCCGCCGGAAACATCCTGGACCTGGCGGCCAGCCTGCCCGCGGACTACAAGAAGATGCGTGACCGGATCGAGGAACTGGTGGGCGGCCTCCGCAACCAGATCATCGAGGAGTCCCTGACCAAGGGCGCCACCATGGCGCAGGTCCTGGAAGCCGACAAGCGGCTCCGCCAAAGTCCCGAGGGCAGGACGTTCCGGTCCTTCACGGCGTTCCTGGAGGATCCGCAGCAGCAGCTGAGGTTCCGGTCGGCGATCGGCGAGGTGCTGAGCCGGCAGTTCGCCGACGACCTCTCGCCCGACGACCGGGAAACGCTGAAGAACCTGGTGGCCGAACTCCGCCAGCAGCACAGCCAGATCCAGCGCATCTACGGCAAGCTGAGCGAAAGCCTCAACACCTACGTCCAGAGCGACGACTTCCGCCAGTCGGTCCGGCTGCGGCAGGTCCTGCGCGAAGCGGAGCAGGCCATCCGTTCCCTGCCGTACGAGCGGGAACGCCCTGGGCTGGTCCCCGGGCCGGTCCTTTACAACGCCGGCTTTGAGTCCCTGTCCATGGTGAAGCTTTTCGATCCCGACGAGTTCGCGGCACCGCCCCGCCTGGCCGATCCCATCGCCTTCACGGACTCGGACCGGGTGCGCTCGCCGAGGACCGGCAAGGCCAAACCGGCGGTGGTCCGGGCGGCCATGGCAGGAGCTGCAACCCTTGCCGATGCCTGGCACCAGCTGCCGCCCGAAGAGCAGCACATCAACACCATCCGCGCCCTCTTGTCGGAAGCCCTCCACGCCGGGGCGGACTTCAACCGCGGCGCCTGGGATGGCCTGGACTTCGAACAGATAGACGGCTCCACCCGCAAGGCCTACCTGCCGGTGGTCACGCTCGCAAAGGATTCAGATGACTGAGGTTTCACACGACACGACCCCAGCGCCCGATGCCGCCCAGGGAGTGGCATCGGGCCTGTCGGAGCCGCGCGCTGGGCTGATCGAAGATCAGCCGCGCGGCGAAGGGGCGGGGGCGGCATCGGGCGCTGAGTACCCCTTTGCAGTTTCACCCCGCGACACCTTCGTCGACGGCGCCGCCTTGTTCCCCGGCGACACCGGAGTCCTGTCGATGAAGGTGCGGCAGGCCCTGGTGAAGCTCCTCAAGGGCCCCTACATTGACGGCGGCCGGGACGAAAAGCTCTGGACGGTGCTGCTGGACAACCAGGTGATCCTGCGCAGCCGCCTTTCCGAGCTGTTCCTGACCCTGCAGCTGGACCACGAGCGGAAGATCGCCGTCCTGCGCCCCGTGGATCCGGAGGTGATCGGCGGCAACACGCGGTCCAGCATCCTGCGCCAGCAGCGCGCCCTCAGCCGGGTGGAAACCATCGTGCTCCTCCGGCTGCGCCTGCTGCTGGACCGGCACGTCACGGCCCAGACGGACCCCACCATCACCCGCGAGGAAATCACGGACCTGGTGGCGCACTACCAGCCCGCCGGCCAGCAGGACGCCCTGCGGGACTCGGACGTGGTCACGCGAGCCATCACCAAGCTCCTGGCCCGCCAACTCCTGCTCCCCACTGGGCTGGACGACGTCTACACCATCTCCAACGCCCTGCCCCTGGCCCTCCCGTTCGAAAACATCGGCGACATCCCGGCCCACATCGAGGCCTTGGTAGCGGCTTCGGCCGACGCCGCCGGCACAGAGGCAATGCTGGACCTCGATGACTCTTCGTCGAACGAGAACGAGGACGAGGACGGTGCGGGGGACGACGACGCCGGTGCCGAGGCGGACGAAAGCAAGACTGAGGTGACCAAGTGACGATCGCGAGCATGCTTCCGTTGGGGGACGTGACCAACCCCGGGCAGATGCGCCTGGCGCTGGTGCAGGTGGTCAACTGGGGGACGTTCCACGGCGCGCACACGATGCACGTGGACCGGAACGGAACCCTGCTGACGGGTAACTCCGGCGTGGGCAAGTCCACGCTGTTCGATGCGATGCTGCGGGTGTTCGACGCCCGGCCGAGGTCGAACGAGGCCGCCGCGCAGCGTTCGGGTGCCGTGGAGGACAAGCGGACCACTTTCACGTACATGCGCGGCAAGGTGGGGGACAAGGCCGTGGGCGAGGGCTCGGCCAGCGCGTTCCAGCGCCCGGGTGCCACCTGGTCCGCCGTCGCCCTCACGTTCGACAACGCCGCCGGGACACGGGTGACGGTCTCGGCCCTGTTCGACCTGCCAAAGAACGGCACCGAGTCCAGCGTGGGCCGGTTCTACCTGATCGACAACGTGCCGCTGGACCTTGAGGCGGTGGAGGGCATCGCGGACAAGCGCTTCACCAAAGGCGCGCTGGAGACGCTCTTCCCGCACGCCCAGGTGTTCGACGTGCACAAGGCATTCGCGGAGCGGTTCCGGCGCCTCCTGGGGATCAGCTCGGACCAGGCCCTGCCCCTGCTGCGCGTCATCCAGGCCGGCAAGGGCCTCGGCGGCAGCGTCAACACCTTCTTCCGCGACCAGGTCCTGGATGCTCCTGCCACGCTGGCCGCCGCGGACGATGTGGTGGAGGAGTTCAGCAACCTGATGTCCATCCGCCAGCGGCTCGAGGACGTCCGGCAGCAGCGGGACCAGCTGGCTCCGGTCCCGGGACTGAACAGGGAGTACGCGCAGTCGCTGCTGGATGCCAACCGGCTCCGGGAGTTGGTGGGCGGGGAGTTCGAGGCGTACCGGCAGCAGCTGGCCGTCACGGTTCACCAGAAGACCCTGGTACGTTTCCGCGAGCTGGCGCAGGCAAAGGCCAAGGAACTCGGCGCCGAGCGTGCGGTCCGGGACGGCCTGGCCAAGGAGCTGCGGCAGCTTGAAACCGACTACAACAACCAGGGCGGCAACGCGATCTCGGCAATCGAGCAGTCGCTTGAGAACGCCCGGGTTGGCCTGAAACTCCGCCAACAGGTGGAGGAGGCAGCCCAGCAGGCACTGGCCGACGCCGGCCTGCAGCTCGAGTGGAGCGCCGCCGGCTGGGAGCAGGCACACGAGCAGGCGGCGGCCCGGTCCGCCGAGCTGAAGGATGATTCGCAGGCCCTGCAGGAGCTGCGGTTCGAGGCGTTCGACGCGCACGCCAGCCGGAAACGCGAACTGGCCGCGGCTGAGCAGGAACTCGTCTCACTGAAGACGCGCAAATCGTTGCTGCCGCCGTCGAGCATTGAAAACCGCGCCGCCATTGCCGCGGCAACCGGCATCCCCGAGGACCGCATGCCCTTCGCCGGCGAGCTCATGGACCTCGCCGAAGGGGAGGAACGGTGGCGCCCCGCTGCCGAACGGGCGCTGCGCAACCTGGCCACCACCCTGCTGGTTCCCGGCGAGCACTTCGGCGCCGTGACCCGCTACCTCAACGACCACAACGTCCGCGGCGCGCTGCGGGCCGTGGATGTCTCCAAGCCGCTCGCCGGCGGCGCGCTCGCCGTGGAGGACGCGCGCGACGGCGACCTGCTCACCAAGCTGGACATCCTCGCCTCGGGTGCGGCTGCTGAAGCCGGCGAATGGGTCCGCGAGCGGATCGCCCTCGACTTCGCCTACCCCTGCGTGGAGGATCCTGACGAACTGGCCGCCCTGGACAAGGGCCTCAGCCTGGGCGGCGTGGTCAAGCGCAACCGCCACACGGTGGAGAAGGACGACCGGTTCACCAGCCGCCAGGATTACGTCCTGGGCTTCGACAACGCGGCCAAGCTGGAGCTCGTGGCCGGGCAGGTGGAGGACCTCCGGCAGGAAGTGGCCAAGGCCGCCGAACTGGCGCAGAGCCGCGAGGATTCGCACCAGGGCATGAGCCGGCAGCTTGACGCACTGCGCCGGATCGCGGAAGACGACCGTCCCTGGGAACAGGTGTCTGCCGCGGTGGCGGCCGATGAGCTGGCGCGGATCGAGCAGCGGCTCAAGGATGCCCTGGCGGCACAGGCGGACCTGGAGCCGCTGCGTGCCACCATCGAGGAAGTCCGGCACAAGCACCAGTCCAGCACCGAGTCCGCAGCGGTCCTGCAAAGCGAATACAAGGCACTCGACCGCCAGCTGACGGCTGCCGACAGCCTGCTGGAAGCCGCGCGCGACCGCCTGGCCCAGGCGCCGCCGTCGGACGCCACCGTCAAAGCCCTGGAACCCTACTTCGCCGACTTCGGCGAGATCACGGAAATGCACGAGCTGGACAACCTGGCCAACCGGGTGCGGACCGCGCTGCTGGGCGAACTGCACACCGCGGAGTCGCGGGGGCAGGCGACGGCGGAGCGGCTTACCCGCATTTTCGAAGGCTTCGTGCGCGAGTGGGGCAGCGCCATCTCGGCGGACCACGGCACCAGCATCGGCGCCGCGAGCGAATTCGAGGCGCGCTACCACGCGATCGTGAACGACGGCCTGCCCGCGCAGGAGGCGGAGTTCCGGCAGTTCTTCAACCAGCGCACGCACGAGTCCTTCAGTACCCTGCTGCACCTGCTGGACGAGGAACGCCGCTCCATCACCAGCCGCATCCTGCCCCTGAACGGCATCCTGTCGCAGGTGAACTTCCACGAGGGCAGCTACCTGGAACTGGACATCAAGCAGACGCTGCCACCGACGGCCAAGCAGTTCAAGGATGCCATCCAGAACGCGTTGAAGGCCCGGCACAGCCGCCCGGCCAAATCGGAGGCCGGCCGGGCGGAGGGTTCCGGCGCTGAGGGGGACGACGACGGCGAGCTCACCGCCCGCTACAAATCCCTGGAGACGCTGGTGAAGCGGCTTGGCTCCCAGGCGCCCGAGGACCGGAGGTGGCGGGCCGAGGTGCTGGACGTGCGCGGGCACCTGTTCATCCAGTGCAAGGAGCACCGGGAAGTCACCGGCCCCCGTGGCGGTAAGAAGACCGAAGTGTTCATGCACGCCGACACCGGCTCCATGTCCGGCGGCGAGCGGCAACGGTTCACCGCCTTCATCATGGCCGCGGCCCTGAGCTACCAGCTGGGCATCGCCGAGCAGGGCTTCACCACCTACGGCACCGTGATGATGGACGAGGCCTTTGTGCTCGCGTCGGAGGAGTTCGCCGGCGCCGGAATTAAGGCGCTGCACGAATTCGGATTCCAGCTGCTGCTGGCCGCACCTGAAAACGTGATCGACCTGTCCCGGCACCTGGGCTCCGTCACCGAGATCCTCCGGGACCGGCGCACCAACCGCTCCGGTGTCCTCACAGCGCCGGTGATCCGTCCCCGCGCCGGCGAGGAGGGCGCCTGGCGGTCGGAGGCGAACCCGGTGGACATCGTCCTTCGCTGAGAAAGCCGGGCAATATAACAAATAGGTGGAATTATTGTGCGGGCAATGGTGGCCGGTGTTTTCGTTGTGCCACTCTGGGATGACCAACCACACCTCGCCTGAAGAAATCCCATCGGTACTGCGGGAAGCTGGGTCCGCGCTGTTCCAAGAGTGAACAATGGCGTCCTCTTGAAAGGCCTTCCCATGCGCCTTCTTCAATGCGCACCGCTCGCGCTCGCTGCTGCGCTGCTCCCTCTCGCAGCTTGCGCGGAGGGGACCCCGGCGAATGTCGGTTCATCTCCGGCGTCCGCCGCCAGTTCCACCGTGGCCCCGGACCCGGGCCGGGCAATAGTTCCCGCCGCCACATCTTCCCCGGTTCCCCCGGGGCCGGACGTCTTCACCTTTCCCGACGGCCGGCTGTCCTTCAGCCACCCGGCGGACTGGACGGTGGAGCTTTTCGAGCCGCCGAAAACTCCGTATGTGGGAACGGCTACGGTTCACGATGCCGAAGGAAGCAGCCGCATCAACATCTACTACGGTCAAATCGCCGACGTCGTCGCCGGCTCTGCCACCCGGACCGTCATCGAAACAGACCCTGTCCTGGGCCTCCGGGACCATTCTGTTCCCACGCCGCATGCATCGTTCTTTGTAGACCGCAGTGAAGGCGCCGCAAGATACCGCATGGAACTCACGGCTGGATTGCCTGTTTCCCCGGACGGACAGGTGCGGGAAGGTCCGGTACTGCTTGGCGACCGGGTCTTGAGCGCGGACGTCCTGTTCGACGCGCAGCCGTTCGCCAACGATGACGCGGCGAAGGCCTGGTATTGGGGCGCCGAAGGCCAGGCGCTGAAGGCTGTGCTGATGAGCTTCTCCTACCGCTGACCGGCAGGCAGGGAAGTCCCGCTCACGGCCGTGAACGGGACTTCCCCCGCCTGCTTCGCCTGACGTCCTACTTGGCCTGAACGCGCGCCAGGAACTGCGCCGTGCGGTCCTGAAGCCCCTTGATCTGGCGTTCCACCACGGCTGCGGGATCTGGATTGATCTCATTGACAGGCGGCTCCCTGCGGACGTTGCCGCAGCACACGAAGTCGGCGCAGATCAGGGTGCCGACGGTGTTGCCGTTCCGCCCGGACTGGCCCGCCCTTTTGGCGACCCACAACAAGACGTCCTCCTTGGACAACACATCCCGGCAGAGCTCACACAGCACCGACCGGTTCTTTTTGGCCCCTCCTTCGGGTGCCCGGAGCATGATCCCGGTGAGGCCCTTTTGCCCTGGGACCACGAGGTAGCCGCGCAGCGGCATCTTCTCGTCCCGCCAGCCGAGGAACTCCAGGCTGCCCCAGTCGAGGGATTCGAAGTTTTTGGGCAGGGTGAGCTTTGCAGCTTCCGAGCGGCTGGCGTTGACGAAGGATGAACGGATCTGCTGGGACGTGACTGATTGCATGGCTGAAACTTTCGTGAAGGTGGGCAGCCCGGAGCCGGGCCAGGGGTAACGGGGGAGTCAGTCAGTCTCCGCGGTGCAGGCCAATGCGGCCACCCCGCTCTCCACGGCAGCGGCGGCCCGGTTGGCCCTCTGCGTGCGCATCGTTCCCGTTGTCCTTTTCCTGTTCAGCCGTCCTGTGTCTCAAAAGCCGGACCAGCAAGGGCCATCCTGCCAAAGGATGCGGGTCCTGTCCAAGCAGCCAATCGCAGAATGTGGTTTTCGTCACGATGGTGGATTAGGTGATAAAAGTGTTGCGTAATGCGTATTTACATAGGTTAGCCTTACTTAAGTTTTGATCAGCCCGATTCAAGGAGCCCCGTGTCGTTCCCCCTCTTCCCCGGCCCAGCGCCCACCCGCCGCACGCTGTTTTCCTCGGCCGGAAAGGCTGCCGCAGTGCTGGCTGCGGCGGCCCTCACGCTGTCTGCCTGCAGCACAGGTCCCGCCACCACCGTTGCGGATGCCGGCAGTTCCAGCAGCAGCACCGCCTTCCCCGTCACCATCGAGCACGTGTACGGCAGTACCACCATCGAGAAGCAGCCCACCCGGGTTGCCACCGTTTCCTGGGTCAACGACGATGTCGCCATCGCGCTGGGCGTGGTTCCGGTGGGCGTCCCCAGGAACGAGTGGGGCGGCAATGACAAGGGCTCCACCCCCTGGAAGGACGCCGCGCTGGAAAAACTGGGCGCGGGCTTCGGTTCGGCCAAGGCCCCCGCCCAGTACTCGGAAGCGGACGGGATCGAATTCACGGAGATTGCCAAGCTCAGCCCGGACGTCATCCTCGCCGCCTACTCGGGCCTGACGGAAGAGGACTACAAGAAGCTCAGCGAAATCGCTCCCGTGGTGGCGCACCCCGAGGTGGCCTATGGGACGTCCTGGCAGGACTCCACCATCATCATCGGCAAGGCCCTGGGCAAGGACGCCGAAGCCGCCACACTGGTTTCCGACACCGAATCGACGGTCAAGGACAAGGTGGCCCAGTACCCGCAGATCCAAGGCAAGAGCTTCATCTACGGCAACCTGGAGCCCGCCAAGGGCGACGGCGTGAACGTCTACACCGCCAACGACAACCGCCCCCGCTTCCTCAGCGAGATCGGCATGACCCTCGCCCCGGTGGTGGCGGACAACTCCAAGGGCTCCAAGGAGTTCTACATTCCGTGGTCCGCCGAAAAAGCCAATGAACTGCAGTCGGACATCTTCGTCACCTGGGTTCCGGATGCCTCCACAACCGACGCCATCAAGGCGGACCCGCTCCTCGGCCAGATCCCGGCCATCAAGAATGGTGCCCTGGTGGCCGATTCGGACAACATGCTGACCCTTTCCATCTCGGCATCGTCGCCGCTGAGCCTGCCGTGGTCCCTGGACACGTTCCTCCCGCAGCTTGCCACAGCAGCGGACGCAGTGAAGTAGGCGCACCTCCATGAGTACGACGACGGCGCCTCCGGCAGCGGACAACGGCACCCAGGTGCCGGTCACGGCAGCCCCGGGCACCCTCCGGGGTGATGCTCGGGGAAGGAAACCTGCTGCCTGGCTGCTGGCCGCCGTCGTCGTTTTGGTCCTCCTGGCCGGCACATCGCTGGCCGTGGGCGCCCGTGACGTTCCCCTCGGCACTGTGTGGCAGGCGCTCACAGCATTCGATCCCGCAAACGGGGACCACGCCGTGGTGCACGCCCGTATCCCGCGGACCGTCCTGGGCCTGCTGGCCGGCGGTGCGCTGGGCCTGGCCGGTGCGGCGATGCAGGGTGTTGCCCGCAATCCGCTGGCCGATCCCGGCATCATCGGTGTCAACGCCGGAGCTGCCCTGGGGGTGGTCACGGGAATCTACCTCTTCGGCGTCACCACCTTCACCGGCTACATCTGGTTCGCGTTCACCGGGGCCGCCGCGGCCGCCGTCGTGGTGTACCTCATCGCCTCGCTGGGCCGGGACGGCGCAACGCCGGTGAAGCTCGCGCTGGCGGGAGCAGCATTGAGCGCCGGGCTGTCATCGCTCATGAACGTCATCCTGGTCTCCAGCCAGGACACCCTCGACCGGTTCCGCTTCTGGCAGGTGGGCGGCATCGCGGGCCGTGACTGGCCGGTACTCCTGCCGGGTTTGCCGTTCCTGGCGGCGGGTGCGCTGGTCGTGCTGCTGGCCGGGCGGACCCTCAACAGCCTTGCCCTGGGGGACGACGTTGCCCGCGGGCTGGGCCAACGGGTGGGCCTGGCCCGCGCCGTGGTGGCCCTGGGGGTGGTCCTGCTGTGCGGCACGGCCACCGCGCTGGCGGGGCCCATCGGCTTCGTTGGCCTGGTGATCCCGCATGCTGTGCGCTTCCTCACCGGCCCGGACTACCGCTGGATCCTGCCGTTGTCCCTGGTGGCCGCCCCGGCGCTGCTGCTGGGCGCGGACATCGTTGGCCGGGTGGTGCTGCTTCCCGGTGAAATCCCGGCGGGCATCATGACCGCCCTGGTCGGCGCCCCCGTGTTCGTGTGGCTGGTCCGCCGCGGGAAAGGGGCAGGCCTGTGACCGGCGTTGCGCTATCAGATATGGCTGCCAAAACCGGTCCCAAGGGGCCAGAAGTGATGGAGCAGCGCGGGGGACGGGGGCGACTGCACCGGACCGCGATGCTGGCTGCCGCCGTCGTGATCCTGTTCTTCGCGTCCGTCCTGCTGGGCAGCTACACGGTGACCATTTCGGATTTCTTCACCATCGTCATCAACCACCTCACCGGCGGCGCGAAGATTCCGGGAGCCAGCTTCATCGTGATGGAGAACAAACTTCCCCGCGCGGTCATCGGCACCCTGATCGGGATCGCGTTCGGCCTGGCCGGCGCCCTGTTCCAGACCATGCTGCGGAACCCCCTCGCCAGCCCCGACGTTATTGGCATCAGCTCGGGGGCCAGTGCGGCGGCGGTTGTTGCGATCGTTGTTTTCGGCGTATCCGGTGCCGCTGTGTCCGCGGCGGCGCTGGCGGGTGCCCTGGCCGTGGCGGCCCTGATTTACGCGATCTCCCGAGGCGCCCGCCGAACCGGCAGGGGAACCGCTGCCGGAAACAGGCTGGTCCTGGCCGGTGTGGGGACCGCGGCAGCCCTCCAGGCCGTGGTCAGCTTCCTCATGACCCGGGCCGACATCCGCACCGCCGCCGACGCCCTGGTCTGGCTGAACGGATCCCTGAACTCCGCCAACTGGGACCGCGCCGGGATCCTCTTCCTTGCGCTCGCCGCCCTGCTTCCCGCCACCGGGCTTATCGCCGGGCCGCTGCGAATCCTGGAACTGGGGGATGACGCAGCGGCCGGGCTGGGCGTCCGGGTCAACACCGCGCGCCTGGCACTGGTGGTCGTCGCGGTATCGCTGGCAGCAGTGGCGACGGCGGCTGCCGGACCGGTCTCGTTCGTCGCCTTCCTGGCCGGTCCCATCGCCCGCCGCTTCACAGGCAAAGCCAGCCTGCCGGCGTCGGCCATGGTGGGCGCCCTGATTGTCCTGGCGGCCGACTACTTCGCCGCCAACCTGGCCCCCTTGTTTTTGGGCGGCACAGTGCTCCCGGTGGGCGTGGTCACCGGCGCGCTCGGCGCCCCGTTCCTGCTGTGGCTCCTGGTCACGGCCAACCGAAAGGATGCCTGACGTGGCAGTTCTCCAAGCCAAGGACCTGACCCTCAGCTACCACCAGCGCTGCGTGGTGGACGGGCTCAGCGTCCGGCTCCCCGAAGGCAGGGTGACCATGATCGTGGGCGCCAACGCCTGCGGAAAGTCGACCCTGCTGCGCGGCCTGTCCCGGCTCCTGAAACCCGCCAGCGGCGCCGTGACCCTGGACGGCAAGGACATCCATTCCCGCCCGGCACGCGAACTGGCCCGCACCCTGGGCCTGCTACCCCAGCACCCCAGCGCCCCGGACGGGATCACCGTCCGCGACCTGGTGGGGCGGGGACGCTACCCGCACCAGGGCTTCTTCCGCAACTGGAGTGTCAAGGACGACGCCGCGGTGCAGCGCGCGCTGGAAGCCACCGGAACGCTGGAGCTCGCCGGGCGGGACGTGGACGAACTGTCCGGCGGCCAGCGGCAGCGGGCCTGGATCGCCATGGCCCTTGCCCAGGAAACCGACGTCCTGCTGCTGGACGAACCCACCACCTACCTGGACCTGGCCCACCAGGTGGAGGTCCTGGACCTGGTGACGGACCTGAACCGCACGCGCGGCACCACCGTGGCCATCGTCCTGCACGACCTCAACCTGGCCGCCCGCTACGCTGACCACGTCATCGCCATGAAGGACGGCGCCGTGGCGGCCTTGGGGTCCCCGCACGACGTGGTGACGGAGGACCTGGTCAAAAACGTCTTCGGCCTGGAGAGCCGCGTCATCCCGGACCCCGTCTCCGGTACCCCGCTGATCCTTCCCATTGGTCGCCACCACGCCACAACCACCGAACTGGAGCTCGTTTCATGAAGACCCGGGAAAGCGCCGCCACCCAGCCGGCAACCCAGCCGATGAGCCTTGCCTTCGAGGTGACCGTCTCAGCTGTCCAGCAACTGAGCCCCACGTTCCGCAGGATCACCTTCGGCGGCTACTCCTTGCGTGACTTCGGCGTCCACGGCCACACCCTGGACCTGCGGGTGAAGCTCGTCATTCCATCGCAGGCCCCCGACGGGTCGGTCCTGCCGGTCCCCGCCTTCGACACCGCCCACGCCGGCTGGTACCGGGACTGGTTGGCCATGGACCCGGCCGTGCGCGGCTCCATGCGCACCTATACGGTCCGGGAGGCGCGGCTGGATGCGGTGTACCCCGAGATCGACGTCGACTTCGTGATGCACGCCGACGAGGATGGGCACGCCGGGCCGGCAGCGGACTGGGCATCCAAGGCCAAACCCGGCGACCCGCTCACCCTCATCGGCCCGAACAACCGCGCCGCGCACTGCGTCACCGCCGAAACCTATTCCGGTATCGAGTGGCGCCCCGGCATGGCCCAGCGCGTCCTGCTCGCCGGCGACGAAACCGCCGTCCCCGCCATCTCCGCGATCCTGGAAACGCTCCCGCCATACATGAGTGGCCACGCCCTCCTGGAAGTCCCGCAGGCAGGCGACTTCCTCGAACTCAGCTCCCCGGCGGACATCGAAATCACCTGGCTCGCCCGCGGCGCCGCCATCGGGCGGTCCCGGCCACACGGGCAGCTGCTGCATGAGGCCGTGCGCAAAGCCGTCCCCGTGCCGGGCTGGGTGGGCATCAAAGCCTCCGACGCCGGCGCAGGTCCCGAGCCCGAAGACGTCAACGTGGACGAGGACATCCTTTGGGAGACACCGTCCCGGATGGAAACCGCCGCCATCAGCGCCACCAAGAACCCGGACATGCCCGCCGGTGCCATGCCGTTCTACGCCTGGATCGCAGGTGAAGCAGCCGTCATCAAGGACATGCGCCGCTACCTGGTGCGGGACGTGGGCATCGACCGGAAACAGGTGGCGTTCATGGGGTACTGGCGGCAGGGCAAAGCCGAAGGCTAGCCAAACGCCCCATCAGATCCTGCCGGTATTTCTGGGACGCCCCATCAGATCCTGCCAGCATTTCCGGGACGCCCCATCACTTACTGTTCATCCCGGCGTCGTGATTCCTTTGACTTGTCCCGGTACTTTCGTGGCTGTGTCCTCTGATCCCTTGCTTCCTGACTCCGGGCGGCGGGTGTTTGTTGCCCTTGGGGATTCCTTTACCGAAGGGGTGGGGGATCGGGATGAGCGGCTGCCCAACGGGGTGCGGGGGTGGGCCGACCGGGTGGCCGAGAAACTCGCCAAGGCGCAGCCAGGGTGGAAATATGCCAACCTGGCCATCAGGAGCAAGCGGCTGCGGCACATCGTCGACGAGCAGCTGGAACCGGCGCTGCGGATGCGGCCAACGCTTGTCACGCTCTACGCCGGCGGCAACGACATCCTGGACCTGAAGACCGACATGCCGGCGCTCATGGCGGACTACGAACAGCTGGTGGCCCGGCTGGCCGGTACCGGGGCCACGCTGGTCCTCTTCACGGGGTTCGACGTCAAGGTGTCCGCCCTGCTGGAGCCACTGAAGAAGCGCAACACTTATTACAACCAGCGGGTCCGGGACATCGCGGATAAATACGGGGCCGTGCTGGTGGACTACTGGTGCCTGGACGCCTTCCACGACCGGCGGATGTGGGACTCGGACCGGCTTCACATGTCCAAAGCCGGGCACAAATACCTTGCCGGGCAGGTGCTGGACCAGCTGGGCGTGCCGCACAAGATCAAACCCAGGGACTGGGAACCACCCGCCCGGCCCGGCCTGCGCGAGTGGGAGCGGCGCCAGCGCCGCTGGGTCCACGACTGGGTCCTGCCGCTCTTCGGCCGCAAGCTCCGTGGGGTCACGCTGGGGGACACCCTCACCCCGCGCTGGCCCCAGCCGGTGAAGGTTCCGCGGAACGGCGGGTTGAAGAAGCTCGCCGCCGGAACGTCCGACGCCGGCAGCATACCTTCGGGAAGCAGCCCGCCTTAGGGTGCGGGCTGGGGAGGGGTGTCCAGCAGGATTTCGTAGCCCGGGGCCACCCGGCCTGCATGGAATTCCATGACTTCGAAGTCGGCAACCCCGTTGGTGTAGAACGGATCCTGCGCCAGGCTCGCGTCCAGGGTTTCCCGTTCGGCCTGCGACAGCAGCAACCCGCCGGTGCGCGGAATCTTGCGTCCGGCGGCGATGAACACGCCGTCGTCGAACGCCTTTTGCAGCCAGGCGATGTGGGCGTCGTTGTGGAAGTCGACGATCTCCTGGGGCACGCGGTAGGTGAGGGAGACAACATACATGGGGCAAGCCTACCGGCGCCGCACCAGCTACTTGAAGGATCAATCGTAGAATAGGGAACATGACCGAACCCCGCTGGCTCAACGCTGACGAACGCCGCGCCTGGCTGGCGCTGGTAAGCATCAATACGCTGCTGCCTGCCGCCCTGGACACCAAGCTGCACGCCGCGGGAAAACTGTCCCTGTTCGATTACACCGTCCTGGCCATGCTGTCCGAAGCCGAGGACCGGTTCCTGCCCATGAGCGAGCTCGCAGCCCGCACCAGCGCCTCCCTCTCCCGCCTCTCACACGTGGTGACCAAGCTGCAGAAGCGCGGCTGGGTGGAACGCCGCCCGCACCCCCACGACGCCAGGGTGACCACGGCCCACCTCACCGAGGAAGGCATGGCCACGATTGTCGGCCTGGCCCCGGCGCATGTTGAGGACGTCCGTGACCTGTTCCTCGATGCCCTGACTGAACAGGACGTGCTGGACCTGGCGCGGATCGGTGAAAAAGTGGTGGGACGCCTGGACTCGGACCACTGGATCCTGCGCGAAACCCAGGCCTGACCCGAGAGCATCCCGGGCGATTGGTTGCTTCCGGCAACGGGTGGCAAACTAACCGCATGGATTTCACTTCCCGGTTTGTGGCACTCGGCGACTCTTTCACCGAAGGCGTCGGTGACGACGACCCGGCACGTCCCAACGGTGTCCGCGGATGGGCCGACCGTGTGGCGGAACAGCTCTGCGCCGCGGACCCGGACTTCGGCTACGCCAACCTGGCCATCCGTGGCAGGAAGCTCCGCCAAATCCTGGCTGAACAGGTGGACGCCGCCGTCGAACTCAACCCCACCCTGGTGAGCATCTACGCCGGCGCCAATGACATCCTCCGCCCGCGCGTGGACATCGATGATCTCCTCGTGGAATACAACGACGCCGTGGCGAAGCTCGCTGCCACCGGCGCCACCGTGGTGATGTTCACGGGTTTCGACGCCCGGGGTTCGAAGGTATTCGGCACCATGCGGGGCCGCACTGCCATTTACAACGAACTGGTCCGCGGGATCGCCGGGGACCACGGCGCCCTGCTGGTGGACTACTGGCGCTTCAGCGAGTACTACGACTGGGGCATGTGGGCCCACGACCGGATGCACATGTCCGCCGCCGGCCACGCGAACATGGCCAAGCGCGTGCTTGAGGTCCTCAAATGTGACCACTCCATCGACGTCCCGCCCATGACTCCGGTGCCGGAACTGAGCGGGGCCGACGCCATCCGTGCCAACGCCCAGTGGTTCCGCGAATACGCGGCGCCGTGGGTGGTCCGCCGCGTCACCGGGAAATCCTCCGGGGACAACCTGCAGGCCAAGTACCCCCAGCTCACGCGGCTGTAGCGCGGGTCCTGGCTGCGCCTCTCCTACCCCGGCTGGAACGCCGGAGTCGCCAGGATCGAGCCGTCCGCGCGGATGGCCAGCACGGCAACGTCCCAGTTGTCCGCGGCACGGTCCAGCATCCGTGTCCCGCCGGCAACGATCGCCGTGGCCAGAACGTCGGCGGTGACAATATCCCCGGCGGCAACGGTGACCTGGACAAACCCGTCGTCACCGGCCCTGCTTCCCACCCGCCAGATGTGCTCGCCGCGTTCAGCGGAGCCGGAGGTGGCCATCGCGCTGTGCCGGCTGTTGCCGCCCAGCGGATATCCCGTGATGAGGGTCAGTCGGTCGGCAGGGTCCACCACGCCGGCTTTCCAGGGTTCGGCGCTGCCGGGGTGCGGCGAACCGCTGACCAGGACGTCGCCGCCGGCGTTCAAACACCAGTCCCGGCGGCCCAGGGCCACGAGCGACGTCCCGGCCGCGCGGATGGCATGGCCCTTGATGATCCCGGACAGATCCAGCACCCCGTCTGGCCTTTCAGGGGTGAAGGCCCCTTCCGTGCGCAGCCGCCACTCGTGGGCTTCGGCATAACGCTCGCGCATCTGCGCCGAGGCGCGGGGCAGCGTCAGTTCACCGCGCGCCAGCCTGCTGGCTTCCGAATCGGGGCGGTACAGGCTGAACGTTTCGTCCAGGTCCCGGAACAGGCGTTCGACGACGGCGGTGGCGGCTGCGAGCTCGTCGAGCCCCGGCTGCCCTTCCGCGGGGGAGTCCACCGGCAGTGTCAGGCCGATGACCGTTCCCATGCAGTCAAAGGTGCGGGCCTTCAGGGTGGTGCCTGCCGTGGCGGGCAGGGGGTTAGAGGTTTGCTGCATCGAGGGCTGCCTGGAGTGAGGTGAGGTAGGCGTCGCTGGTGATGGTGGCGCCGCTGACGGTCTGGACATTGGCAGACTGCGCCGCCAGGACCTTGCTGCGGAGCAGGGGTGCCGCGCGGTTGCTGATCTGGATGGATTTGCCGTCCGTATTGGTCAGCTGCAGCGCCGTGACATCGGTGATCTTCCCGTTCGCCACCGTGATCTGGACCTGCACGGGGCCAAACCGGGTCTGGACGGTGTTGCCCTTGTAGGTGCCGGACGCGGAGGAATTGGACGAACTGGACGAACCGGAGGACCCGGAGGAGCTTGCTGACCCGGAAGACCCTGCGGTGCCCGATGAGCTGGAGGACCCGGCCGACCCGGACGAACCCGTCCCCGTGGACCCGGTGCCTGTTGCACCCGTGGTGCCGGTCGCCGTCGTACTTGATGCGACGGTGCTGATGCCGCCGGCCTGCGTGCCTGTCTGCCAGCCCGCCAGGAGGATCCCGGCGGAGGCCAAAGCTGCTGCGACTGTTCCGCGAATTTTCACCAGTCAAACCTTTCGTGATGGATCTGTTCCTCGGGGACGCCGGCCTTCCCGGCGTCCGCAATGACATTGGCCGCCCACGCCGCCGGGCCGCAGACGTAGACGTCCGCATCCCTGATGTCCGGCACATAGGAGGTAAGGCTGTAGCCGTTGCGCACCGAGTCCTCGGGAAGCCAGGTGGACCGGCCAGGGCCCCGCGGCCCGGTGAGGTGGAAGAGCCGGGCCCCGCGCGCCTGGCAGAGGTCAAGGATTTCGGTGCCCAGGTAAAGCTCCTTGTCAGTGTGGCCGCGGAGCAGGACCGTGGCCTCGCCTGGAGCGAACGGGGTGGTCTCCAACAGCGCGCGCAGGGGAGTGATGCCGATGCCGGCGCCGATCATCACCACCTTGTTCTTCGTCCGGGCTGCCGTGCTGAGCAATCCGTAGGGACCCTCCAGGGCCACCTTGGTGCCCTTCCGCAGCCGGAGCAGCTGGGCGGAGCCGTCGCCGAGGTTCCGGACGGTGACCCGCAGCGTCCCCTGGCCGTCCCGGCCGTTGACCACGGGCTCCGCGGACAGGCTGAACGGGTGGGGGTGCCACCACATGCCCGGCGCCAGGAAGCGCCAGATGAAGAAGCGTCCGCCCGTCCCCGCCAGCTGGTCCAGCTTCCGTCCCCGCATGACGATGTTCACCACGCCCGGAGCCACGGCCTCCACGCGGGCCACCGTCAGTTGGTGGCGCGCGGTGGCCAGAACCGGCTCAAGGATGCGGAAGTACACCAGGGCACTGCCGGTGTAGATGCAGATGGCGAGCCAGTACCACCGCTGCCAGGTGCCGGCCGCAAAGAGGCCGCCCACGCTGAACTGGTGCGGGATTGACGTTGCCACCGCCGCGTAGGTCAGCAGGTGGACCACGTACCAGAACTCGTACGGGAAGCGCCGGCGCACAGCCACCAGGGAGGTCACCACGACGGCGATGAACAGGGCCATGGAGACGAACGCCAGCCACATGTCGGGGACCTGCACCCACAGGTTGATGGATTCGCTGACCGGGTCCAGTCCCTCGGCCATGCCGTACCCGATGACCAGCAGGAGGCCGTGTGCCAACAGGAGGTAGAGGGAGGGCTTGCCCAGTTTGCCGTGGAATTCCAGGGCCCGGTCGTGGCCGATGGTGCGGTCGATGAACGGGATCCTCGCGGCCAGGAGCAGCATCAGCAGGACCAGGTCCATACCCGCCAGGCCGGCCACGATTCCCGCCGCCGTGAACAGCGAGGCGGGCGAGGTGATGCTGGTGGCCCCGCCGTCTGCCAGCCATAAGGCGATGGCGGCAGCCACGGATGCCCAGGCAATGACGGTCAGGAAGTCCGTCCGCAGCAGGCGCCGGCGGTACTGGCGGGCGAACCAGCCGCGGGCGGGTATCTTCGGTGGTGAGAGCTCCGGGCGGCCGGAGCTGCTTGCGGCCGGTGATGCCGGCAGGAGCTGTGTGTTCATGCATCAAACATGCTTGGGGAAGCTATGTCCCTGCTGTGAAAAGGGGCCAGCGGCTGCTGTGACCTTTCAACAGGGGCAAGCCCTTATACACCCGATTGGTCTTTAATTGCGTCAACTCGTAGACTTGGTAGGCGCTAAGTGCGCGGAGCGTGCGCAATTGCTCCGGTTGCCCGGTAATTTTCTCCAGGGTGGCCGGTAGTTAGGGGCTCAAGTTGCGTAACTAACCGTTGCCCGTACATTCTGTGGGTCGCACTTGGCAGCATGGTCCAGCAGCAGATATGCGGATCATTACTTTCAATTCTTGAGGAGAAGTCATGGCAGCACACTGCCAAGTGACCGGGGCCGAGCCGGGCTTTGGGCACAGCATTTCGCACTCGCACCGCCGCAACAAGCGTCGGTTCGATCCGAACATCCAGAAGAAGCGCTACTGGGTTCCGTCCCTGCGCCGTAACGTCACGCTGCAGGTTTCTGCACGTGGCATCAAGACCATCGACGTGCGCGGTATCGACGCAGTCGTCGCCGACATTCTGGCTCGTGGGGTGAAGCTCTAGTGGCTAAGGACAAGGACGTACGTCCGATCATCAAGCTCAAGTCGACCGCGGGCACGGGTTACACCTACGTGACCCGCAAGAACCGTCGTAACGACCCGGACCGCATGGTCCTGAAGAAGTACGACCCCAAGATCCGCCAGCACGTCGAATTCCGAGAGGAGCGCTAAACATGGCTAAGAAGTCCAAGATTGCTCGCAACGAGCAGCGCAAGGTCATCGTTGAGCGTTACGCTGCCAAGCGCCTCGAACTGAAGAAGACCCTGGTTGACGAAAACGCAACCGACGAAGCACGCGAAGCAGCCCGCCTGGGCCTGCAGAAGCTGCCCCGCAACGCGTCCCCGATCCGTCTGCGCAACCGCGACATCATCGACGGCCGCCCCCGTGGCACCTTCCAGAAGTTCGGTATCTCCCGTGTTCGCTTCCGCGACATGGCTCACCGCGGTGAGCTCCCGGGCATCACCAAGTCTTCTTGGTAATCCAGCACCGCTGATTCCAGCTGCTTGAGAAGGGCCGGCAACCTTAGGGTTGCCGGCCCTTCTGCGTTTAACCCATTGCTTGTTCAGCGGCCGGCCCTGCCAGGAAACACCTGTGCGGCAGCACACAGCGGCAGAATGACGACGACGGCAGGTTGCGCAGGCGCTCCACCCCGGGTTTCGCGCGGAATACCGGGGATTTCCGGCCTCCGAAGGGCCGGTTTGCGATGGGACCGGTGTGCGTGTATTGTTTTCTAAGTCGCCGCGGGGGAGACAGTGAAGAACTGTTCACCGGGTGGCCAAAACCCCAAATCAAGGCCAGAATCTGGTTGCTCTTTAGGGCGCTGGAAATCGGTGTGGGGCGGTCTTCAATTCGATGTGAATCCTGAAAGATGGATTTGCTTCGGAGGTGGGGATCGGGTAACTTTGAAAAGTTGCTCCGGAGCGATCCTGAACGTTGGTTTGGGTGGTGCCGGGTGTGTCTGTTGTTTGAGAACTCAATAGTGTGCCAAGTTTGTTGATACCGATTATGTATGTAATTGGTTGAATTTGCCGAATCGTGCCGCCCCTGTGGTGTGGTTTGGTGTTTTTAGCTGGTTTCAAATTTTGTGCAGCCATTATGACCGTTATTTCCGGTGGTTTTGGTTGTGTCTGTTTGTTTTCAACGGAGAGTTTGATCCTGGCTCAGGATGAACGCTGGCGGCGTGCTTAACACATGCAAGTCGAACGATGATGCCCACTTGTGGGTGGATTAGTGGCGAACGGGTGAGTAACACGTGAGTAACCTGCCCTTGACTCTGGGATAAGCCTGGGAAACTGGGTCTAATACCGGATATGACCGACTATCGCATGGTGGTTGGTGGAAAGCTTTTGTGGTTTTGGATGGACTCGCGGCCTATCAGCTTGTTGGTGGGGTAATGGCCTACCAAGGCGACGACGGGTAGCCGGCCTGAGAGGGTGACCGGCCACACTGGGACTGAGACACGGCCCAGACTCCTACGGGAGGCAGCAGTGGGGAATATTGCACAATGGGCGCAAGCCTGATGCAGCGACGCCGCGTGAGGGATGACGGCCTTCGGGTTGTAAACCTCTTTCAGTAGGGAAGAAGCGTAAGTGACGGTACCTGCAGAAGAAGCGCCGGCTAACTACGTGCCAGCAGCCGCGGTAATACGTAGGGCGCAAGCGTTATCCGGAATTATTGGGCGTAAAGAGCTCGTAGGCGGTTTGTCGCGTCTGCCGTGAAAGTCCGGGGCTCAACTCCGGATCTGCGGTGGGTACGGGCAGACTAGAGTGATGTAGGGGAGACTGGAATTCCTGGTGTAGCGGTGAAATGCGCAGATATCAGGAGGAACACCGATGGCGAAGGCAGGTCTCTGGGCATTAACTGACGCTGAGGAGCGAAAGCATGGGGAGCGAACAGGATTAGATACCCTGGTAGTCCATGCCGTAAACGTTGGGCACTAGGTGTGGGGGACATTCCACGTTTTCCGCGCCGTAGCTAACGCATTAAGTGCCCCGCCTGGGGAGTACGGCCGCAAGGCTAAAACTCAAAGGAATTGACGGGGGCCCGCACAAGCGGCGGAGCATGCGGATTAATTCGATGCAACGCGAAGAACCTTACCAAGGCTTGACATGAACCGGAAAGACCTGGAAACAGGTCCCCCACTTGTGGTCGGTTTACAGGTGGTGCATGGTTGTCGTCAGCTCGTGTCGTGAGATGTTGGGTTAAGTCCCGCAACGAGCGCAACCCTCGTTCTATGTTGCCAGCACGTGATGGTGGGGACTCATAGGAGACTGCCGGGGTCAACTCGGAGGAAGGTGGGGACGACGTCAAATCATCATGCCCCTTATGTCTTGGGCTTCACGCATGCTACAATGGCCGGTACAAAGGGTTGCGATACTGTGAGGTGGAGCTAATCCCAAAAAGCCGGTCTCAGTTCGGATTGGGGTCTGCAACTCGACCCCATGAAGTCGGAGTCGCTAGTAATCGCAGATCAGCAACGCTGCGGTGAATACGTTCCCGGGCCTTGTACACACCGCCCGTCAAGTCACGAAAGTTGGTAACACCCGAAGCCGGTGGCCTAACCCCTTGTGGGAGGGAGCTGTCGAAGGTGGGACTGGCGATTGGGACTAAGTCGTAACAAGGTAGCCGTACCGGAAGGTGCGGCTGGATCACCTCCTTTCTAAGGAGCACCTACAACAACCGGCCTGGATGTATGTCCGGGTGTGGGGGTTGTCAGGAAGCAAGCCCGTTGCGCAGGCGATTGTCCTGCGGCGGGTGCTCATGGGTGGAATATCAACAAATAGCGGCCGTTGTGTTGTCGTGTCTTTTCCTAGTACGAACCCTGGTGGTTCTGGAACGGTGGGCGTGGTGATGTGGTGGTTTTCGTGTTTGGCACACTGTTGGGTCCTGAGGCAACAGGACCACGGGTTCGCTGTCTTCGCCTTTCGGGGTGTGGGTGGTGTTCTGGTGGGTTTGTTTGTTTCTGGTTTCCCTGCCATGACGGTCCACGCACGTGTGTGTGGGGTGTGTGGTGTGGGGTTGTTGTTTGAGAACTACATAGTGGACGCGAGCATCTTGTATAAGAAGCAATTTCCAAGATAAATGAACCTGGATCTGGTTCGTGTGCCTTTGGGTGCGCGGGACAGTTTTCGTGGTTCTCTCGAAAATGTTTTTGATCTTTGTGGTCAAGTTTTTAAGAGCACACGGTGGATGCCTTGGCATTAGGAGCCGAAGAAGGACGTAGGAATCTGCGATAAGCCTGGGGGAGTCGATAACCGGACTGTGATCCCAGGGTGTCCGAATGGGGAAACCCCGCCAAGCGCGCGAGTGACTTGGTGACCCGTACCTGAACACATAGGGTGCGTGGGGGGAACGCGGGGAAGTGAAACATCTCAGTACCCGCAGGAAGAGAAAACAATAGTGATTCCGTTAGTAGTGGCGAGCGAACGCGGATCAGGCTAAACCGTTCCATGTGTGATAGCCGGCGGGCGTTGCATGGTCGGGGTTGTGGGACTTTCCATACCAGTTCTGCCGGGCTGGTGGGGTGTGATGTGCGCGCATAGGTGAACGGTTTTGAAAGGCCGGCCAGAGAGGGTGTTAGTCCCGTAACCGTAATGTGTTTGTACCGCCTGTGAGAGTATCCCAAGTAGTACGGGGCCCGAGAAATCCCGTGCGAATCTGTCAGGACCACCTGATAAGCCTAAATACTCCCTAATGACCGATAGCGGACCAGTACCGTGAGGGAAAGGTGAAAAGTACCCCGGGAGGGGAGTGAAACAGTACCTGAAACCGTGTGCTTACAATCCGTCGGAGCCAGTCTGATTCTGGTGACGGCGTGCCTTTTGAAGAATGAGCCTGCGAGTTAGTGTTACGTCGCGAGGTTAACCCGTGTGGGGCAGCCGTAGCGAAAGCGAGTCTGAATAGGGCGTGTGAGTGGCGTGATCTAGACCCGAAGCGAAGTGATCTACCCATGGCCAGGTTGAAGCGACGGTAAGACGTCGTGGAGGACCGAACCCACTTCAGTTGAAAATGGAGGGGATGAGCTGTGGGTAGGGGTGAAAGGCCAATCAAACTTCGTGATAGCTGGTTCTCCCCGAAATGCATTTAGGTGCAGCGTTGCGTGTTTCTTGCTGGAGGTAGAGCTACTGGATGGCTAATGGGCCCTACAAGGTTACTGACGTCAGCCAAACTCCGAATGCCGGTAAGTGAGAGCGCAGCAGTGAGACTGTGGGGGATAAGCTTCATAGTCGAGAGGGAAACAGCCCAGACCACCAACTAAGGCCCCTAAGCGTGTGCTAAGTGGGAAAGGATGTGGAGTTGCCCAGACAACCAGGAGGTTGGCTTAGAAGCAGCCACCCTTAAAAGAGTGCGTAATAGCTCACTGGTCAAGTGATTCCGCGCCGACAATGTAGCGGGGCTCAAGTACACCGCCGAAGTTGTGGCATTCAGATATTTAGCTAAGCCCTTGTGGTTCAGGCGTCTGGATGGGTAGGGGAGCGTCGTGTGGGCAGTGAAGTCGCGGTGTAAACCAGCGGTGGAGCCTACACGAGTGAGAATGCAGGCATGAGTAGCGAAAGACGGGTGAGAAACCCGTCCGCCGAATGATCAAGGGTTCCAGGGTCAAGCTAATCTGCCCTGGGTAAGTCGGGACCTAAGGCGAGGCCGACAGGCGTAGTCGATGGACAACGGGTTGATATTCCCGTACCGGCGAAAAACCGTCCATGTTGAACAGGGGATACTAACCGCCCGAGACCTGCCTGACACCCCTTGTGGGTGAAGGGTTTTGGTGGAGCGCGGGACCTGATCCTGGGAGGCAAGCGTATTAACAGGTGTGACGCAGGAAGGTAGCCGAGCCGGGCGATGGTTGTCCCGGTCTAAGGATGTAGGGCGAGTGGTAGGCAAATCCGCCACTCATATAGCCTGAGATCTGATGGGACCCCCGTTTGGGGGGATTTGGTGATCCTATGCTGCCGAGAAAAGCATCGACGCGAGGTTTTAGCCGCCCGTACCCCAAACCGACACAGGTGATCAGGTAGAGAATACTAAGGCGATCGAGAGAATTATGGTTAAGGAACTCGGCAAAATGCCCCCGTAACTTCGGGAGAAGGGGGGCCCCAACCTTGAACGGACTTCGCGTCCGGGAGGGGATCGGGGCCGCAGAGACCAGGGGGAAGCGACTGTTTACTAAAAACACAGGTCCGTGCGAAGTCGCAAGACGATGTATACGGACTGACTCCTGCCCGGTGCTGGAAGGTTAAGAGGACCGGTTAGCCTCACGGCGAAGCTGAGAATTTAAGCCCCAGTAAACGGCGGTGGTAACTATAACCATCCTAAGGTAGCGAAATTCCTTGTCGGGTAAGTTCCGACCTGCACGAATGGAGTAACGACTTCCCCGCTGTCTCAACCATAAACTCGGCGAAATTGCAGTACGAGTAAAGATGCTCGTTACGCGCAGCAGGACGGAAAGACCCCGAGACCTTTACTATAGTTTGGTATTGGTGTTCGGAGTGGCTTGTGTAGGATAGGTGGGAGACGTTGAAGCCCGGACGCCAGTTCGGGTGGAGTCATCGTTGAAATACCACTCTGGTCACTTTGGACATCTAACTTCGGCCCGTAATCCGGGTCAGGGACAGTGCCTGATGGGTAGTTTAACTGGGGCGGTTGCCTCCTAAAAAGTAACGGAGGCGCCCAAAGGTTCCCTCAGCCTGGTTGGCAATCAGGTGTCGAGTGTAAGTGCACAAGGGAGCTTGACTGTGAGAGAGACATCTCGAGCAGGGACGAAAGTCGGGACTAGTGATCCGGCGGTACATTGTGGAATGGCCGTCGCTCAACGGATAAAAGGTACCTCGGGGATAACAGGCTGATCTTGCCCAAGAGTCCATATCGACGGCATGGTTTGGCACCTCGATGTCGGCTCGTCGCATCCTGGGGCTGGAGTAGGTCCCAAGGGTTGGGCTGTTCGCCCATTAAAGCGGTACGCGAGCTGGGTTTAGAACGTCGTGAGACAGTTCGGTCCCTATCCGCTGCGCGCGCAGGAAATTTGAGAAGGGCTGTCCTTAGTACGAGAGGACCGGGACGGACGAACCTCTGGTGTGTCAGTTGTACTGCCAAGTGCACCGCTGATTAGCTACGTTCGGATGGGATAACCGCTGAAAGCATCTAAGCGGGAAGCTCGCTTCAAGATGAGATTTCCATACACATTATGTGTGAGAGGCCCCCAGCCAGACCACTGGGTTGATAGGCCGGATGTGGAAGCGAGGACTAACGACTCGTGAAGCTGACCGGTACTAATAGGCCAATAACTTACACCACACAGAAAAACATTCTGCTTGCGTCCACTATGTGGTTCCCAACCAACAACCCTGTTGGCGGAACCTAACAATTGAATACAACACCACCCCCTGCCCGCGGGCAGGGATGTTGTAACCACAAGACTTCCCAACCCCCTGCGGGGTTCGGGTACAAGGGTTACGGCGGTCATAGCGTGGGGGAAACGCCCGGTCCCATTCCGAACCCGGAAGCTAAGACCCACAGCGCCGATGGTACTGCACCCGGGAGGGTGTGGGAGAGTAGGTCACCGCCGGAACAACTATTAATGGTCGAGGCCCCAACCACACGGTTGGGGCCTCCCACATTTAACAAACAAAACATTCTTGGGCTGCTCCATCAGGTACGGTCCCCAAAACCCGCGCTCACCAGCCACATTTACTGGCGCATGTGGCTCAGCCGCCTAGACTTACCGTCTATGACCCCCCAGATCCAAGGACCCAGGGGCAAGCGGGCCACCATCCTGGATGTGGCAGCTGCAGCCGGTGTATCACGCCAGACCGTGACCCGCGCCATGAATGACATGGCCGGCATCAGCCAGGAAACCAGGGAACGGGTCCAGGGACTTGCGGCGGAAATGGGGTACATCCCCAGCCGCTTTGCGAAGGGCCTGGTGCAGGGCGCCCGGACTTCCGTAGGACTCGCCATCCCGGACCTGACAAACCCGTATTTTCCGGCCTTCGCCTCCAGCGTGGTGGAGGCTGCCACCGAGCGTGGCTGGAACGTGGTGATGGACGATTACGGCCATGGCACCGGCAGCGCCGTAACTGCCGCTGCCCGGCTTGCGCCCCAGGTGGATGCGCTGATCGGCTACCTTGCGCCGCACCCCGATGAAGCGCAGGCGCTGATGGGCCGGCGCCCCGTCGTCGCCATCGACTACCCGGGCACGGACACCGCCGGAGGAATCGCCTTCGACTACCGTCACGCTGCCCGGCTCGCCCTCAGGCACCTGTCGTCCCGGGGCTGCCGGAACATCATCTTCCTGGACTCGGACCAAGGCACTAACGCCAGCAGCCGCAGCGCGGCAGCAGCGGCCGAGGCCGAAGAGGCAGGCGTGCACCTCACCCGCCTGCCGGCGGAGCCGTCCGCGGCCGCTGCCAAATCGGCGATCGCCCTGCTCTTGACGAGCGGGGGGCGCGTCGACGGCATTCTCGCCTTCAACGACCTGATGGCAGCAGGCGCACTGAAGGCGCTCCAGGGAACTGGCAGGTCTGCCCCGGACGATTGTCCGGTCATCGGCATGGACGGGATACCACTCGGGGAGCTGCTCACCCCTGAGCTGACCACCCTCTCGCTGGACCTTCACGCGGTGGGCCGCGCCGCCGTCGGACTCGTGGACAGCTTGCTTTCCGGCGCAGTCCAGGACCGCAGCCCCGAGGCCTTCCTGACCCTCCGGCATCAGCTTGTCCTCCGGCAGTCCGCCTGACCCCTACTCAAATGGAAATCGAACGGTTAGGCTTCTTCTGCAGCACCGTGAACGTTCACGTACCGTACTCCTCCCCGCCAAGGAAGACACATGCCATTGCACAACCGAGCCGGAACTGCCGGTTACGGCTCCGCCGCCACAGCCACGGCCCCCTCCCGCTTCCTGGAGCTTGGTGCCGCGGAGGCCAGGGAATTGGCCTCGCCGGCACCGGGGCGGGGAAGCCTTCCAGCGCGGGCGCACCTCGAATCCGACGCACCCAGGCTCTCACTGAACGGGGAATGGCAGTTCCGGCTGAGCCCCGGCATCCGGACCGCACCCAACGACGGGTGGCAGCGCGGCAACGGGCTGTCCGGGTTCACTGCCCTTCCCGTCCCCTCGAGCTGGAACATGCATGGCCACGGCTCTCCGGCCTACACCAACGTCCAGTTCCCCTTCCCGGTGGAACCCCCGCACGTGCCGGATGCCAATCCCATCGGCGACCACCTGGTGGCCTTTGAGGCAGGCCCGGAGTTCCTCCCGCACGCCGTGCTCCGGTTCGATGGCATCGATTCGGCCGGGACCGTGTGGCTGAACGGGGTGGAACTGGGGTCTACCCGCGGGAGCAGGCTGGCCCACGAATTCGATGTCTCCGGCGTCCTGGTGGAAGGAACCAACACCCTGGCGGTCCGGGTGGCCCAGTTCTCCGCCTCAAGCTACGTGGAGGACCAGGACATGTGGTGGCTCCCGGGCATCTTCCGGGACGTAACGCTTCAGGGCCGGCCGGCGCAGGGGATCGACGATGTCTTTGTCCACGCGGGCTACCACCCGGGAACGGGCGCCGGCTCACTCCGCGTTGAGGTGACCCGCTCGGGGCAGGCGATTGACGCCGTCGTCCGCGTTCCGGAACTTGGCCTCGAGCTGGCCGCCGGGGTGGAGCAGCAAATCCCCGGCGTGGAGCCCTGGTCCGCTGAAATCCCACGCCTCTACGACGCCACTGTCAGCACCCCCGGCGAGACTGTCTCGCTGCAGCTGGGCTTCCGGAGCATCACCATCGAGGACGCCCAGTTCAAAGTGAACGGCCGGCGGATCCTGCTTCGCGGCGTAAACCGCCACGAGCACCACCCCCGGCTTGGCCGCGTGGTGCCGCGGGATGTGGTGGAGGCCGAGCTGCGGTTGATGAAGCAGCACAACATCAATGCCATCAGGACCTCGCATTACCCGCCGCACCCCGAGTTCCTTGCGCTGGCGGACCGGCTGGGCTTTTACGTCGTCCTTGAATGCGACCTGGAAACGCACGGCTTCCACAGCGCCGGCTGGGCACAAAACCCCAGCGATGATCCGCGGTGGGAGGCTGCGCTGGTGGACCGGATGCAGCGGACGGTGGAGCGCGACAAAAACCATCCTTCGGTGATCATGTGGTCGCTGGGCAACGAGGCGGGCACCGGCAGGAACCTGGCGGCCATGTCGCGCTGGACCAAGGACCGTGATCCGTCGCGTCCCATCCACTACGAAGGTGACTGGTCCTCGCCAGACGTGGACGTCTACTCACGGATGTACGCCAGCCAGGCCGAGACGGAGCTCATCGGGCGGGGCATTGAACCGGCCCTGGAGGATGCCGCACTCGATGCGCGGCGCCGCGCCATGCCGTTCATGCTGTGCGAATACGTCCACGCCATGGGCAACGGGCCTGGCGGCATGAGCGAGTACCAGGAGCTGTTCGAACGGTATCCCCGGCTTATGGGCGGCTTCGTCTGGGAGTGGCTTGAGCACGGGATCACCGTCCCCTCCCCTGGCGGCGGCCACCACTTCGCCTATGGCGGGGACTTCGGTGAGGAGATCCACGACGGGAACTTCGTCACGGACGGGCTGGTGGATGCCGACCGCAACCCCCGCCCCGGCCTGCTGGATTTCAAGAAGGTGATTGAACCGCTGCACATCGGGGTGGCAGACTCCTGGGCCGGCTTCACCGTGCGGAACGGCCAGGACTTTGCCGACACATCCGCCTTGCGGTTCCAATACAAGGTGGAGGACGACGGCGGCACGCAGCTGGAGGGATCGGTGGCAGTTCCGCCGCTCGCACCGCAGTCCCAGGCCGTCGTGGAGCTGCCGGCAGAGGTGGCCCGGTATGTGGCGGGCCTGCCGGAGAGCCAGCCGGCCGTACTCACGGTCAGTGCCGTACTTGCCTCGGACACTGCCTGGGCTGCTGCCGGCCATGAGGTGGCGTGGGGGCAGGCAGTCAGGGCGGTGCAGCCACCCGCCATGCCGCCGGCCGAAGAACCGGTTGACGTCACCGACCAGGAACTCCGGCTGGGTCCTGCCGTATTCGACCGGGCCACCGGCATGCCCACCTGCATCGGGGGCCTGCCCGTGGAAAAGCTGGGCCTGGTCCTGTGGTGGGCACCCACGGACAACGACCTTGGCCGGGAGTGGGGAAGCGCGGACGAGCGGCCCCTTGCCACCCAGTGGAAGGAGGCGGGACTCGACCGGCTGCACACCCGCCTGCTGGGCATCAGCGCCGAAACAACGCCCGACGGCGGCGAGCACCTTCGCGTCAGCACGCGCATGGGGGCGGCGGACAAGCAGTTCGGAGTGTTGGTCGACTATGAGTGGACCAGCGGGGCCGGCTCCCTGGCATTGCGGACCCATGTCACGCCGGTAGGGGAGTGGGTCAACGCCGGCTTTGAGGTGGAGTGGGCTCGGATCGGGCTGGAGCTTGTGCTGGGCGCCGGGACAACCACCGTGGGCTGGTTCGGCCAGGGCCCGCACCAGAGTTACCCGGACACCGGGCAGGGCACCCGGACAGGATGGTTCGAGCTGCCCCTTGCCGGCCTGGACGTGGAGTACGTCCGCCCCCAGGAGTCGGGGGCCCGGTCCGGAGTGCGGTCCGCGGTGTTGAGCGCGGGTGGCAGGGAGCTGCACGTTTGCGGCGCGCCCTTTGCGCTGACAGTCCGGCCATACAGCATGCAGGCCCTGGCAGCAGCCACCCACAGGCCCGATCTCATTCCGGACGGGCGCACCTACATCTACCTTGACCATGCCATGAGGGGTGTGGGGACGGCAGCGTGCGGGCCTGGCGTGCTGGAGCCATACCGGTTGAAGCCCCGGACGGCGGCCTTCGACGTGGTCCTCCGGGTAACTGGGAACGGCCTGCAGCAGATGTGAGCCACTCCATAAAGCCGGCAAACTGGCGCCGGAGCCCCGCCTAAGCAACCAAAAACCGCGGTATTCCGGGGTTTAGGAGGCCCCTGGGGTACGGTTTGGTTCGATTTGCGGTGGGGGTTGTGTGCGGGTATTGTTTTCTGAGTCGCCGCCGCTGAAGCGGAAAAATAGCGGCCAACCCCCCTTTTTGAACGGCCTGGAAAATGGTTCGCTTTTTGTGCGTGCTGTTGGTGGGTGGGGGCTGATCCTGGAGGTTTTGGGTCACGGAAACGTGGTTTGCAAAGCCGGGTGGGATCGGGTAAGTTTGAAAAGTTGCTCCGGAGCGATCCTGAACGTTGGTTTGGGTGGTGCCGGGTGTGTCTGTTGTTTGAGAACTCAATAGTGTGCCAAGTTTGTTGATACCGATTATGTATGTAATTGGTTGAATTTGCCGAATCGTGCCGCCCCTGTGGTGTGGTTTGGTGTTTTTAGCTGGTTTCAAATTTTGTGCAGCCATTATGACCGTTATTTCCGGTGGTTTTGGTTGTGTCTGTTTGTTTTCAACGGAGAGTTTGATCCTGGCTCAGGATGAACGCTGGCGGCGTGCTTAACACATGCAAGTCGAACGATGATGCCCACTTGTGGGTGGATTAGTGGCGAACGGGTGAGTAACACGTGAGTAACCTGCCCTTGACTCTGGGATAAGCCTGGGAAACTGGGTCTAATACCGGATATGACCTTCCATCGCATGGTGGTTGGTGGAAAGCTTTTGTGGTTTTGGATGGACTCGCGGCCTATCAGCTTGTTGGTGGGGTAATGGCCTACCAAGGCGACGACGGGTAGCCGGCCTGAGAGGGTGACCGGCCACACTGGGACTGAGACACGGCCCAGACTCCTACGGGAGGCAGCAGTGGGGAATATTGCACAATGGGCGCAAGCCTGATGCAGCGACGCCGCGTGAGGGATGACGGCCTTCGGGTTGTAAACCTCTTTCAGTAGGGAAGAAGCGTAAGTGACGGTACCTGCAGAAGAAGCGCCGGCTAACTACGTGCCAGCAGCCGCGGTAATACGTAGGGCGCAAGCGTTATCCGGAATTATTGGGCGTAAAGAGCTCGTAGGCGGTTTGTCGCGTCTGCCGTGAAAGTCCGGGGCTCAACTCCGGATCTGCGGTGGGTACGGGCAGACTAGAGTGATGTAGGGGAGACTGGAATTCCTGGTGTAGCGGTGAAATGCGCAGATATCAGGAGGAACACCGATGGCGAAGGCAGGTCTCTGGGCATTAACTGACGCTGAGGAGCGAAAGCATGGGGAGCGAACAGGATTAGATACCCTGGTAGTCCATGCCGTAAACGTTGGGCACTAGGTGTGGGGGACATTCCACGTTTTCCGCGCCGTAGCTAACGCATTAAGTGCCCCGCCTGGGGAGTACGGCCGCAAGGCTAAAACTCAAAGGAATTGACGGGGGCCCGCACAAGCGGCGGAGCATGCGGATTAATTCGATGCAACGCGAAGAACCTTACCAAGGCTTGACATGAACCGGAAAGACCTGGAAACAGGTCCCCCACTTGTGGTCGGTTTACAGGTGGTGCATGGTTGTCGTCAGCTCGTGTCGTGAGATGTTGGGTTAAGTCCCGCAACGAGCGCAACCCTCGTTCTATGTTGCCAGCACGTGATGGTGGGGACTCATAGGAGACTGCCGGGGTCAACTCGGAGGAAGGTGGGGACGACGTCAAATCATCATGCCCCTTATGTCTTGGGCTTCACGCATGCTACAATGGCCGGTACAAAGGGTTGCGATACTGTGAGGTGGAGCTAATCCCAAAAAGCCGGTCTCAGTTCGGATTGGGGTCTGCAACTCGACCCCATGAAGTCGGAGTCGCTAGTAATCGCAGATCAGCAACGCTGCGGTGAATACGTTCCCGGGCCTTGTACACACCGCCCGTCAAGTCACGAAAGTTGGTAACACCCGAAGCCGGTGGCCTAACCCCTTGTGGGAGGGAGCTGTCGAAGGTGGGACTGGCGATTGGGACTAAGTCGTAACAAGGTAGCCGTACCGGAAGGTGCGGCTGGATCACCTCCTTTCTAAGGAGCACCTACAACAACCGGCCTGGATGTATGTCCGGGTGTGGGGGTTGTCAGGAAGCAAGCCCGTTGCGCAGGCGATTGTCCTGCGGCGGGTGCTCATGGGTGGAATATCAACAAATAGCGGCCGTTGTGTTGTCGTGTCTTTTCCTAGTACGAACCCTGGTGGTTCTGGAACGGTGGGCGTGGTGATGTGGTGGTTTTCGTGTTTGGCACACTGTTGGGTCCTGAGGCAACAGGACCACGGGTTCGCTGTCTTCGCCTTTCGGGGTGTGGGTGGTGTTCTGGTGGGTTTGTTTGTTTCTGGTTTCCCTGCCATGACGGTCCACGCACGTGTGTGTGGGGTGTGTGGTGTGGGGTTGTTGTTTGAGAACTACATAGTGGACGCGAGCATCTTGTATAAGAAGCAATTTCCAAGATAAATGAACCTGGATCTGGTTCGTGTGCCTTTGGGTGCGCGGGACAGTTTTCGTGGTTCTCTCGAAAATGTTTTTGATCTTTGTGGTCAAGTTTTTAAGAGCACACGGTGGATGCCTTGGCATTAGGAGCCGAAGAAGGACGTAGGAATCTGCGATAAGCCTGGGGGAGTCGATAACCGGACTGTGATCCCAGGGTGTCCGAATGGGGAAACCCCGCCAAGCGCGCGAGTGACTTGGTGACCCGTACCTGAACACATAGGGTGCGTGGGGGGAACGCGGGGAAGTGAAACATCTCAGTACCCGCAGGAAGAGAAAACAATAGTGATTCCGTTAGTAGTGGCGAGCGAACGCGGATCAGGCTAAA